>JAQTWB010000042.1:0-8074 GCA_028689495.1 bacterium | reverse complement strand
AAGTATCTGCCCGAAGGTATCTTTGACGATGCATTGGTTTTTGTTGGATTTGCACTGTACTCTGAAGTATCTGCTGAAAATAAACCGCCCGATCATTATGCAGTTCCATTTTCCCGGTTCTATGGCGGCTACATGCCCGGGGTAGAAATACATGCGCATGCGGCAGCAAGTCTTATTCAGGGGATAGGGTTGAGATATCTCGCTATTCCGCGATGGATCTATCCGCTACTGACCTGTATCTCGGTCATGGTGTTTATATATTTTCGTTCTTTTACTGGTGTGCTGCTATATGCAAACTTCTTTGCAGCGATTACCTTCGCTTCGGCTTACATGTTTCAGCATCAGGGAACCTATATATCCCCGGCGATGATAATAGCCTCGGTTAGTATTGGCTATTTTGTTTCGCCATTTGTTCATTACTTTGTATCTCAACGCCAACGGAAGTTTTTGAAGAATGCTTTTTCCAGTTATCTTTCTCCTGCACTGGTTGCGGAACTTGTCAAAAATCCGGAAAAACTTGAACTTGGCGGTAAAGAGGCGGATGTGACGGTTCTTTTTCTTGATATTTCCGGGTTCACATCTTTATCCGAAAAGGTTAGTGCCAGTGAACTAATTAGTCTGATGAACCGGGTTCTTGGAGGGTTCGCCGAAGTTATTATTGGTAATAATGGATATATCGACAAGTTCATTGGTGACGCGATTATGGCAGTATGGGGGGTTCCAGTACCTTGTAATCATCCCCAGGAGTTCGCTGTAGGAACTGCAGTGGAGATTATTGAAAAGCTGAATGAGTTGAATGAACAGATTGTCGCTGAAAATGGGGTGCCGCTTGCGGTGCGAGTTGGTATTGCCAGCGGACGAGTTGTCGCTGGTAACGTAGGGGGGGCAGGGCGTCTAAATTATACGGTACTTGGGAACAGTGTGAATCTTTCATCGAGATTGGAGGGCGCCAATAAACAGTATCGTAGTTCTATTCTAATGGATAGTGCAACCGCAGCCAGTCTTGATGAGAGTTTTAAGTATTATCATCAGTTAACTGCGATCGATCGGATTCGGGTTAAGGGGCAGGAAACAACTGTTGTCGTCTATACAATGGCTGATATTGGCGCTCATGCAAAAAAACTGTTTGAACGAGGTTTAAGTTTTTATGAGGAGAGGGCATGGAAAGCCGCGCATAAGCTCTTTAATGATGTATTAAAAATTGAGCCATCGTTTTACGTAGCGCTGGAGTTGGCAAGACGGTGTGAATATTATTTTGATCACCCGCCCCACGATGATTGGGATGGGGTTTATACAATGACAGAGAAGTGAGGAACAGGTGTATTCTTTTCAAGGGTTATCTGAGGAGGCAAAGTCACTAGTTCAGCTTATTTCGCTGCGCAGTGATCTTATATTTTCAGAGTTGTCCCCAAAACGAGAAATTCTGGTGCCGTCCGGCAGGCAACTATATCAAGATATTGGTTCACGCGATTCTGTTTATCGCATTCTGGATGGCCACATCAAGTATGCACGCGAAGGGCGCAGCCTTCTTGTCTGCCCCGAAGGCAGCATTCTAGGAATAGAAGACGTTATGACCCAGAGTTTCGCAGTTTATCAGAGCGAGTTTGCCACTCAGCTTGCTGAATACCGTCTTGTTGATATTTTGCAACATATTTCTTTGACCCCAGAACTTGTGACTCATTGGAGTTGTTTACTTGCTGCCCGTGCTGCGCTCTTCTCCCAGGTCTTGCACGAACATTTGCCGGAAGTTGAAGAACTTGCTGCCGAATTTTCTTCTTTCGAGGAAGGGGAGAAAATAATAGAGGAAGGAGTTGTAATAAGCCGTGTTTATACACTTTTGTCAGGTCGGGCGGATGTCTATTTGAAGGGAGTAAAGGTTGGTGAGGTAAATGAAGATGAAACATTTGGTGCCATTTCTGCTCTTACCTCTGAACAAGCCAATGCTACAATTATTGCCTGTAACCATTGTACGACTATGCATATTGAGGCTGAGAATTTCATAAAGCTTATCAAGACTCGTCCTGCTTCAACGATGAAACTAATACGCGACATGGCACGGATTATTTCTTCGTCAAATGCGAGAATCGCCACGAATAAACCTTAGCTGGTTCGTACAAGCTGGATTCGTGTTGTAGAAATAGTCGGCGCTTCTCGAGGCGCCTCGATCAATCTTTGCCGCCGACCTGGAGTTCGGCTGCCCCGCGGTGATACTTCGCCGGGGGCACACCGGACAAATCCGGGTTAGATTCCGTGTCTTGTCGCCCAATCAAATGGTGATGATGCCCAGTCGGCAATCAGTTTGTGTTCATCTGTAGAAATATATCCCTCTTCGAAAGCTACCTGACAAAGCGTGTTGAATGTCAGTAGAGAGATAATTTGACAATTGATTTTGGCAAAAGCTGCTTCGGCTTCGGGGAAACCGTAGTTGAATATAGAAAGGCAGATGTCAATTACGCCGCCTGCCTCACGAATTGCTTCAATAGCTGAGATGGCGCTGCCCCCGGTTGATACCAGGTCCTCAACGAGTACAACTTTTTGTCCGGTAGTAAGTGGTCCTTCTATTCTCTTGCCCATACCGTGTTTTTTGGCCTCGGAACGGACATATGCAAGAGGTAGTTCCATTAAGTCCGCCAGGCTGGTTGCGGGAGCTATACCGGCGGTGGCTGTTCCAGCGATGACCTCGCAGGAGACATTCAAACTGTTCAATTTTTCACGGAATGCGCGAGACACCAGGGCTCGTGAGGTATAGCTACCAAGAAGGACCCGATTGTCGTTATAGACTGGCATACGAGCTCCAGAGGTCCATGTAAAAGGCGCGGATGGTGAAAGTTTTGTTGCTTGAGATGACAACATACGGCGGGCAAGTTCAAGGGAGCAATCACTCATTTTATTATCTCCTGCAGATTATAAGGTTACATATCGCCATGTGATATTTATGTCAGATGAAGAGTTCAGTGAAATTGAAGATATTGACGTTGAATAATCCGAGATCAGTTAACTTGAGTTCGGGTATTACGGGGAGTGCTAGAAATGATAGTGTCATGAATGGGGCATGAAGAGTTGTTCCCAAAGAATGTGCTATTTCGTCAAGTTGTCGGTACTGCGCTGAGACAAATTCACCTGATTCTAGGCTCATCAGTCCAGCCACCGGTAGTGGCAGCGCGACAATGTTGTCTTTGTTGGCAACGGCAAGTCCACCGCGAAGATCGATTAGAGTGTTGATCGCGGCGACGATATCCTGATCGTCTGAGCCAATTGCAACAATGTTATGGCTGTCGTGGGCTACTGTTGAGGCAATAGCGCCGTGTTTCAGACCGGTTCCGGAGACAAAGGCCACCGCTGGTTTGGCACTTTGGTATCGATTGATCACAACAATTTTAATCAGGTCATTGTCTGGATCCGATATGGCCAGTCCATCTTTGATGTTGGCTTTTGCGGTCAATGCCGTTGTGACAATTTGGCCATCAATCACTCCTATGGCGTTCAACGTTTTCCCATGGGCGACGAGAGCAATGTCTGACCTGGAGATTATCGGGCAGGAAAAATTATTTATGGCGGTGGATATTACTGACGATAGAAGCGGCTGACCATCTTTGGAGCAGAGTGTGCCAGCAATATAGGTCCTGGTAATCCGCATTGTCTTTAAGTCGTCGGTAACAATGAAATCAGCATCATCACCAACACGAAGCATGCCGATCGGCAAATTGTAATGAACAGCTGGATTAAGTGTTGCCGCTCGCAGGACATCGAACAATTCAAATCCTTTGTCTAGTGCGCGGGAGACAAGTTGGTTGATATGTCCCTGTAACAGATCATCTGGGTGTTTGTCGTCGGAGCAAAACATGATTGATTCCGGGTTCTCGCCCAGCAATGGAATCAGTTCATCGAAATTTTTTGCGGCACTTCCTTCGCGAATCAGGATCTTCATTCCGGAGCTCAGCTTTTCTCGTGCCTCTTCAATCGTGAAGCACTCATGGTCTGTTGTTACTCCCGCGGCGCAGTAGCTGATAACATCGTTGCCGCGCAAGCCAGGTGCATGTCCATCAATTGGTTTACCTAGCCGTCTGGCAGAAGCGATTTTTTCAAGGATATCGGGGCTTCGGAGAAGAACACCGGGGAAGTTCATTACCTCCGAGAGGTAATATATGTCGTCTCTTTCGAGTAGGGTAGTAACGTCAGTAGCATCAAGTTCAGCACCTGCAGTTTCAAATACAGTTGCCGGAACACAGGATGGTGCACCAAAAGCAAACTTGAAGGGAGATTTAGAAGCGTTTTCGAGCATGAATTCTACTCCGGCCATACCGCAGACATTGGCGATCTCGTGCGGATCGGAAACAGAGCCAATTGTGCCGTGTATTGTTGCCATGCGGGCAAACTCAGTTGGAACCAGCATTGAGCTTTCAACATGGACATGAGCATCAATAAAGCCGGGTAGGATGTAGTGCGTCTCTTCGACTTTTTCCATTTTTTGGATAGCCGTGATTCGCCCCTGGCAGATTTCAATACGCCCAGGGAAAATTTCACGCTTGAAAATGTCGACAATCTGTCCGCTGATTGAAAAATTACTCATTTGCCGCTCCAGGATGGTATGTCGATGACTATTGCATAGACTGGGTTGTGTCACAGCCGGTTAAGGTCGGGAAATTTATAGCGGGGGGATATTGGTCACTACATGGTGTTTTATAGATCATAGGAAAACGAACAGTTGAAATTGATCGCGGTTGAAAGTGATTTATGTACTGGGCAGGCCATGGCTGCTCTTTCCAACTTTGTTCTCTGTTCAGCGCTCAGGTTTTTCGGCATCCGAATCTTGATTATCAATTCACCGACCGCTCGCGGGGCTGATGTCATGATTTTTTCGACAGAGAAGCTCATGTTGGTCAACGGGATTCCGGCGTTTTCAGCGTAAATTGCGGCAATTGTCAGCATGCAGGCACCAAGCGAGCCGGCGAGCAAATCGGTTGGCGAGAATGTGCTGGCTCGGCCGTTATTGTCGAGTGGCGCATCGGTAATAATCTGACTACCGGTTGGCCCGTGTGTCAATTCGACCCGTTTTTCACCTAAATACGTTCCGGTTATTGTCACGCCCATTTAGTTTGTTCCTCGGTGTTATATTTTGCGACTTATTGCAGGTTTGTCATGATTGGAGCAGGCCTGATGAGAAACGAAAGTCCGGCGAATTAGATGGGAGAGGTTCTCTCCACTGTCTTTTGCTGTGACTCGGACAAATCAGGTAGTCAGAACTGTCAAACTCTGATTTACTGTCATCTCAAGGGTGGCAATCTGTCAAGTAGGAGAAGTAATTTCGCCGCAGATGGTGAGATTTGTGGAATGTGACAATCTCTCCGGGTAATGTAATTTTTGCAATCCCGGTATTCCATAGAAGCCAGCGTCAGGGACTGTTATCGCGGATAGTTCGAGTTTACAGGTGGTATGAGTTCTCGAAAAAAAAGTCTGTCAAAAATTGCACGTGATGCGGATTTGTCACATTGGCTTGGAGAAGGCAGTGCTGGGCAGGAGACTCTGTTTCTTCATTTTGATCCGTATCTTTATGCGGCCGACAAGCATCTTGTCAGCCATATGAACAGGTTGTCTTTTGCTTCCGAAGAGCACGACGATCTGCCCCAGGCGACCTTATGGCTGGCTGACGGTTTGCCTATATTCTGGCATTTGCCGCTACTCTGTCGCTCTTATAATGTGACAGTCGTCTCCGACGACGATGACGATATTCTTAATGCGGCTACTACTTTCTTTGAGGCGGAACAAATCGGCTTCGAGGAGATTTTCAAGAATTTCACCTCTGCGGTGCGTTTGCTTGTCTATATGCAGTCATGCTGGGAAAGCCGGGGTGACTTTGTCGCTGTAGTGCGTGCTGCTATTCAGTGCCTTGAAGAGGACGGCGAGGCTGTTTTCATTTTGCCGGCCTGGGGCGATAGAGAAGATGCCCTTCAGGTGTGTTGGGCTGATGGTGAATATACTCCGCTGGCAGATATTCTTGCAGGTAGTGTTTTCCGCCTTCCTGCTCCAGATGGAGTAAAGTCAGCTTCGCTTGCGGATATCGCGGCCCTTCCCGATTTGGGGGCACGTGCTTTTGTCGATACCCATCGCGCATTTTGGGGCCGAAATATTGCACGTGGGAAAGGAGCTGTTCGTGGTCGAGAGGTGATATCTCAGCAATGCTACGCCAGGTTACTTGAGGAAGATATCAGCCCGTACCTTTTTGACGAACATCGTGATAAGCGCTGGGTCGTGGTTCTGAATTGGGTTTGTCCGTAACGGATAGGCAAATTACGGCCTTTTCATTACGGCCTTTTTATTACGACCTTTTCCACGATCCTTTTCGCGGCCTGTCGTTTAATTTTTTCCTTCAGCTTTTCTTCCTACCAGTAACGTTCTGCATGAATATTGCCGGGCTCTTTTTTCTTGTGTAGGGAAAATCCTTTTTCTTCGAGCAGGGTCTGTACGGAGTCGATCATTTGTGGATTTCCGCAAATAAAGACATGGCAGGTTTTCGGGTCAAGTGACATACCTGTTGTTTGCTCAAATACACCTGCTTTGATGATGTCGGGGATTCGGCCTTGATAAGGGGGGCAGCTTTTTATATTTTCTCTCGTCGTCGAAGGAATGTAAAAAACGTTATTTGATGATGAAACAAATTTTTCAATTTCTTCGCGATAGCCAAGGTCTTGAGCGAGGCGTACACCGTGCATCAGGGTGATGCTTTTCCAGCGTCCCTGCGCATGAAATTCCCTTAACATTGACATGAAAGGAGCAAGTCCGGTCCCAGTGCCGATAAGCAAAAGGTTGGTGTCTTGTGGGGCTTCGTCCAGGGTGAATTTGCCCTTGGCGGTTTCTGCGAGAAAGAGAGAGTCTCCCACCTGTAGTTTATGTAGTCGCTCGGTGAGCTGTCCACCATCAACTTTAACAATATACAGTTCAAGATAGCTGCGAATGGATGGGGCGGAGGCAATAGAATATGCTCGGCGAATCAGACTCTTTTTTTGCAGATTTTCATCGAGAGTCCAAGCTTCTTCAGGGACCAGGCCGATTTCAGCGAACTGGCCCGGAATGAAGTCAGGAACCAGTCCTTCGAGAGGAGCAACTCGAATAATGAATAGTTCTTCGTTTATGTCTTCGCGATAAACAATTGATGCATTGTGCAGCGCCGGAGCGTTTGATTGTAGGGAAGTCATTGCGGCCTGGATGTTCAGCTTGTTATGGGTGATACCTTCTGGATCTGAATCCATTTGCACCTAATGGGTAGTTAAAGGGAGTGTTGCGAAATTAACATTTCGCCAGGATTGACTACCGTCAATCCACTTTTCCGTATCTTCGACACGAAAAAGTCTCCCCTCTATAGTTTTTTCTTTTGTAGGACCTTGCAGGCCCTACATCTACTGCGCTTGGTGTTCTTTTTAGCGCGCAGGCATCCGGCTTTCGCCGTCTGCATTAAAGGCGTGTATTTCGACACGCCCTTAAAGTGTTCGCTGGTGGCGAGAAGTAGCAATTACGTTCAGCTTGCTTCAATTATTCAATTAGTTGTCGTCCTCAAGCCACTCATCTTCTGTATTGTTGTCAGCAGGTTTATCCTGATCCAAATCGTAAATCAAAGCATGACGTCGCTGAAAATAAGTTGAGCGGAGGAAAGAATAGAAGTCGATCGAGCCTTCGCGACCTGCCTCAAATGCTTCGAGTAGCCCTGCTCTGGTATCGATTGCATCAAGGGCTCGCAATCCGACATTGCTGAAAAAAACAACATCGTCAGAGGCACTTGTCATCGGCAATGCCCAGGAAACAGGTTGGGCGACGCTGTCAATAATACGGCCCAGGCCATCGCGGACATTTGAAGGTCCGAGAAAAGGCAGGACAATGTAGGGGCCGGCGGGTATTTCGTAGTATCCCAGTGCGGTTCCGAAATCCTCGTGGTGACGGGGGAGGTTAGCGTGTTCAGCGGCAACGTCAAAAAGCCCGGCAACGCCAAATGTGGTGTTGACAACAAAACGCCCGGTATGGTCAGCGAACTGTTCGAATTTCAATTGAGTCAAGTCACTTATCAGATAAACCGGAGTTGAGA
>JAQTWB010000160.1 GCA_028689495.1 bacterium | reverse complement strand
TGGACCTTTCATTGAGATTTTAATCTGTTTTAGCTGCTGAGCACATGTCGGTGAAGGTGAGTGTGAACAACTGCTTGCCTCGCGATGTGTTTTGAAGTCGGTCATCGCTTCAACAAATCTGGCTGCGGCATTATCGTCATCAAAAGCAATCTGCCAGTAGAGCTTAATCTTATTTTCACATTGAAATAGTTGTAAAAGGTCATTGGACCAGTGGCGAGATATTCTGCTCGCATTCTCTGCGCCAATATGCTGTCCAAGAAAAGCCGAAAGGAAGAATTCGCCGGTTCGATCGGAGTGAACTTCGGTCGGTCCACAAGACTCATCTTTTGGCCTGATTTTTTTCAACTCCTTCAGTCTGCGTTTTCCGTAAGTTTCGGGGTGGAGAATTTCGGCCGTATATTTCGGTAGGTGCTCAAATTTGTCAGCAAGAGTTGTGTAGCCGTTGTCCTTGATGTGAAAAGCGACAAAATTCAGTCCGCTGATATAGGGGAACATTGCTGTTGATATCAGTATAGTTGGATGAGAGTTCAGGGCAAATGAAGTCATGACCATGCCAACGATATTTTGCAGGAGAAAGGCCGAGGCATCGGCGCCATCGCTCAGAGTCGGTTTGCCCTGCATCATCAGGATATAATCGCTCATCACCGCAGAGGCTTCTCCCTCGAGTAATGCGCTTCGGGCCAATGATTCGTCGCTCGTCAGTGATGGATCGAATATATTGTCGATGTCGAAGAGTTGATCCTGGAGGGCGTGGGTTAGCTCATGAACAGTTACCGGCATCTGGATTGCTTCCGGCAGCCATTCTGCCATTGCGTAAAAATTTTGCTGCGGATCGTAGTAGCCAGCAATTTGGCTCGTGTAAAGAGCAATTGCTCCATCTTTGTAGTTATATCTTTCGGGGATTAGTCCCAGCAGTTTGTAGATATGTTCTTCCGCTCTGATCTGTGTATCCGGTATTTTGTTGACAGCATCTTCGAGATGTAAACGAATTTTTTCTTTGGAAGCTGGTTCACATTTTACGGAGGTCTTAAACTGCGTTGAATGTACTGCAGTCACGATATCAGCAGCTCGTTCGACGAGGTCGCAGCTATCCTGGGCCACGGCAATGCCAGTTGTTAAGCCAAGGCTAAGTAATGAAGATGATAGTAAGAGTGGGATTTTTGACATCATGAGCATTTATTTTGCGTGAATTTTTTTAAAACTTTTTTCAAAGCATTTATGTCAATTGGTTTGGAGAGGTAGCCGTCCATTCCGTGGAGTAGGCATTTTTCTTCGTCTCCGGCGAGTGCATGGGCTGTAAGAGCGATAATTGGAGTATACCTGTTTTGAGATTCGTAGAGGCGGTGGATATTCTTTGTCGCTTCAAAACCGTCCATCACAGGCATCTGGCAATCCATGAAGATGATATCGAAAGTATTTATTTCGGCCTTTTCCAATGCTTCCAACCCATTAACTGCAAGCTCTACCTCAATGTTCAGTTTCTGCAAAATTTTGATGGCGACTTTTTGGTTAACCAGGTTGTCTTCCACGAGCAGGGCTTTAATTGGAGTCGGGGAAGGGGCAATAAAGGTCTCTGCTTGTGTTATTTGCCGTTCGAGAATGCAGGAGGACTGAGGGGTTTCAGGCAAATCAATGGCAAAATAAAAAGTGCTGCCTTTACCTGGTTGAGAGTCAACGTCGAGATACCCTCCCATACGAGTTACCAGGTTTGCGGCAATTGCCAGACCGAGGCCTGTACCGCCAAAAGAGCGTGTTGAGGAGCTGTCGGCCTGGAAAAAGGGAGAGAAGATTTTGTGTTGCACCGACTCTTCTATGCCAATCCCTGTGTCCGTGACTGAAAATAGAACTTTATTCCCGTCTGGTGCAGCACATAGAGTGACCTCGCCATGTGGAGGTGTGAATTTAATGGCATTTCCAAGGAGATTGAACAATATCTGGCGTAGTCTATCGCTATCGCAGTAGACAACATCAGGTAACATTTCATCGACACTGAGCGAAATTTTTACTTCCTTATCTCTGGCACTGATTTCAATCAGGGAAAGTGTTTTTTTCAGAAATGGCAGCAGAGCAAATTCACGGGTATTGAGCGTTATGGTCGCTGATTCGATTGCCGAAAAATTAAGTACATCGTTTACCAGACGCAATAGACCTTCCGAAGACGAGCGGATGATCTCAATGTAGTCTTTTTGTTCGTCATCCAGGTTGGTCAGCATTGCCAGTTCGGCCGCGCCTATAACTCCATTGATCGGGGTGCGAAGTTCGTGACTGATATTTGCGACGAAATCCGACTTCAGTTTGGCATTCTCTTCAGCGCTTTCCTTGGATTGTCGCAGTTTTCGTTCGGCCTCGCGTTGGGTGGTTTCGTCCCGTACCAGCAGGATAAACCCTTTGACCACCTGAAACTCTTCACAGTGAGGAATGGCTGTAACTTCGACAAAGCGCATATCTCCCTCGTTTAACGTGAATTTCGTCGAAATTTGCTGTGGCTCGCCATGAAGTAGAGCCGGTAAAGCCTGCAAGACAGGAACAATGTTGTCTTCTCCATATGCATCACCAAGGGTGACAATGCCATGTGTGGGGAAGGGGCGCTGAAACCAGCTGAGATAGGCGCTGTTATGGAAAGTCAAACAGAGGTTTGTATCGGAGTAGCAAATTAAAACCGGCAGGTTGTCAGCAATCAGGCGAAGTTTTTTTTCACTTTCAATAAGGGCTGTATTTGCCCGGGACAATTTTTTTGTCCTTTCCGAGATTAGTAATTCAAGGTCCTGTTTGTGACGCTTGAGCATGTTGTCACTTTTCTCGATCTGAGAGAGCATGCTGTTTATGCTGTTAGCGAGTTGACCGATTTCGTCCTGGCTTCTCAGGTTGGCGCGGAGTGAGTAATCTTTTTTGTGTGCAATTGTATTGGCTATCGCGGAGAGCTCAAATATTGGCGATGATATAAAAGGCTCGATTTTCACCGAGACAATGTAAGAAATAGCAAGAGCGATTATCGTTCCGATAAACAAGGAGATGGCAGCAATTTGCAGTTGATCGTTGAGCAGGTCCGGAACAAACACCAGCAGAATTCGCCCAACTTCTTTGTCTGATGTTGTTAGCGGTTGAATGTGTTGAAGTGATGTAAGAGAAATTGTCGTCCCATTACTGGATGGATGAGGTGGATCCAGATAATTGTGGTCGCCGATTCGATTATAGCTGGCGAAGGTATTGCCATTGGGCAAGAATACATAGGCTTCACGTATATCAGTAACTGTTTTGAGGGAGGCGAGCTCCCTTGTCGCAAAAAGAACATCGTCACGAGTTACGGCGACAGTGATATTTGCCGCGAGCACTTTTGCGATGTTGTTGGCCTTGTCGGCAATGATATGTCTGATTGAAATTAGTTGATAACCCGTAAATAGCGAGGCGCAGATGAAGAGTATCAGAGCCGACGTCGCTGTGATGGCAAAACGTATCTTTTTGCGGTACGGGAGGCGACTGATAAAGTTTGTCACTTCATGTCACCTTTTTCGCTTCTTCCTCAAGGCGTTGCTTGTCCCAGCGCATGACCTTACTGATGGCGGTTGCCAGAGATGATTTGTCTTTGGCGATAGTATCGTAAACCTCGATTAGCGACCGAATACCACCACGCCGGACAACCGCATGGAAATAGGTTGAGGCTCGGGCATAGTCATAAGCGCTCCCCTGGAAATTGAAGCCTGAAGGTGAACTACGGAAAGACTCTTTGGCCAGATTCATGTAGTAGTCTTTGACGCTGCCATCCTTGACCGACGAGGAATAATCCGAGGCGAATTGCTCAAACCAGGAAGCAAAGCCTTCGGCGCGCATTTTCTCTGCGCTTTGCAGGTTGCCAATCATCAGGTATTCGATAACGTGACCCATCTCGTGAATGAGTATGTGCGCCAGTTCGGAGTCGCTGACCCCTTGAGCTTTTTTTTGTCTGTTGGATTCACATCCGGCAGCAACTCGCTGGGAGACGATATAGAGGTTCGCTGGAGCTGTCATCCAGGCTGGATGGCAGTTTGAGATTAAGTTTTGAGGGATCTCCGAAGCAGGCGCCGTATCGTCCATAAAGACAATTTTCCAGGGAAGGGTTCGTGCCTTTTCTGCAAGTTGACTGGGGAAGCCATTTGAGCGCAGGGCTTTGGCTGCGGCGGTGGCTGCATCGCTCAACGCTTTTTCCGGACTGCGGCGAAAGAGTGATTGCACACTTCGACTCCAGCGCAGTTCCATTTTACCCAGTGATGTATTGAGAACTCGTCTTCCGGTTGAGCCTTCCAGTGAGACGTTATCGGGACTGGCAAGATAGTTGGTATTCTGTCCGGTGAAACAGTGGCTATTATTTTTAAATCGCGAAGGTATTTTGTCCTGACCATTAACCTGGACAGTAACGCCCTGGTCGTTGCGGTAAACACAAAGGTTATCATCGCTAAAAGCGATGGTGGGCCCGATGGTGATGGCGCAAAGTGCGGCGATTAGTGCGGATGTTGCATGTACATTAATGGCTGAAACCAGTTGCCCTCGAAAATTGTAGGTAAGTTTTCGGGCTGGGAATAGAGAAGAAAGTATTTTCATATCCGGGAATTCCTTTTTTGACAGTGCCAGCGGAGCATTTTTCACTGCTCATGGAAGTATCGGAACATCAGCAGCTTTTCTTCAGCCAGGATTCACCAGGAGAGGCGTTGCTTGCCTAAGTGCGTAAAAAGGCGTAAAGCGGCATAAAAGTGAATGGAGATGGGGGTGATGAAGCTTAACCGGTTGAAAATATTAAAAGAGGTCTTGAATCTTGGCGATTTTTCTAGTCAAGACGAGATATGTGCCGCGCTGGCCGCTCGCGGGCTTGATGTGCCGCAAGCCAGTTTAAGCCGGGACTTGCGTGAGCTTGGTGTGCAGAAGGTTGGTGGGGTGTATCGGTTGTCTGGTGCCGCAAGTCAGAGTTATCGCCCGGAAATACTTTCGATTGTCAGCGCTGGAGATAGTTTGATGGTTGTTCG
>JAQTWB010000159.1:2186-5055 GCA_028689495.1 bacterium | reverse complement strand
TGATATTTTTCCACCAACTGGCGATAAGCAGTTACATTACCTGCCAGCACTTGTTCAATAAGACGTGCGTCTTCGGCCGATGCCAAATCGCAAACCTCAACCTTTTCTGCGGACAGACTGATATTAAGTTTCATCCCTCTGTCGCATACAGCTGATTCTGAGACCACTTGCTTCCTCCCCAGCTAGGCGAAACTGTCATATCCACTGTCAGTGGGACATCAAGCTTCACCGCGTCTTCCATTGCCATTCTAACCAGTGACTGCGCCTGCTCAAGCTCGTCATACGGCACTTCAAGCACGAGCTCATCGTGCACCTGAAGCACCATCCGCGCTTTCAAGCCCGCTAAGCGTAAAGCCTCGCGAGTGCGAATCATCGCCAGCTTGACGATATCGGCGGCAGTCCCCTGAATAGGAAAATTCATAAGCGAGCGCTGGCGATACCCGGCATCCCGACCCGTGGCATCCACATCAGACAAGACCCTACGCCGCCCCAATAACGTTACCGCCACACCACTCTCCTCCACCAGACGTTCCTGCTCGTCGAGATATTCTCTGACCTGGCGATAACGCTTAAAATAGTTATCAATATATTCCCCAGCTTCTCGACGCGAGACTCCAAGCTGGCTCGACAGTCGAAACGGACTAATTCCGTAAATAATTCCAAAGTTTATCGTTTTTGCAATCCGTCGCAATTCTTTGCCTTCCGTTGAAGCCATGCGCCCGGCACCAAAAATCTCAACCCCGGTCGCCTGGTGAATGTCTTCTCCCGAACGAAATGCCTCAAGAAAAGCCGTATCCTGAGACAAATGAGCAAGAATACGCAGCTCGATCTGTGAATAGTCCGCGGCTAGCAGCATCGCTCCCTCTGGAGCGATAAATGCCTGGCGCAACATCCGCCCTCGCTCCCCGCGAATCGGGATGTTCTGCAGATTTGGATCGCTTGAAGACAGGCGCCCAGTTGCCGCGACTGTCTGATTAAATGTGGTGTGAATCCTCCCGGTCTCCGGATCCACCAATCTGTCGAGAGACTCCACATAAGTTGAAAGCAACTTGAAAAGCTCGCGATACTCAAGCAACAAAACTGCAATTTCATGTTCCTCGGCAAGCTTGCTCAAAACACTGGCATCGGTAGAAAATGATGTCTTCGTGCGTTTGATCCCGCGTGTTGGAATCCCCAAACGCTCAAACAACACTTCGCTCAACTGCTTAGGTGAGTTCAAATTAAACTCCCCCCCCGCCAGCTCATAGATATTCCGTTCAAGTCGAGCCAAATCAATCGTCAGCACTTCCCGCAGGCCGGCAAGACAGTCTCGATCGAGCATTACTCCTGCCTCTTCCATCTCGGCAAGCACCGGAACAAGTGGCATTTCAATCTGCTGGAACACACTTTTCAAGCGTACTCCATTTTCATGCGCTTCCAGCTCAGCAAGAAAGGGCCGCTTCAGTCGCAAACTGAAATCGGCATCGGCAGCTGCATATTGAGCAACCTGCTCAAGCGGCACCTCTGCCAACGAATTCTGAACCCCGACCACCTCTTTATAAGTGGCCATCGTTTCGTGCAGCACTTCCCGCGCCAACTGCTTAAGCCCCTGCTGCCGAGCATCTGGACGAAGCAAATAAGAGGCAATCAGGATATCAAAATCAAGGCCCTGAACTTCAAACCCAGCTGAGTGCAGAACCTTAGTATCAAACTTCAGATTAAGGCCCACTTTCTTAATTGCCGGGTTGGCAAAAATCGGCCCAAGGACACGCTTTACTTCGACAATCGGCAAAAACTCGCTTCCGTCATGCGGCGCAAGCGGCAAATAAAAAGCTTTGCCCTCTTCCCAACTAATCGAGATGCCCAGCAAGGTGGAGTGACGAATGTTAAGCCCCGTGGTCTCAGTATCAAAAGCAAATTCAGACACCTGCGACAACCTCGCAGAAAAATCCGCCAACCCGGCTTCGGTGACTATTTCGTACTGCGCGGCTGGATTCGAATTCGCTGCGAGAGTCTCTGCACCGGCGACATGAACTCCATAGTCGCGCAAAGTTTCGATCATGTTTGTAAAAGACAACTCAGCGAAAAGTTCTGTGGCATGCTCAAGATCGACCCCATCAATCTCAAGTGCCGACAGCTCCCGCCAATCAACATATGGCTCAACGTCATCTTTTAAGGTGACAAGTTTCTGGCTCAAACGAATCTCGTCGAGCGAACTTTCAATTTTGCTACGCACTCCCGCCTTGCCACGCAGGTCCTCGAGTCGCTCAATTGCAGCGGGTTCAGCCAGGATTTGTTCCAGTGACCCGAGATCCTGCAACAACTTGCTTGCTGTTTTTGGCCCAACTCCACGGGCTCCAGGGATATGATCACTGGTGTCACCGGTAAGCGAAAGAAAATCGATAACTTTCGTCGGGGGAACGCCAAGCTTCTCCTCCACGCGAGCCGCATCAAACTGAATATCGCGCATCGCGTCCCAGACTGTCACCTGTTCATCGACAAGCTGCAGCAAATCCTTGTCGCCACTAATCACACAAATTGGGTTTCCCTGTTTTTTGTAGACTCGCACCAAAGTGGCAATCACATCGTCTGCTTCAACGCCAGGCTTATCCAGACAGGTAAGACCGAGCAACTTTGCGATCCGTCGAAAATAGGGCATCTGCGGAACAAGATCCGCCGGACATTCGGCACGATTGGATTTGTAGGCCGGATACATCAAATGACGAAAAGTCGGCTCCTTATTGTCGAATGCAACAGCCAGATATTTCGGCGAGACGTCGCGCAGCAGCTTGAGCAGCATACGAGTAAAACCATAGACGGCATTGGTCGGCACCCCCTGCTCGTTACTCAGTGGCGGAGTCGCATAAAAAGCCCGGAAAATGTAACCGGA
>JAQTWB010000159.1:0-2086 GCA_028689495.1 bacterium | reverse complement strand
ATTTCGGCGAGACGTCGCGCAGCAGCTTGAGCAGCATACGAGTAAAACCATAGACGGCATTGGTCGGCACCCCCTGCTCGTTACTCAGTGGCGGAGTCGCATAAAAAGCCCGGAAAATGTAACCGGAACCATCAAGGATGTAGATCGTTTCCATATACCGACTTAATTAAGGTGATATCCAGTTGGCGCAGCCGGCACCCTAACACATCAGGGAAAACGATGATAACAGCGCCGAATGAACTTTCGGCAAGTTCACAACAGACCCAACTAAAAAGCGAAGCCCAGCCCGGCCTGCAGATAAGCACCTGGCTTAATATCACCGGAAAATTGTCCGGCATTCCGCAGCTTGAAATTCAGCTGACTCCCCATTTCGGCGCCGCCCTCAATTTTGATATGCACAAAATCAGCCAACCAGAGAAAAGAGCCGACACCAACGCGACGGTCCTGGACACTGACTCGCATCTCGTCATCCCCGCCATTGATACTCGCAGTATATTCCTCACCGGCAAGAGCCGCTCGCGTATAAAAATGCACTGACTGATTAACACTGTAGCCGACCTGAAGTTCAATCGGCAAAGTCAGGCTGATATGCAGCTTACCATCGTTACTTAGCAGTCTGAGCCCAACAAATGGCAGAATCGGCACCTCATCAAAAGTCTCATCCATCCGTATCCCCGCAAGAATGAGCGCCCCAGGATTCATTCGATGAACAATCATTCCATCGCCATAATATTGAAAATGATCAACATCAAAGCCGTTTTCAAGGTCGCTATAGAGCCCCGGACGAAAATTCCCCATCAACAAGGTATCAGACGAGATAAACGAGCCCATGCCAAAGCCGAGTCCAATTTTGTTAAAAGTACGAGACTCAAAGTTGGTCGCCGCTGCGGGCACATCAGCAAAATCATAACTTCTCTGCCCATACTGCAAACCGACCCGAAAAAAACGGTTACCATCAAGCGCCACTGGGGCGTCAAGATTGGCGGCAAACTCCTGCATATCGTATTCTCCAGGCCCTCCATCTTCCTTCCGATCCGGGCTTAATGCATAAGAAGCCTCAAGCTCCGCCTTCTGCCAAAAAAGGAGGTGAAAAAATGGTCCATGCTGACGGATAAAACTCCGGCCCAGCTCATCGGCCTGAAGATGAGAGACAAAAGACAAAACACTAAGACCCAGGGCAAGAATAAGTTTGATGTGTTTCATCCAGTTATTTTCCGTTATGCATGGTTATCGCTGGCATAGTCTGACTTCCGCAAGAATACGGAAACAAATATCGAGATCTCACCAAAGTCATGCGAAATCCGATCATGAACAAACTAGCCCCACTCCTATAAATCGCCAAACGCTTGTCGAGCAAATAAAATATCGTGCCGAGTGGGACAAGTAATAGCATAAGAAATCCTGTCCGGTATCATTTGTTCGTATAGAGACTGAATCAGGCAACCACAATTAACGCGCACAAATCATATGGTTCAACATCCTTTCTTCGCCATACCCACAACGATCACTTCGTGTTATCAGGTCAAAAAACAGATTTCGCCCGTAAGCCTGAATATCACAGGCAATGCGAGCTAACAGGAGACCAAACTGATGAGATTCAGAAAGTATCTCGCCGCACTAATGACAGGAGTTCTCATGACGGCAACAGCAGTAGCAGCAGAAAGTGTAAAAACCGCATCCGGACTGGTTTATGAAGACCATGTTACTGGCACGGGCAATGAAGCCGTCGCGGGGAAAAAAGTCGTTGTCCATTACACCGGCTGGCTTAACAATAATGGCAGTAAAGGCAATAAATTTGACAGCTCAGTCGACCGCAATCAACCTTTTGCCTTCGCCCTTGGCGCCGGAATGGTCATCAAAGGTTGGGACGAAGGTGTTGCCGGAATGAAAGTAGGCGGCAAACGCACACTAAACATTCCATCAGATCTTGGCTATGGACCGCGTGGCTATCCACCGGTAATCCCCCCTGCGGCGGACCTGATCTTCGATGTAGAATTGATCGAAGTGCAGTAGAAACGCGTGATGTTCCCCTACTCATGCAGCAAGCAAACACTCTGCTGCATGAGTAGGGAACTCAAAGCTAGGC
>JAQTWB010000158.1 GCA_028689495.1 bacterium | reverse complement strand
TAAACAAGCACCATTTACTTCTGTGCTAAACAGCGCAAAAAAAGGCGATTTTGCTTATTTCGATCCGCCCTATGTGCCGCTGAGCACAACTTCAAATTTCACATCCTATAGCAAAGATGGATTTGCGGCCGACTTGCAAACTGAACTGCGCGATATCTGCCAAGCGCTGCACGAGAAGGATGTGAAGTTCATGCTCTCGAATTCCAGCGCCGCGCTAGTGTATGAGCTTTACAAAGAATTTAAGATTGAGGAAGTCGATGCCCGCAGACAGGTCAATTCGGTTGCCAGTAAACGCGGTCCCGTCAAAGAAGTAATCGTCAGAAACTACTAAGTAGCTCATGGAATCCCACAACAACCTCGATGCCGATGGGCTCAAAAACGCAGTCTGTCGCATTCTGCAGGAGCTTGGCCTAAAGTACCAGACCGAGCAATACTCTCACCTTCAAAGCTCAATCATCGGCAAACGCCGCCGCGTAGATGTTGTCGTCACGGATAACCTGGGCGAGACCCTGATGTTCATCGAATGCAAAGCGCAAAACACTTCCGGCACCACCGAAGACAAACTTTTCCGCGCCGTCAGTGAGGCCAACCGTGATAAATTGCTTGGCACTCCATCGATTATCGTCTTTAGTGGCTGCGGTTGGAGCACCGCCGATATGCGCCACGCGATGCTGAATGGCGCCGTGCGCATTGAAATCCTGCGCGACTGGCTGACTATGTATTTTATGTATGAAAAGGCTTCGGCAAAAAAATCGGGGTTGCGATAAACTACCTGCGGTAGCTATTCATCTCAGAACAGCAATGCGATCTGACAATACATCCTACTCCCCATCTATCGCCTTCTCTCTCCTAGTCCAAAGTCCTCGCAAACAAGGAAGATATTCAGCAACAAACCAGCGGCGACTATTGTAAAGCACCAACACAACACCCAGCACCCAAAGCATGCTGATAATTTGCAGGACGAACTCAGGCACAAGTAATACACTGACCGCAGGTAAGCCATGACCAAGAGCGTCAAAGGCCCAGTTGAGCACAGTATCCCCTGAACCCTGACCATAGACGCCAAGCAGAGGCAAGTTATGCAACAGCCCTAAACAGCCCCCTGCTAAATCCATCAGCGCATAGATACCAAAAACCAACGCCCCCACGGTAAACCAACGCCCACGAGCCTGGCATCGTTTGTTTTCCCTGACCGCCAGGGCAAACAAAACAAAAGAAATTGCCAGCACAACAAATGAGCTCCAGCCAACAAATGACAGGCCAAAGCCGAGATACATCAGCCCAACTGCTGAAACCGGTAGCGACATATCCGGCGAAACTCCACGCGCGACCAGAACCGCCACAAGCGTCATGATAATCAGGTTGCCGAGCAGAAACGAGCGTGGTGAGAATATTGTTTTCTGTGCCGACGAAAACCAAAAGTAACGCTCGTCAATTGGCCGACGAAACGTGATATTGCCGTTTACAGAATCAGTCCCAAACTCGACACCTGGAACTCTTTCCAGCCACTCGGCCGCCCGAGGCAGAGAATATTCCAAAGTATAAGTCGTCTTTCCTGTCTGTAACGGCAAAGTCACCTTATTTTTTTCACTCATAAAATTCCAGCTTCGCCCGTTAATCTTTCCAGCAACAACCTTCGCTCCCTGGGGCAAGGAAATTACATGAAATCCCCCCTGGGAACTTTCAATTTCCAGGGTTAGAGTGCTGTGAATCCTGCGAGCATTCAAAGAATGCGAAAGAGATGAACTGGTAATTGTAAATGTCTTACCCTCGACGCCAAGCGGACGACTCACTTTCACCGCCGCTTCTTCGCCAGAAAAGGGCATCCAGCGAAACGACAAACGATTCTCGCCGTTCAGATATGAAAGTGGATTGATTCCCATCGTCTCGCAGGAGAAAATCTCGCTGCATTCTACTGCCCACTCTTCAGAAGTAAACGGTAAACGATGGTCAACAAGTCGCAATTCTTCGGCCAAAGGTACAGTGCTTTCCCAGTTCAGGCTTTGCGCACCAGGCTTGAAAGACAAACTAGCCATCTGTCCCTCTACTTCGATCGTCGAAGAAGTCACTGACTCGCCTGGAAGTAATGGTAACTTTAGATGCGACGGACGGCTCGTCTCCCCCTGACGCGTCACAGTTGTCTGCACGGTCCAGGGAAGCGTCAGCACAACTTCTCGTCTTACCAGATACCAGAATGGCAAAGGCTTCTCGCGCTTTTCGGGTTTTTGCTGGCTATCATCCAGCTCGGGCTTCGCGGCAGTCGAAGAAGCCTGAGACTCAGCCAGCCGACTTAGAGTCACGACTCCTGTCCCCTCACCGCCCAAACTTGAATCTATTGTCCAGCCTTGAAGCTCACTGCTGAAATAACCAGGTGCCACCGGAAATTGCAAATTGGCAAGAACATCCGCAGCAATAACTCCCTTCACCTCTACATCACGAACCCCCTCTTTCAACCGCAGCCAGAGGAAGTTACCCGTCCCGCGACGAACAAGTTTTGTCTCTTTGCCATCGACTGTAATCCCTTCGACATACAACTCCGACAACGGTCCCGGCACAATCCAGACTGCATCCTCAGCAATATGAAGCCGCGCAGTTATAGTCACATCCCGCTCACTGAGCTTGAGATGAAGGCGTTCGCCACTTACACATTTACCGAGACTACAAGAGAACTTTGGCTGCCCGTCATCTTCATCCGCCACTTCTGAATCAGCATTCCCTGCGGTAGACTTTAATTGCGGCACTTCTGCCGATGCTAGCCGGGGAAAAACAACCAACAGTAACAAGGCGACAACAGTTGTTTTACTGGCAACGCCAATCCCATTTGGTAACCTCATTTTCACAATTGGCAAAACCAACAGCCAAAGCAGCAAGGCGCGCAAAACCATCAGAGCACTATTGACGCAAGGTGATAGAAAAATAATTCCAAGCTTCTCATCGCGACCGACTTCGCCAATCCAGGAAAAATGAGCATTACGTCCTGTCCAGGTAGAAACACCGGCTCCTGTTTGCGTTATTGCGTTTTTGTCGAGTCCCTGCAAGCGCTTCTGTATCTCCTCCCTTTTGGGTGCAGCCACCTTCATTTCTCGTGCCATTGATGATGCTAACCCACTCCCATAACCCGGCTGACGTGAAGGTGCGTCGAAATAATCCACTTGCGACGAATCCGAAGCGGCAAAGGAGGTCGCTTGCTGTTTTTGCATATCAAATCTGGCCCCCTCAAAATTCGCTCCAAAGAAAAGGCCAACGCTTGATCGCAAAACAAATAATGCAGCTGCCAAAATAAACAAAAATAGCGCTTTCCTGACGCTTCGCTTAACAAGAAAAATAATCGCAACCAGAAAAGAGACAACCATCACCAATGCTATCAATCGCCCACCAAGAAAAGCAAAAAACCCACCAACCATTGTCGTCACAAGGCTGCTTCCGGATATGGGATTGTCAAAAACCGCGTTCGCCATCATCATCGACATTCCCTCATAAGACACATAACGATGATCCGGCGCAAAAGCGCTCTTAAGCAAACCGTAAGACTGAGAAGCGATCGAAATTACAAGCAACGCAAGCAGTAACGCCACCGTTCCCCCAACCACTTTCTTCCAGAACCCCTCCGACAACTTGCCATGACCAAGCTGCAAGCCACCGGCAACCAGCAACGACCATTCAGTGCCCGAGCCAACGGGCAGGATGGCCAATATCAGATAACCTATAGCCCAGCGCCAGCCGAGCAAACGCAGAGCAACAGCGACAAAAACAACAAGTATCAAAATATTGGTCGTATTCCATCGGTTTTTCCAGCTCTCACCGCCCGAACTGTCGGCCCCAGATGACCAAAGGATTGACCAACCGGGCGGGAGCTCAAGCGAAACACTCAACTGGGCGACATCACTATCCCAACCAACGGCAGGAATATTTATTCCGCTTCGCGGCAAACGCGACTGGGCGTTAAGTCGTAACTGATTGTCACGAACCTCGACTCCTGACTTGTTGGTCTTCGGATCGTGCGTAATTAACTGCTTTGTCCCGCCCAAAGCATTGTCGACAAACTCCACACGACCAAGCTTAAGTTCGTCTGCTGCATTTAACCGCCAATCCTTGTTCATGCTTCCACTAAAGGTATCCTCGACAGAAAACCACTCACCATCTGTTGAAAGCTTGAGCTTTCGATTAAGCGTAATCCTGTTTTCTTCGACGACTTCAACTCCACGGCGAATCTCCTCAAACTTGAGCTCACCTCCTGGTTCAAGAGAAAAAAGCGGCAACGCATTCCATCCTGCCGGAACAACGGCACGTGAAGCATCAACAAAATTCCCGCCCGAAATCCGCACCGAGCGCAGACTTTCATCGGTCTGCCAGGCCCAATATTCCTGCGCAGGCCAACCCTCAAACTCAACGATCGGAATCTTGATTGCAGCCTGTGGCGATGCAATACGAGCATCAACAGTAATACTATGTGTTCCCGGTTTGACGTTAAGTCGCAGGTTAAAGTCTTCATCAAACTGATACGACAGACCGCTACTGACACTTAGCGGTTGAAACCCTTCCGGCAGTATCTGCCCTATTCGTTCTTCCCGCTGATGTCCCGAAACGCGGAGAGTAAGCACTGTTTCAAGTTTTTGTGGAACGGAATCAGACAATTTGCGGCTAACTTCAATATTGAGCTGCGGTTTTTCTCCCGCAACCGTCTGCTCTGCTACTGCCATTCGCCGGCGGAGCCACAACTCGCCCCTGTCGTTTCGAGTCGGCACATTGACTACTTCGCCGAGAAGATTGAGCTTCACAACCGCAACACTGTCCGGGACAGAAATAAACTCTGGTAGTTTTTCCCAACGAAAACCACCTTCTACACGATATTCACCTTCATCAAGGACCAGAAAAGCAACACGGCCTTCGCGACGAACAACTATTGGCCTGTCTTTATAAACATTTTCCAGCACAACACCCTGCGGCCAACTCTCGCTGCTACCCGGCAGATAGACCTTACCCCGGGCATCCTGACGCACAGTCATGACAAAGGTTCCACCTTCATCATTCAGTTTCAGCTCAAGCTCTCCCGGCCAGGAGCAAAGGTGCT
>JAQTWB010000041.1 GCA_028689495.1 bacterium | reverse complement strand
TCGGTGTCAGAGTCACACCGCTGAATGAAAAACTTCCATCCCCGGCTGTCGTCGTCGTATAGGATGTCTGAACGCCGAGTTTTTCCAGCAGCAGCCAGACGTCTTTTCCGGCAAGTGGAGTGGTTTCGGCTTCGTCGGCATAAGCAATACCGGACAAGGTAGAGCTTCCGTCAAAGAACCAGTTGACGTTGTTGCCGTTGTCACTGCTCGACGATGTTGTAATGCCAGATGGAGTTCCGCCGATAGCGGTTTGGTCGCTGACCGTCACATCGGTGAAGTTAAACGCCCCTGTCCCCTGCCAGTTGCGCCGCGTGCCGGGAACTGTCGAGCGAATCTCGATGCCGTTTCCAGCGTCATCGCTGGAGTTGAAGTTGATTGTGCCGTAGTTGCTGACGTCGCCGCTGAGGATGAGATCACCTGTGCCGGTGTTGGTGAGAAAGGTTGAATTCTGTAGAAACAATCCTCCATGAATTGTAAGAAACTTATCGTTATCAAAAGTAACTGTCCCACCAAAATTCGACAAAAATCCATTAACGGCAAGGTTCTGATCAGGCAGAGTCGTTACGCCTGTGTTCCAAATTGCCAAATTGTAATAGGTCGAAGTAAATACGGGTATTGTCACAGCACCAGAAGAAAAATAGAACACAGTACCAGAGTCCGTGTCCATCACACCAACCTGTATCGCCTCATTACCATTCAGATACAAAGATCCATTGTTCACCAAAGTCCCATTTAGGTCTAGGTTAAAACCAGACATCTGAAGAGTCGAACTGGAATTGATAGTCAATGTTCCGTCAACTTCAATTTCACTTCCAGCTGAAGCTATAGGAGATGCAATAACTAGATTGTAAAAATCACGCGTTGTATCATCCACAGCGATACCAGTCCCACGACTGTCAATAATTGCTCCCGGCCAGGTTATATAGACAGTAGATGTTCCGGAGATAAAATTCCCGGTATTCTCCATACTCCAAAGTCCGATATACAGGTCCTGGCCAGCGGCATTATTCAGCGTCCCGTAAATATAAAAGAACCCTTCAACCTCAAGCGGGTAGCTACTGATGTTCACCACGGCACCGTTGCCAATCGTCATATCTGATAGGACCTTCCCAACACCAATCCCACCACTGATTAGTGTCGTCGTGCCATTAAATTGGACGGTTTCATAGCCGAGATATGTCCCATCAACATTATTCCAATTCCCCAAAACAATCACACCTGAGTAGCCAGAATCAAACGTCCCATCAATCTCTATACTGCCAAGCGTCACGGCTGCACCCGGTGCATAAACAGATCCGCTGGCAATCAGCACTTCGAATGCCGCCTCGAATGTCGCATTGCCACCCGTCACGCTATACTTCACATCGTTATCAGTATTATCCACCGCTCCAAGAAGCGCACTGGTCAGCGAATTTCCGCCGTCGCTCCTCAGCAGCAGTTCTCCGGCGTAAAGCTTCATGTCGGCGATACTACCGCCAGCGGCAACCATTACCGAGTTGCCTTCTTCCACTTCGTCGTCGAGAAAAGCGAGGATGGTATTCCCTGCCTGGATGTCGAGACTGTTGACTCGTATTTGGCCGCTAACATCGGTTACTCCGGAAAACTCGCTCGTCGCCGCTCCATCGTAAATGACGACTTTCACTTTTTTGCCAATCAGCAGGCTGCCTTCGGCTTTGCTGTCATAAGCGGTAACTGTAAGCGAATGCCCGACATCGGCGCCGAAAATCCAATTTAGGTTGTTGCCGGAGTTTGTTCCCGATTGAACCGTGATATCAGTTGGAGTGCCGCCAACGGCGCTTTGATCCTGCACATCGGCGTCAGCGATAAAAAACGTCCCGCTTCCCTGCCAGTTTCGCTTTGTCCCAGGCACCGTCGAGCGAATCAGGATATCGTCGGCATCTCCTCCGCCGAGGCTGTAAGAATCGAGTGAGATTGTGCCGGAGTTCGAAACTGCACCGCCGAGAGTCAGGTCGCCAGTGCCCGTGTTGGTAAGGCTGGCATTTGCCGCGACAGTAAGAGCCGTGCTCGTGACTGCTGTATCCTGGATTGTCAGGTTGTGATTATCGTCAAACAGCAGTGTCACAGGATCGCTCAATGACAATGTCCCTCGCACCAGTGTATCAGTATCAGCAAGCGTGAACGTCGGCGCCTGGCCGGCGGCGCTCGGCAGAATCTCGAGGTTGAAAAAATCTGACAACGGCAGAGTTGAGCTAACTCCGCTCGCCGCCTTAAAACGAAACGTCCCGGAATCTATGTCCGGGTTGTCGATGCGAATATCTGCCTGCGGCAGGCTGGTTTCAACCTCTACTGTTCCGCTGTTGTTAAAGGCTCCGGCAACGGTGAGCCCGGTGTTATCAGTAAAGCTTAAGGTAGAGCTACCTGATATTGTCAGGTCACCGTCGACCTCAAGTTCTCCTCCCATAAGTGTGGCACTCGCACCAGTAATGACAAAATTATAAAAGTCTTTGCCATTATCATCAGTCGCAGTATCTGTGCCATTGGGATACAACGACTGGCCAGGACCTGAAAATGTGACGGTGGAAACTCCGGAATCAAAAACTCCATTGTTCATCCACATTCCTTTTACCTCTATGTCCAGACTATTGGTATTCAGTAGCTGGCCACCCGGCTGAATTCGCACATCATGCCCGACAAGTATAGAGTTGTTTACAAACGTTGCTATACCAGTAACCCAGACATCCCAAAAGTCTTTATCACTCGTTACACCTCCACTATCGATCTGCGATGCTCCGTCAAAAGTAAGTGTACCACCAAACGCCACAAACGATCCGTTATTCGTCCAGTCTCCAGCCAGATAGATTGTGTTCATGTAACTACGCAGCTCGGCGCCAGCGTCAATCTCAATATTTCCGTCGACATCAATCGGTCCTAACCAAGGCCCTGTCCAGGTTCCGCCACCTGTTACCCTCAAGTTATGAAAATCCTTATTGTCGCCAACGCCTCCAGCCCTAATATAACTCCATGAGCTACCGGCAAAGGTGGTTGTGTTCACTCCGGAGATATAGCTGCCGTCCAGTGTATCCCAATAATAGATACCGAACCCCGAAAGGGTGACATCATTACCGTCGGCATTAAATGTTCCATTCACTTCGATACTGCCAAGTGTAACCTTACCTCCCGGCAGATACGTGCTTCCTGTAAAAATGTACACTTCATAAAGCGGGTCAAAGACAACATCAGCCCCAGCCACCGAGTAGAGAATATCCGGGTCACTATCATCCAATGCCGCAAGTTGAGCATTGCTCAGACCCGCGCCAAAATCAGTGCGGATTGCAGTCTCAGCGTAATAAACCTTTAAATCACCGACCGAGTTCCCATCTGAAATATATACCAGGTTTCCATCCTCCGCCTCGTCGTTCAAGAAAACGAGGACAGCATCTCCGGGTTCAAGTCCTATCGGCGATACCGAGAATGCTCCGCTGCCATCAGTCACCCGGTCATAGGTCGTCGTGTAACTTCCATTGTAGTGAATAATCCGCACCTTCTTATTATTAAATGTCCCAAGCTCAGCCTTGCCGTTATAAACCGTGCCGCTCAAACTCTCGGGCACTGCATCAAAATACCAGTTGACGTTGTTACCCGAATTCGTGCCATTTGTGACACTGATACTCGCCGGAGTACCGCCAATAACACTTTGATCCTGAACATCGACATCGGTCATGCTGAAAACACCTGCTCCCTGCCAGTTGCGACGTGTGCCAAGAACAGTAGAGCGGATTTGGATGTCGTCGACATCTCCGGGGCCATTGCCAGAGGAGTCGAAGGTTATCGCGCCGGAGTTGGATAAATCTGCGCCGAGGATAAGATCACCTGCGCCTGTGTTTTGCAGAATCCCAGCAGCAGCAATTGTTGTAGCTCCGGCAACCGTCAGATTATTTGCCGGACTAAGTGCCAGTGTGCCATCGGTAACAGAAAGCGTGCTGTTGATAGTAATATCTATGGGGGGAAGTGTGAACACCGGATTGCTGACACCAGGTTCATTAAAAGTCAAACGATAATAACTGGTAAAGGCAGTTGGTAAGGTAACATTATTCGCTCCGTAGTAAAGAACGTTCCCACTATTGTTTAAGACTGTACCTATTTCAATTTGTTCGATCCCCTGGAGATGTAATGAACCGGAGAGATCAAGATTGCCGTTCAGGTCGAGCGTGGAGCCCTTCATATCGATCAGGTTCCCCGTCGCAATAACCAGGTCATTGTCAACCTCTATTTCTCCGCCTATTGACTCAAGCTCAACATTCGAGCCGCTGACATTGAGATTGTAAAAGTCATTACCGGAATCGTCGTTACCAACACCGGAACCAACGGTATCGATGCTCTGGACTCCAAAACCATTAAACCAGACCTGACCAGTTCCCGCGTCAAAATTACCCCTGTTATACCAGTTGCCAAGAAGCTGCACCGTATAGGCTCCGGCATTGAGATTCCCACCAGGTTGAATGGACACTCCACCAATAATCTTGATGTGATTCGCCAGACTGACCGTCCCTTGAATATTGATTTGATTAAAGGCTTTGATTGGTAGTGTGCCGCCAGAGTTTATCGTGCTGACCCCATCAAAAAATACTGTATCGTTGCCACGATTGAATGTACCGTTGGTCGTCCAATTTCCTGCAACGTATATATCCCAGCCACCACTGTCCAGTGTCGATGCCGCGTTGATTGTAACACTGCCGTCCACATCAAGATCACTTCCGCCGATAGTGCGCACACCGCCGACAACAATGTCATGGAAGTTGTGAGTATTATCGGTTCCACCTGCGATTAACGCAGACGTTCCTTGAAACGTAGTTGTATTCGTCCCCGAGATATACGACCCACCTGTCGCATCCCAGGCTCCGTTCGCCGTGACATCAAACCCCGCCGCATCAAGGGTGCCGTTCAAGTCAAACGCCCCGCCGCTCACCGTCCCACCCGGCAGATAAGTGCTGCCGCTGAAGATATACAACTCATACGCCGTCTCAAATGTCGCGTTTCCCCCAGTTACGGCATAGCGGATATCCGTATCGCCATCATCCAGTGCTGCAAGCTGCGCATTGGTCAGCCCAGCGCCAAAGTCAGTGCGAATGGCAAACTCGCTCTGGTAAACCTTGAGATTCGCAACTGAATTGCCATCTGAGACATAGGCGAGATTTGCAGCTTCTGCTTCGTCATTGACAAACACCAGCAGAGCATCACCGGCTTGCAAGTCTAGCGGCGAAACTGTAAATGCTCCCGCGCCATCGGTCACTGTGTCATAAGTTGTGTTGTAACTGCCATTGTTGTGAATTACTCGCAGCTTCTTGTTGTTCAGCGTCGCGGCTTCTGCCTTGCCGTTGTAAACTGTGCCGTCCAAACTCTCCGGCACTGCATCAAAAAACCAGTTGACGTTGTTGCCCGAATTCGTGCCGTTTGTGACGCTGATGTTTGACGGAGTTCCGCCAAGAACGCTTTGATCCTGAACATCAATATCAGTCATGCTGAATGTGCCGCTTCCCTGCCAGTTGCGCCGTGTGCCGGGAACCGTGGAGCGGATTTGGATGTCGTCGGCATCTCCGGGGCCAGCGCCGGAGGAATCGAAGGTAATTACGCCAGAGTTGGTGACTGAGCCGCCGAGGATGAGATCACCAATGCCGGTGTTTTGCAGGACACCGGAGGCGGCGATTGTCGTAGCACCGGTGACGCTGAGGTTATTGCTTGGTGATAACGCAAGTGTGCCATCGGTAACAGACAATGCACCATTTACTGTGATGTCAGCCGCGGGCAAGGTGTAGGTAGGATCGCTCGTGCCCGATTCGTCGAAGTCGAGATTAAAATAAGTAGAGATGCCCGAAGGTATAGTTGTGGATGCAGTTCCGGTATAACGGACTATGCCGGAATCGGTATCCATGACACCGACTTCTACAGCTTCAGTCCCATCCATTTCGAAAATACTGTTATTGACCAGAGTTCCGTTGAGGTCCAGATTGTTTCCTGATAGTCCAAGAGGACCAGTTAATGTAAGTGTTCCGTCAACTTCCATTTCAGACTGAAGATATGTCCACCCTGTAATGGTAATGTTATAGAAGTCTTTCAAGCTATCATCGACAGCAAGTGCAGTTCCGTGCGCATCAATATTCGTTCCTCCCTCTACTGTGACGGTTGAGTTCCCAGAAACAAATGTACCCGAATTCTCCCAAATGAAATCTACATAAATTGAGTAGCTGCCGCTATCATCCAAAACGCCTCCAGGGCTGATTATAATCCCGTCATGCGCTCTTGCTGCACTATTCAGTGTCACCGATCCATCAATCTGAATGCGTTCAATATTTTGATCCCGGCTGTCCAGTTGGGTTACCCCATCAAAGTTGACTCCACCTGATGACATAAAGTTATGACCGCCCAATGTTGTCCAGTTACCGGCAACCGTATGCATTGCTGTCCCAAGATGAATGGTTGAACCAACCTGGATCAGGACATTTCCATCAATATCAGTAGAGCTTACCAATGCTGTCTCCCCTGAGGCGATAGTGATATTGTAAAAATCGTGACTATCATCAACACCACCACTCCAAACCAGGACTGTCCCGGCAAACGTCGTCGTATTCGCCCCCGACACATAAGCCCCACCAGTCGCATCCCAGTTGCCGTTCACCGTTACATCAAACCCCGCCGCATCGAACGTGCCGTTCAAATCAAACGCCCCGCCGCTCACAGTCCCGCCCGGAACGTACGTGCTGCCAGCAAAGATATACAGCTCATACGCCGTTTCAAAAGTCGCGTTTCCGCCAACAACGTTGTAGCGAATATCAGTATCGCCATCGTCAAGCGCTGCGAGCTGAGCATTGGTCAACCCAGCACCTAAATCTGTACGAATGGCAAACTCGTTCTGGTAAATCTTGAGATTCGCAACTGAATTGCCATCTGAGACATAGGCTAGATTTGCAACCTCTGCCTCGTCATTGACAAACAGCAGCAGCGCATCACCGGGTTGCAGATCTAGCGGCGAAACCGTAAACGCTCCGGCACCATCTGTCGTAGTATCGTAGGTCGTGTTGTAACTGCCATTATTGTGGATTACTCGCAGCTTCTTGTTATTCAGCGTTCCGGCTTCTGCCTTGCCGTTATAAGCTATACCACCCAAGGAGTCCGCCCCAGCGTCGAAATACCAGTTGACGTTGTTACCAGAGTTCGTGCCGTTTGTGACGCTGATGCTCGCCGGAGTGCCGCCAATGACACTTTGATCCTGAACGTCGACATCCGTTATGCTGAACGTTCCCGCCCCCTGCCAGTTACGGCGCGTGCCGGGAACAGTAGAGCGGATTTGAATGTCATCGGCATCACCGGGGCCAGCACCGGAGGAGTCGAAGCTGATTGTGCCGGAGTTTGAGATATCACCTCCGAGAATAAAATCACCAATGCCGGTGTTTTGCAGAACACCAGCCGCGGCGATGGTCGTAGCACCGGAAACGCCAAGATTATTGGCTGGCGATAACGCAAGTGTGCCATCGGTGACAGAAAGAGCGCCATTTACGGAGATGTCGACATTCGGCAACGTATATGTCGGATCGCTTGTCCCGGACTCATCGAAGTCGAGGTTGAAGTATGTTGTTATACCGGAGGGGATTGTTGTTGATGCTGTCCCTGCGTAACGAACTGTACCAGAGTCGGTGTCCATGACACCGATTTCGATATCCTCGGTGCCATAGGCAATCATTGTATCGTTATTGACAAAAGTGCCGTTAAGATCCAAGGCATAGCCAGATAAGCGCAACGGTCCGCCACTTAGAGTTAGTGTCCCATCAACTTCAAGTTCAGATTGCAACGTTATATTGCCAAGCAGCACCAAGTTATTAAAGTCGTTAGCACTGTCGTCTATTCCTATCCCGGAGCCTCCAGCATTGACTACTGTATAAGCCTGCATAGTAACGGTTGAATTACCCGAGATGAATGTACCTTGATTGGTCCATCCAGTCCCGACATTAAGGGAATTTCCAGCGGTATTATCGAGAAGTCCCCCTGGGAAAATATAAAGCCCTCCATCTGACCTGATAGAGCTTGACTGAACAACGTTACCTGTTACGTATATTTGGTTAAATTCCTGAGCTCCGACATCTAATGTAGTGTTCCCATCAAAATGAACTATACCAGTAGAGCTGGTGTTATGAGTTCCCACTGTTGTCCAATCACCGGCAACTGTTAGCGTCCCACCGAACTGATAATAGTCACCATTGACGATGACATTTCCGTCAATATCTGCACTTCCCCAAATTGTTACCGTTCCTGATGATATCGTAAAATTGTGGAAATCATGATTGTCATCAACGCCTCCTGATGTGAGAACTCCACTGCTAAAACTTGTCGTATTAAGCCCCGAAGTATAAGCCCCACCAGTTGCATCCCAGTTACCATTCACCGTCACATTAAATCCCGCCGCATCAAACGTACCGTTCAAATCAAACGCCCCGCCGCTAACAGTCCCGCCCGGCGCATAAGTGCTGCCAGCAAAGATATACAACTCATACGCCGTTTCAAACGTCGCATTGCCGCCGGCAATATTATAATGAATGTCAGCATCACCATCATCAACTGCGGCAAGCTCGGCATTTGTCAGACCTGCGCCAAAGTCGGTGCGAATGGCGGTCTCGTTCTGGTAGAGCTTGAGGTTGGCTACCGGATTACCATCGGATACATAAACAAGGTTTCCTTCCTCCGCTTCGTCGTTGACAAAAATAATCAGCGGATCGCCGGCTTGGAGATCTATGGTGTTGAAGCTAAAGTTACCGCTACCATCGGTTGTCGTATCAAAGCTCGTGCGAATCGCCCCGTTGTAATGCACGAGGCGCAGTTTCTTGTTATTAAGAGTCGCCGCTTCGGTCTTGCTGGTGTAGGCAACTCCGGAAATGGCATCAGGTGCGGAATCGAAAATCCAGTTGACGTTATTGCCGGAGTTGGTTGAATCAGCCGCCGTTATACTTGCGGGACTTCCGCCAATTGCCGTCATATCCTGCACATCAACATCGGTCATACTGACAGAACCATTCCCCTGCCAGTTATGCTGTGTGCCGGGGACCGTGGAGCGTATTTGAATACCATCAATGTCGCCGGATCCGCCTCCAGACGAGTCGAAGACAATATTGCCACCAAGGGAACCTGTCCAGATATCGCCACCTAGTGTCAAATCACCCGTACCGTAGTTGCTCAAGACAGCGTCGGTTCCAAAAAGCGTTACAAGCAAATCGACCGTGAGGTTCTTGTCATCATCAAAACGCAATTCGCCCCATTGAATAGACAGCATTTCATTGACCTGCACGTGTTGGTCGGGCAGTGTCATCATTTCTCCCGGAGCATTAATCTCCAGGTCATAATATGTAGTGATTGCCGATGGCAAGGTGGCCGATGGCCCCAAATAGGTAACTTTGCCTGAATCGGTATCCATTACTCCAATCTCTATTGATTCATTACCATTCAGTGCAAGTTGCCCGTCGTTACTCAACGTTCCATTCAGATCCAGCGTGCTGCCGTTCATGGCTAATGCCTTCACCACATTGATTGTCAGCAAATTGTCAACTTCCAGTTCCTGCCATGCCGTTGTGGTTGATGCGATTACCAGATTGTAAAAATCATTGGTTGCATCGTCGACAGCTATTCCTGAACCTCCAGCCCAGATACTCTGATTCACGCCATCCAGTGTCACAGTCGAAGTCCCGGAGAGGAATGTGCCATTATTGACCCAATTTCCGGCAACATTAATCGAATAGCTTCCACTGTCATCAAGCGTTCCACTCGGCTCAATCGTCATATCTCCGTCAAGGTCGAGTTGGCCGAGAAGGTTAGCAGCGCCGCTGATGTCGAGATGATGAAAATTTTTGTTCGCGGCGGCACCACCAGTAACAAGTGCACCATTGCCCTGAAAATATATGGTCCCTGTGCCACTGGTGAAAGAACCGTTATTCTGCCAGCTTCCACTTAGGTAAATGTCAGTGTTGTTGCTGTTATCTAGTGTTCCGCCACCCTGAATGAACAGGCCGCCGGCGACTGCCAGGTTGTTTGCCGCTGCCAACTGGAGATTGCCCAGGAACCAAATGTCGTTGAAATCGTGATTGGCATCCGCTCCACCGGAGGTGATTGTCCCGGGTGAGTTAAAAAGCACATCACTTGTTCCTGCGTTAAATATTCCACCGGTTGCATCCCAGGAGCCGTAGACATTAATTTGATTTGGCGATGCATTAAGCGTCCCGTCTATGTCCATGTTGCTGACGGCCAGAACATCGTCGGCGTCAACAGTTGTTCCAGCAGGGACATAAAAGTCTGGTCCATAATTGAAAGCTGGCCACAAGCCGACGGTATATCGCATGTCGTTATCAAGTGGGCCCGGCAACTCTGACAAGGCATACGACCCCGAATCGTCCCGAAACGAGTAGGCATTGCGAACAAGAGCGATATCTCCGACAGTTCCACCGCTTGCTAGATAAAAATGCACCCCATAGAACGCCTGACCGGAAATATACACTGCGGTGGAATCACCCGGGTCAAGTGATATTCCAGTAAAGTTGAATCCTCCGCCGGCATTGGAGGTGGTTTGATATAAATTGTTGTCAATCTGAAGTCGCAGCTGTGTATTGGCCTGCACAACTGTCTTCGCCTTATCCTGCCAGACATACCCAGCAAATGCGTCTGGGCCGCCAAAATACCAGTTGATGTTGTTGCTGCCTGAGCCGGAACTGTCGAGGATGCTTGCCGGACTGCCACCAGTGACCGACTGATCGGTGACATCAACATCAGCAAAGCTGAACGTTCCCGCACCCTGCCAGTTGCGCCTCGTGCCGGGAGCAGAGCTTGTAATACTGATATCGTTTGCGTCACCGGGACCAGAGCCGTAAGCGTCGAAGGTTATCGTGCCGACATTATTTACATCTCCGCCCAGGACAAGATCGCCAATGCCGGTATTGGTCACAGCCCCTTGTGCGGCAACTGATATCCCACCGAGAGCGGTCAGATTCTTGTCGTCGTCGAACGCCAGTGTCCCATCGGTGACCATTAGCTGACCAGTTACGGATACATCAATATCCGGAAGCGTATATACCGGATTTAATGCTCCAGATTCATTCAGAATCAATGAACCATAGGCGGAAATTGCCGGCAGCACCGTGGAAGCAGTTCCGTCGTAGGTTACAAGTCCCGCATTTCCCCCTGCCATCACCGCTATTTCTACTTCCTCAGTGCCCATGAAGTATAGTTCGCCGATATTGTTCAACGTGCCATTCAGGTCGAGGTTTGCCCCATCCAGGTCAAGTATCGCTATTGTGTTGATCGTCAGCGTTCCATCGACTTCAAGCTCGGCGCCCCAGACAGTTCTTGACATGCCAAATACAATTTCAAGATTATTGAAGTCTCGATCCGCATCATCCACCGCAACACCCGTTCCGGGCATTGAGATTACTCCATTTGAAGTTAGCCGCACCATCCCGGTGCCGGCGTCGAAGACTGAGCTCCCTCCGACAAACCAGCCAAGTGCCACATCGATAAAGCTTGAAGGCGCGGCAAAACTCCCGCCGCTTAAATTGAAAGGAGCTGCAATGGTGATGAATCCGTTCGAGCCAATAAAGCTGCCATCGCTCTGGTTCCATCCGGTGCCACCGTTACCGATAACAATATTCGCACCGACAGCTTGAGTAATTGTTCCGGTGTAACCGGCGGCAATATTTATTCCATCCACGTTGATTGAAGCGGATATCGCGGAGTCGTTGATGCAACTTCCACCAAACCGCGCAATATCGCTTGCACCCGGGGCAGTTGTATCACTCACCCCACCACACGGTCCGGCAACAGTCGCCCAGTTGACATCATCACTGAAGTTTCCTCCGGCGCTACCGATCCAGTATTTGTCGAGCGCATAGGCAGAAGACAAAGGAATGACCAGCGCAACCAATGTTGCGAAAAATAGTAACGCAGAAATTTTGCCTCTGCGACAAGTCACTATTGGTGTCCCCGTTTTTAATAAACCCTATCGATCAGATATCGACTACCTCTTACAACCCGCTGTCATTGTCGGTAGATAGGTGAAATTACTTGAGCGTTGGCCAGATCGAGGTGGTTCTCACTTAGTCTAGGAGGGCGCCGCAGCGCTTTTGTGATCAAAGGCAGACGCAAGGGACCTTAGTGGGATATAAATAGTTAAGTTTCTTCAGTATTACGCGCCAAGATGGCGCGTCTACGATAACGCAGCAGTTTGAACATAGTAGAAGAGCCTTCCAGGCTCTTGTGAGTTCTTGTTACGCTTCGGTTACGCGCCAGGCTGGCCCGTCCACTCTGTCGACAGTAACAGTTACATCTCTGCTAACGATATTGAGGAGGTTTGAGAGGGAAGAGCGCCAACAAATTGCAATCACCTGACAAGGACGAAGCCCCACCAGGTGATTAACAACTAACCTCCGCTGAACAATTTTATCTATGCCGTAATCTCGCTAACTTGCGGCGGCAACAATCCGATGATCGTCCGCAATCGACTCGACAATCTCGAGTCTTGTCTCCAGATTATTCAATAGTGCCAATGCCGGCTTTCTTGCAGAAAAATTGTCTGACTTGACCGCAGCGCGACAGTTCAGCATAAATTCCAATGCTTTCCTTAACTTGAGCAAATATTTGGCCTCCAGATTGTGACAATCTGGCTTGAACCGGGCGCAGGCGTCAACAAACGACTCATGCACCCAGTCACTTGAATATAGCTCTATGAAGCGCTCACAAAGCATAATCTCCACAAGCACAGGAATAAACATTCGGCGAAATTCAAGCAGTTCTTTGTCTTCAAGTTCTTTTGCCACTACTGAAATGACTCCGGCCCATTTGCCGAGGTAAATGACCGGCTGTGTCTCGTCTGCCAGCACCTCGCGTAGAGCATCAATCACTTTTCGATCCAGCATTACTGCCCGAGGAAAAAGACTGAAACTACTCCAGGCTGGCATGTGCTGCGGACGTCCAACGCGTATTTCGCTCAACGCCTCAATAAACATCAGCGCCAAGGAAACCATCTCCTCATGCTTGTTATGCACCTTTAAATTGAGCAAATGGGCCTGAAAAGCGCGCTGTGGATGATGCGTCTTGCGATCTGAACAGCAGTTCATAAAGACGTAATTGTCGACGACAGCGATCCGCGGACCTTGCTGATTTTGTTCCATAAAACCTCCTCAGGTAAAAACATAAAAAAAACCGAAAAACGCTCTTCCGCTCTCGGCGAAAGAATACTTGAACAGCTCCAGAATATCTGGAATGCACAATCCTCTCGTCGAAGCGGAAACTCCTCAACTACCCAAACAAAAATTTCAATTAACAGCAGTAAATGAATCAGAGACGACAGTTGTCAAAACAACCTGAACAAGCGGAGTCCAACAGCTTCAAGACAGATGTAGATCGTCTCAACAGCGGGGGCGAATTTTAAAATACTTATTCGACAAGAACAACAGCAAGGACGAAGTTTTCCACAGACGACTTTCACAATCAGGGCAAAGACTCTAGACTCGAGCAGAAGAAGGCGCCTCCTTCTTTTCGCACAGAGAACAATAAATCACATAAAAACAGGCACTTGGAGCTGCAAACATGCCCGAACTTCCCGAGGTCGAGACCGTTGTTCGCCAATTGCGAAAAATGGTCAGCAACGAAAATATTAGCAATATTCAAATCCTTGATGCCAAAATCAGCCTTCCGGACTCATGCAGACTACACGGATACGAAATTCGCGATGTCGAGCGCAGTGGCAAATTTATCCTCCTGCAACTGTCAGCCCCACCAGGTAAACAGGCCGCAAAGGACAAAAACGCAACAATTGCGGTCCACTTGCGCATGACAGGCCGTCTTATCTGGGAACCTCGCGGCGAAGAACGGCTGTTTCAAGCACGGCAAATGAAATCCTCCGCTGACGCAAAAGAAAGAAACCATGTCCGCGTCTGCATCACTTGCCGCGGCGGCCAGCTCTTGTTTGTCGACACGCGACGATTTGGCACGATGGAAATCATCAACCAAGACGGCAAACTCTGCTCCGGCCTGGAACCACTCGCCGAAGAATTTACCGCCAGCAAGCTCGGAGAAATAATTGGCAGCAGCAAACAGCCAATTAAAACCTGGCTGCTGCGTCAAGACAAAATTCTCGGTATTGGCAATATTTATGCTTCGGAAATTCTCTTTGCCGCCCGAATCAACCCGGAACAACCAGTAAACGATTTATCAGCAAAACAACTCTCAGCCATCGTGCGTCAAACCAGGCGCATCCTCAATCTGGCGATAGAAAACTGCGGCACAACGTTTTCCGATTTTCAAAACGCTCGCGGAGAGATTGGCAACTATCAAAACTATCTCAAAGTTTATAACCGGGAAGCTGAAGCCTGCACGCGCTGCAAAACAGCAATAATACGCTCTGTGCAAGGCGGTCGAAGCACATACTTCTGTCCGCAGTGCCAGCCGTTGATTTGAGCCTACAAAATTACAGAAAAATGCCAAGCCCACACGACCTCAATATAAGTTATCTGCATAGCGAAAGAACTCCCCTTCATATTGGCGTAGCAATATTGCTGGAGGGCGTACCAGATCCGGTTATTGTCGCTCACGAGACAGAACAACTGCTTGAACTTTTCCCCTCTCTCACTTTCGGAGAGAAAAGCAATATAACCAGCGAACCATCACGATACTTTTCTTATCAAAAACTCGACTACAGTATCACCAGCGAAAATTTTGCAAATATAACTTCGTCACTCGCCTATGGCGCTTTTCCGAAACAAGGTCCTTTATGGCGGATATCATTCGCAGTTTCAGCAGACAAAAAAACTACTGCCTGTGTTTTTGTCATTCATCACATGCTTTGCGATGGATTGGGTGTTATGCAAATAGTCCATCAACTCGCACAAAAGACAACCAATCCCGAAACACGAAACATAAAAATATCGCCTCAACAACAAATTTCAGATGCGCCAAAACAATTCCCATCACTGTCAGATCTTGCCAAAGTTACGAACAAAGGACTTACCTGCAACTTTCGGGATAAGCTCAGCTCAAGCTATGACCTGACTGGTGCAAACTCCTCCGTGAGGAAGTTTGCTTTCTTGCCTGAAATCGCAACAACTGCGGAAACAGGAGAACGCTCCCTAACAATCAAACTTCTTTGCGCCGCCACTTCAGGGCTGAGAAACATGCTGGAAGAATGTTTGATAATACCGGATTTCCCAGCTAATGCCCTTCTACCCATCGCAATAAACCCTTTGCGTAGAAGACGAAGACTGGGCAATCATTTTGTCAGCATGCCAATAAGTCTGCCCATACATATCGAGGATATCGACGAACAATCGCTATGGTTAAAAAACCAGCTCATCAGTCAGCTCAGCGATAAAAAACTACAATCAACCGACAGGCTCTTTGCTGCTCTTTACCGCCTGCCGCCGTATGTACAGAAATATCTATTCCCGTGGCTCTGCCGCAAAGCCGCACTGCACACAACGCTTATCCCGGCCTCATGGTTAAAAAAGCGTTCATTTTTCTTTTCCCGGCGCTGTCTCTCAATATACCCCCTGCTCAGCCCACCACCTGGCATGGGGCTTTCCTTCGGGGTCATCTTCAACGGCAAGTCCTTCCTGCCGAGCCTGACCTGGGACCCCAAGCTTATAAAGGATGAAAAAAAATTGATCGGCTCTTTTGTCAATAGTTGCAGCCGGCATCTTCGCTAACCTGTAATCGCGACAAAATGACACACAAGACTAAAACATCTGCATAACAGCAAAGCCGCCAACATATTCCGGGAGTGTTTCAATATGTTCAAACTACCAAAATCGCTTAGCTTCATGGGAGTTTTGCTAACTTTTTCAGTATCATCATCACTCGCAGCAACCTCGGTTCATGCTGAGACAACTGGCTCGACTCTTTCCGAGAGTGAATTTTCCCGCCCCTTTTTCTCAAACGGTCAATCAAATTCGGCAAATGAAACAGCTACACTAAAGTCGACCGCTACAAAGGGCGGCAAACCCGGCACAAGCAGTAACAGCAGCTCATCATTTCGACAGGATAGCAAGCATTTCCCCAGGCGCACCGACAAAACAGTTTACGATCGCTATCAGCCGGTTATCCAGAAAGTCAAAGGCAGCAAATAGACACAAAAAGCAGTTCTCGATTTTTTGAAATTTGAATGCTATACGAGCGAAATTGCTGTTCGGCCGTTGATGTTACCAGTAAAAGTCCCTTACATATGACCAGCGCATCTGCTACCCATTCCATTGATACAACCATAGCTCCTGATATCGCCACGGCGAGCGACGACTACAGCCGCCGATTTTCCGGTCCGGTCGGAGATTATTTCCTTGAGCGACAAAACAGCATCATCTGCTCAATGCTGCCCGACTCAGGCAAATCACTTAAAATTCTCGAAGTCGGCGGTGGACACCTGCAAATTACACCTTTCCTTCTCGCTTTAGGGCATGAAGTTCATGTACACGGCAGCAGCAAAGAAGCTCTCCATCGTTTTGACGCGCTAAAAAAGGAGCATCCTGAACATCTTCAGCAAATAATCTCGCCCCTTTCAAGCCTGCCGTATCCGGACAGACATTTTGACGTTGTTATCGGTATTCGTCTGATGGCCCACTGTGACGACTGGAAGGACGTCCTCGGTGAAATGTGCCGCCTTTCACGGGGCCAGGTGATTATCGACTATCCGCCAGAATCAAGTTTTAATTTACTTTACCCTCTACTGTACCGTTTCAAACAGAAGGCCGAGGGCAATACCCGTCCTTTTCTGCGCTTTTCTCCACAGGTACTGCATGATTTCCTTAAAGAACGATCTTTCCTGGAACTGCAAGAAGAACGTGAGTTCTTCCTGCCTATGGTCCTGCATCGATTTCTGAAACAACGAAGATTTTCTGAACTAAGCGAGGGGCTTGCGCAATCGCTGGGAATTACTAAAATTCTTGGGTCGCCTGTCATTCTCTGTGCCAATTTCCTGGTTGAGAGTCTGATACAGTCACAGTTATAAAACTGCCAGAAAGTTGCAGCAAAATACAAAAAGGTCGCAGCAACTTCCACAAGAAACCGAGGTCCACATGCTACTAAACATCCTTACAGCCATTTTCCTTGTCGTTATCGTCATCTGGGCCCTCTTCATCAGAGTAAAGCGGGATCGTTAAACACTCCTTGAACTAATGAGCAAATTCATGCACAATCACCTCCTACGGTTTTTTTAGGAGGTTTTTGTGACTGCAGTGATTTATCAATTCCCTATTCAATCTCGACCCGTAGATGGTGAAAACGACAATGTCGTTAATCCGTCTACGCCGCCGAACATCGATATTGAAGCCCTTTTTGCCGATCGACTGACTCGTCAGCTCGGTCTGGATGAGGAGGACTGGGATCTATAAGGTTGTTCTATTGACTGAGAGGGATCCAAATCCCCTCAGTCTTCCCCCAAAAAAGTCGTCCTCCGGGAAAAGTAACTATACCGCTTCGCTCAGAAGATATCTCTTGGTGAAGGCCTCTGTCGGTCTTGAAAAAAGCTCTGCTGCCTCTCCTGATTCAACAAGCGAACTTGTTTCCCCACTCCGAAATATGGCCACGTAATTTGAGAGTCGTTTGGCTTGAGCTAGATTATGCGTCACCAACACAACAGTGAGGCGATCCTCATTTTTCTTAATAAAATCTTCGATAATTTCGGTGGCAAGCGGGTCAAGTGCACCGGTTGGCTCATCAAGTAGAAGAGTCGTTGGTTCAAGCACAAGCGCCCTGGCCAAACAAAGTCGCTGCTTTTGCCCGCCCGAAAGAGAGAGAGCTGAGCGGTGCAAACGATCCTCTACCTCCTGCCACAGACAGACATTCCTTAAGGCAAACTCGATACGGTCCTTCCGCTCTGCTTTGCTCCGTATCCCAGCCTCTTTAAGCGGAAGTTCAAGGTTTTTGTAAATCGAGACGGGAAATGGCGTAGGCTCTTGAAAGATAACCCCTACTTCTTTTCGAATAATCTGAAGCATATCCGAATTCTGGTCAAACGAGTGTCCACGATATCTAAGTTTTCCCCTAACTTTAGCCTTCATGACAAGCGGCAGAAGCCCGGAAATGACAAGCAAGAAAGTAGATTTCCCGGAACCCGACGGTCCAACAATAGATGTTACACATCCTTCATTGATTTGCAGCGAGACGGACTTTAGAATCTCGGTGCCACATACTTCGACGCAAAGATCCTCTGCTTCAAAAAGTGGATGTGGTATACAGCATGGGCGCATCAGCGTTAAACCTGCGCCGTGACAAATTGTTGGCCTAGAGCGCAGTTCTTTTATTTTCATAAATTTCTAACTCTCCACCACGACTGAATAATATTTACGGTGATTCCAAAAAAGAGAACCAATAGTAAAAGCACTGTTGCAGAAAGTGAGGCCAATCGTTCTCCCCCCACGACATTCATAGAAAGATCGTAGATATGGACTGAAAGCACTCGTCCTGAATCAAAAACAGAAGCTGGATATCGCATTGAATACCCGCTTGTAAAAAGGAGCGCAGCGGTCTCAGCAAGCGCTCTTCCTAAACCGAGCATAAAACCAATGAGAAGGCCTGGTAAAGCGCTTGGCAGGAGTAGTGAACAGACAAATCGAGATCTTGAGAGACTAAGGGAAACTGCGTGAACCCGGTATTTCTTCGAAACAACATACAAACTTTCGTAAAAGGCCTTGATAAGAAAAGGAAGTATCATAAGCGCCAAAGTAAGTGCTCCTGCAAGAATTGAATAGCCAAGTCCGAGCGTAACGCAAAATAGCCCGTTCCCAACCAATCCGTATACGATGGAAGGCACAGCGGCAAGAAATTCAAGGAGCCTCTCAAACAATGTAAGTAGCTTACTCTCCCTTTCAATAAACTGGGTAAGGTATGCGGCCACAACAAGTGCAAAAGGCACCGCGAACAAACAGCTTAACCCAATGACATAAAAAGTAGAGACAAGCACGGGACCAATACCGCCTTCAGCCCCTGCTGTTCGTAGCTCGCGAAACAGCGTGTCAAAGGATAACGCCTCTATCCCAATAAGGACCGTAGGCAAAAACGCCAGAAAGACTCCTATTAACATAAATAGTAGGGCAACAACGAGAACCCCACTCGTAAGACGGTCAATTTTTTTTGAGCCGCCTATCGCCTCGACATACGCCTGGACATTCATTTCTGAACCTCCAACTTTTTTGAAAAATGCCTGGCGCCTTCCGACAACACCAGCAAGACAATTACAAAACAAACCATGACCAACCCGGTAAAAAAGAGTGCCGAGCGATGGACCCCACGGGCATAACCCATTTCAAGCGCGATATTAGCAGTAAGTAATCTCACTGGATCGAAAATGCTGCCAGGAATTTGAATTACATTTCCAGCCACCATAAGCACCGCCATAGTCTCGCCAAGTGCTCGGGCAAATGCCAAAAGTCCACCCGACACTACTTGACGATGAATGGAGGGCATTACAACTTGGCCAACAAAACGAACCCGTGACAAGTTCAACGAGGCTGCAACTTTTGGAAGCTCTTGAGAAAGACCTTCAGTTGCTGAAAAGTAGAAAAGTGCCGCAGTAGGTACGATCATTGGAACGAGAACAAAGATTGCAGCAATAAGTGAAGTTCCAGGAGCAGCCAGAGAGTTTACAACCGGCACAATGAGACTTACTCCGATCAAACCATAGACTACTGACGGAATCGCCCCTAGTACCTCCACGGTTCTTCGAAACAAGACTTGCTGAGGCCACGAGGCAAAATACTCAGCATAAAGTACAATGGTAAGAGCAACTGGAATCGCAAAAATAATACTAACCCCTGCAACAAGAAGTGAAGCTACAACCATTGGGAAAAGACCAAAAGTTCCTTCACCATTGGCATCAGGGTACCAGGTCGTATCACTAAAAAACCGACCAAAACCCACCTCTGTAAAAGCCGGTGCGGACATATAGAGTAAGTAAATTACTATTCCGACAGCAAGAAGAAAACTTGACCCGGTGAAAAATATTCCGAAAAAACGGAAAACCATGTCAGCCCTCTTTTTCGAAAACTGCCTATTCATGAAGTGGAACGAAATAGAGCTTACTCACCGTTTCTGAAGCTTGATTGGAGGTGATAAAATCAACAAAGGCTTTCGCATCATTCCGAAGTGCCCCCTTCATCACCAAATTAAGTGGCCTCACCAGCGGATATTTTCTATTTTTCACATTCGCAATATTCGCCTCAATCCCCTCAAGCGGAAGAAGTTTTAGCGAACCGCCCCGCTTTGCTTCGTATTCCGCCGCCCCAATCGACACATAACCAATTGCCTGCGCATTTCCACTCACAAGTTTAATGCCTTGCTGATTGTCCCCTATTATAGAACTTGGTTTTATATCCTGAGGACTAAGAGCAAAGTGTTCCAAGAAAAGCTCTAGAGTGGAACGCCCCTGCGCCTTATTTACGACAACTATCTGACTGTCGTCTCCGCCAACCTCCTTCCAATTGGTAATTTTCCCTGTATAAATAGCTCGGATTTGGTCAAAAGTGAGCTCTGCAACCGGATTTGTTCTATGAACAATTAGAGCTATGCCATCATACGCTATTGTTACCTCTTGAAGCCCAAGAGATATTTCCTCTGGCTTTAGCGACCTGGAAACCATGCCAAAGTCAACCACCCCGCTTAAGGTATCTGCGACTCCCCGCGAAGATCCCCCAGTCTCCACCTCAATCCGCACATCCGATTTTTTCTCCTCATATAAACGAGCCAGTTCGGCAACAAGTGGCGCAACCGTGCTTGAACCGGTTGTGTAAACTCCACTGTAGTCTTCCGCAACAGAAACTGTCGAAACAGTAAACAACAATGACAGTAGAACAAAAATGTCGCAGTAAAACTTCCTCATAGAACATCCATTATTGAGATATCGCAGTCATTCGATGTTGTTAAGTCCGCAGTTTTTTGAAAACTTCCTATTCTTCCTGTCGGTGAGTGGGGCAAAATCGGGAAAAATTACATCGTCGTGAGACTCAACAGCCCTACAATGAATAAAATAAATAGAGGGAAAGTGGGGGGGCAGAAGCTCACTTTCGGGCCCCCTGCCTGACCAGGGTATTACTCGGCAGATCACAACTCCGGGGTTAATGCCTGCAACAATTCCTCCCAGACCTTGCGTGCCTCACTCCTCACAACCATTTTCCAGACACGGCTAACTTCGGTCCTTCGCCTCTCATCGACAATCTTGCCTTCAGCTGAACCAGGTTGAAACAAGCTGTCAATCACTCCCCGCACTTCTTCCCCACTCAGAACAACCTGCTCGCTGCCATCGCCTCGTATTGTCACCGACGAGGCCAGCATCCAGTGAGTCCCGAGGCCACCACGAGTGCGTAGCACCTCCGGCATGCCGATCTCGAACAGCCGAATGTCTTTTTTCTCTCCACCAATCCGCAGATATATATCTTCACATTTCCCCCAAAGCTCCAAAGCCAGCTGATCGACAAACTGCCTCGTCGCTGCCATTTTGGCTCCCACACCTCGATCCTGGGAAAAGGAATGACTGAAAGCCGATGCATCCGCGACAACAACAAAAACTGGTGGTAACGGACGAAGATCCCGCTGCTGTTCACCATTCACTCCCATTCGATTCTTCTCCTCTAGCTCTAACGCATGAAGCAAAGCGTAAAGCAGAGATATAATCCCCTTATTGTCTCCCGCACCACCATCAGTAACCCAATAACGAGCCCGCCCGGCAACATCAACTGCAGCGTTGGGAAATACTGGTGGAAAGTTAGCACTGACGGCAGCGGCCGAAGCCAGCGATACCTCGGGATCGCGCACTTCAATATATGAAAGAGCCGCAGAATTTTTTCGACTATTAAAATAAGACTCGGCGATATTGGAAAATGCCAGGATTCCACCAGCGACTTCGGACGAAGTAAGCTCGGGGTGCTCTTTCTCCAGCAATGATAAAGAGCCTCCCGACAAAACACCGGGGGCAGGCTGTAATGACCCGGCCAAAGCAGAGTTCAAAATAACTCCAAGACCTTTCACATCGCCAAGAGTACGTCTATAGTTACCAGCTATCTGCGGATAAAAACGCCTGTCTACACTTTCAGCGAGCAAACTACCGAGGCGAACCCCGCGCACGACTCTCCACTCGAGCAAATGAAGAATAACATCTTGAATAAACGGCGTGGCCATCGTCTCACTAAAAGTCTCCCAAGCGGCAATGCGCTTAC
>JAQTWB010000040.1 GCA_028689495.1 bacterium | reverse complement strand
GTCGTCAGGAAGAAGCTTCTGCTTCAGACAAAGGGCAAATTGCCGATAAAATCATCAGTTCAGCTTTAAAGGTGTGAGGCCGCAAGATGCCGGTTAATCGCGAATCACTTAAGCAGCTGGAACGAGCGCTGCACTTTGAAGGAGTCAGTTTTTTGCCTGAGTGCACCTTTGTTGGAAGTGACTTGTCCCAATTTGTTATTGGTGGGGCTCGCGCTACAAGTGACGTCGAAGCCGAGATAGCCCCTGTCTCCAGTCCGGAAAATGCTTTGACAAGCCGCACGAATAGAGCGGCTTGTCAGCTTGAATTACTTTACCAGGAGGCTCTTGTCTGTCACAACTGTCGCTTGTCGGCATCTCGACAGAATGTTGTTTTTGGCTCAGGCAACAGTGAGTCTCCTCTTATCTGTTTTGTCGGCGAAGGCCCGGGGCCTGATGAGGATGTTCAAGGTCAGCCATTTGTTGGTCCTGCCGGTATCTTGCTAACGCAGGCGATCGAAAAGGGTCTTTGTCTCCAACGCGAGGATTTGTATCTTTGCAATGTGGTCAAATGTTGTCCTCCGGACAAGCAAACGCCCCATGCGGATGAAGTGGCTTCTTGTTCTCACTTTATTGAAGCCCAGCTGGAGATTATTCGTCCCAAAGTGATTGTAACTTTGGGAAAGGTGGCGCTGGAAGCACTTTGTCCTGACTTGTTTGCAGGTAAATCTAGCAAAAAACCCGGAATTGGACTGCTGCGAGGTCAATGGCGAGATTGGCGTGGTATCCCATTGATGCCAACATTTCATCCTGCCTACCTCTTGCGAACTCCGGAGAAAAAGCGGGAATTCTGGGAAGATCTCAAAAGTGTAATGGCGGCGCTTGAAATTGGGCCTCGGACTTAGCAGATATTAATCACTTACAAAATCAGGTCGCGAATAATGTTCTTGAAAAATGTTCTGCTTGTTTTATGCGCAACTCAGATTCTATTCTTTTCAACCCTACTGCAAGCTGAAGAACAATTGTTGACTACCTCCGGGCCTATTGTCGTCGCGACAATAAACGGAACTATCAATCCGGCAACGGATGATTATTTGAAAAGTAGCCTGCAGCAAGCAATTGGCAGTAAGGCTAGTCTTTATGTGCTGGAGCTCAACACCCCAGGTGGAGTTCTGACTTCAATGCAGACCATGGTGGAGTCTCTGTTGCAGAGTTCGATACCAACTGTTGTTTATGTGACGCCTGGTGGTGGTGGGGCTATCAGTGCGGGTGTCTTCGTCACGATGGCCGGACATTTTGCCGTGATGACACCGGGCACTACAATTGGTGCAGCTCATCCGGTCAGCGGCGGTGGTCAGGATGTAGAAGGGGACATGCGGGCAAAGATTGAGAATTTTTCCGCGACATTGGCTAAAGCGATTGCTGAACAGAGGCAGCGCAATGTTGAGTGGGCCGAAAAAGCTGTCCGTGAAAGTGTGGCGATTACCGATAGCGAAGCCGTGAAGGAACATGTCGTTGATTTTACGGCTAAGGATTTTGCTGAACTGCTGGAGAAACTGGAAGGCCGGAAAGTTATACTGCCATCTGGGGAGATGACTCTCACCGGACTTTCGACTCTTGTTGTTCAGCGGGTGCCGATGACATTTCGTCAACAGGTTGTAAATTTTCTTTCTGACCCGAATATCGCCCTCCTTCTGGGTATGGCGGCGATGCTTGGGCTGGGAATAGAGTTTTATCATCCGGGTGGAGTTATCCCGGGAGTGATTGGTGCAGTTTGCCTTATTCTGTCTCTCACGGCAGGACAGGTCATACCGATCAATCAGGGCGGTGCGCTGCTTTTGATTCTTGGAGCTGTCTTTATGATTGTCGAGGTTGCAGTCCCTTCATTCGGGATCTGGGGAATCGCCGGAACTGTTTGCCTGGCTCTGGGTGCGATTTATTTTGTCGATAATACGTTTATCTGGAGCGCTGAAGGTTTTGAAGTTAACACTCCTTTGATCACGTCGGGGGCGATTATATCGGGCATCATTTTTATTTTCTTTGGCAGCTATATCATTTCAGTTCGTCGTCGCAAGGTGACTACCGGGCTTGAGGGATTGATGGGGCAGCTTGCGGAAGCAAGGGCCGCTTTTATCTGTGAAGAATTCGACAGAGGATATTCAGGAAAGGTGAATCTGCGCGGAGAGATTTGGTCAGCTCGTTGCCTTGATCCGGTTGTTCAGTCGGAACTGGTTCGGGTGACCGGGATGGAGGCTGGTAACAGGCTTTTAGTTGAGAGAGTCGCTGGTAAATCGGACGGCAATTAATGGCTCATGGTAATTAATTGGAATAATAAATAAGGAGAAATTTTTATGAATCTGATTCTTGTAGCGGCGGTGTTATTGGTGATGTTGGTATCCAACATTGTTAAAATTATTCCTGAATATGAGCGCGCGGTTATTTTCAATCTCGGTCGTTTGATGAAGGCTCGTGGTCCAGGGCTTATTTTTCTTATTCCTTTTGTTGAAAAAATGCGTCGCGTTGATACCAGGACTATAACCATGGATGTTCCGCCGCAGGACATTATAACCAGAGACAACGTTTCGGTTAAGGTCAATGCCGTTGTTTATTTCCGGGTTATCGATGTGAACAAGGCTGTGGTCGAAGTAGAGAATTATCTCTACGCGACAAGTCAATTGGCGCAAACAACTTTGCGTTCCATTTGTGGTGAAGCTGAGCTCGATGAACTTCTTGTTGGGCGAGAGGCGCTAAACGGCAAGATTCAGGAGATCCTCGATAATTCTACCGATCCTTGGGGAATCAAGGTGTCAATGGTCGAAATTAAACACATTGATCTTCCCGTTGAAATGCAAAGAGCGATGGCCAAACAGGCGGAAGCAGAACGGGAGAGGAGAGCCAAGGTGATTGCTGCTGAAGGTGAGTTCCAGGCTTCGCAGAAGTTGGCCGATGCGGCTGAAGTGATGTCCGCCCAGCCACAGGCGATTCAGCTTCGTTATCTGCAGAGTCTGGTCACTATTGCGGCGGAACACAATTCAACCACGATTTTTCCGGTGCCAATCGACATGATCAGCGCCTTCCTTAACAAGAAGGATTCCTGAGATTGAAACCGGCGTTTGAATACGATTTGCCGAGCAGCAAGATTGCTCAACAACCAACGGCAGCCGGAGAGCAGCGGGCGGATGCCCGCCTGCTTCATTTGTCGACGACCGGAGAGCAAAGTCTAATCAGGGACAGATTTTTTCGCGAGTTACCTTCAATTCTTCGTCCAGGCGATTTGCTGGTTTTAAATAACTCTCGTGTGATGCACACCAGGTTTTTCGCGAGACTGGAACGTACCGGCGCTGGGGTAGAAGTATTGTTGCTTGGCCGCTTGTCTACTGACGAGGTCGAATCGCAGCGCTGGAGTGCTCTTGCCAAACCAATGCGCAAGTTAAAAGCTGGAGACAGCCTGAACCTTTCACCCTCATTGCGAGCGATTGTTGGCGAACGTATTGATGACGGACGGCGAATCGTTCTTGATGTTTTTACTAATAGTGCTGACGATATACATGCGATAATTGAGCGTGAAGGGCTTGTGCCGATCCCCCCGTACATTCGTCAGGGGGTGTCTGATGACGAAGATCGGAAGAATTACCAAAATGTTTTTGCTGATACTGCTGGTTCCGTTGCGGCACCCACAGCCGGACTGCACTTTACCAAGGCTCTACTTGACGAACTGCGGTTGAAGGGGGTGTTGCATACCTTCATCACACTTCATGTCGGAGCGGCCAGCTTTTTGCCGCTTGAGCTTCAGGGGTCTGAGCAAAGCCCCGTGCTCAGCGAGGACTATTTGATTTCAAATGACGCCCTGGAGATTATCGAGCGGACGCGTGTTCAAGGAGGGCGAATTATTGCTGTAGGTACAACCACAACTAGAGCTCTGGAGAGTTTTGCTCGGGAGGCTGAGCCCGAAGCGGATGTCTGGTATTCTTCCCGGCTGTTTATTGCTGAGCCGTTTGATTTTAAGTATGTCAATGCACTAATTACCAACTTTCATCAGCCGGGAACGACCCATATGCACCTAGTCTCGGCTATCGCCGGAGAAACCCCGCTTGCTCAGGCTTATCATCACGCCCTTGGCGGAGATTATATGTTTCTCAGCTATGGCGACGGGATGTTCATTGAACCAGTAGGTTAGATTTTCTCTGGTATAAAGCCAGAATAAGACCAGAAGTAAGAATAGTATAGTTCGGAAAAATTTCATGAGCAGCATGGCAAAGTTTGATCTACAGGCAACTGATGGTGCTGCGCGCCGAGGAGTTGTCCAGGTGGCCCACGGCAGTTTTGAGACACCAGCTTTCATGCCGGTCGGAACTCAGGGGACAGTCAAGGGGGTGCTGCCCCGCGACCTTCAGGAAATTGGTGCGGAGATAATTCTTTCCAACACCTACCATCTGCATTTGCGCCCCGGAGACGAGCTAATTCGCAGTTTTGGTGGTCTCCATAAGTTTATGAATTGGGAAGGACCAATCTTGACTGATAGTGGTGGCTTTCAGGTTTTTAGTCTGGGTCAGCTCTGTCAATTGTCAGAAGAGGGGGTCGCCTTTCAGTCTCATATTGATGGGGCGAAAGTTTTTTTCTCCCCGGAAAAGGTGATCGAGATACAAGCCAATCTTGGTGTAGATGTCGCGATGGTATTGGATGAGTGTCTTGAATATCCAGCGACACGGGAACGCGCGCTTATTTCACTTGAACGAACACTACGCTGGGCCCGGCGTTGTCGCGAACGCCGAGATCAGTTGCTCAATGAACAACAGATTCAGCATCCCGGTGGGATGGCTGTTTTCGGTATTGTTCAAGGAGGAATGTACGAAGAGCTACGTCAGCAGAGTGCTGCCGGTCTGGTTGAAATTGGCTTTGATGGTTATGCGATTGGTGGCATGAGCGTCGGTGAGCCCAAGGAGCATTTGCAGCCAATGGTTGCGGCGTCCGTGCAAAATCTTCCGGCAGCCAGTGTCCGTTATCTGATGGGGGTTGGCATGCCCGCCGATATCCTGATTGCTGTGCAATGTGGTGTTGATATGTTTGACTGTGTGATTCCGACTCGCAGTGCCAGATTTGGCAGGCTATTTACCGGGTTTGGTTATATCAATATTCGCAATTCGCGATTTCGCAGCTGTCAGGAGCCAATTGAGAGCGGCTGTGACTGCTATGCCTGCATGAATTTCAGTCGAGGCTATATTTCGCACTTGATACATGCGGGAGAAATGCTTGGAACTCAGCTTGCGACATTACATAACCTTCGCTATTACCAGAGGCTGCTGGCGGGGATTAGAAGTGCAATCTCGGCAGGTACTTTGACGGATTTTGCCAAACCTTATCTGTCATCTCTGATAGAGCCAGAAAAGAACTCAAATTAATCAGGTGTTATCATGTTTCTTTCGTTGAAGAGTCGGTTAATTCTTTGCGCATCATTGGCGCTCACCCTTGCCTCTTGCGCTCCTCCTCCTGGTCAATCGGCCGGTGGCGCTCCCGAACCGGCACAGTTTATTATGCAGACAGTCTGGTATTTTCTTCTTGGTTTGGGGGTGGTCTGGATGCTTGTGCTTCGTCCAGAGCAGCAGAAGCGCGAAGAGAAGGAGAAATTTTTTAAAGCTCTAGCAAAAGGCGACAGAGTGTCTGTTGCCGGTGGAATCCTGGGTAAGGTTGTTTCGATTAAAGATGATGAAGTTCAGGTAGAAGTCGCCCAGGGTGTAAAGCTCAGAGTCTTGCCTCAAGCCGTGGCGAAGATTCCCGAGAACGCTGATGGCGCTGCAGATAGTGAAAAGAACACTCAGGTGACAAAATGACAGAGAACACAAAAAAGCGAGCATGGTTTCTTGCAGCAATAATTGCCATTTCTTTTGTCTGCCTGGCACCGACATTTTTTTCCGATTCTCTTCCCGAATGGTGGCCTGGTCGAAAGATAAGGTTGGGTTTGGACTTAAAAGGCGGATCGTATCTGGTAATGGGCGTTGAAACTGCCGAAGCTGTGAAGAGCACGCTGTCGAATACCGCTTTATCTTTGCGTTCTGAACTGCGCAAAGAAGACTATCCGGTTGTTAAAACAAGGCAGACAGGCGACGATTTGTTGCAGATAATCCTGCTTAATAACCGTGCGCTCGAAGATGTGAAAAGTTATGTTGCCAAGCAATATCCCGAACTTGTTTTTCGTGAAGTTGAAGACTCTGGAGCGCGAGTTACTTTAAGCTACCAGATAAAAGCTGACGAAGCGCTTAATATTGAAAAGCTCGCTGTCGATCAAGCGATTGAGACAATCCGCAATCGGGTTGACCAATACGGTGTTGCTGAGCCAACTATTCAGAAGTCGGGTGCGAATCTGATTGTCGTGCAGCTACCAGATGTAACTGATATTGCCAGCGTCAAAAAGACCATCGGTTCGGTTGCAAAATTGGAATTTCGTCTTGTCGCAACGGGCAAGGAGATCGAAGAAGCAGTTTCTTTGCCACATCGCGATGGCAGCACTGTTCAGGTTGAAGACCATCCGCTGATGACAGGGGATGCGATTAAGACCGCAAATGTCGATATCGATCCGCAAACCAATGAAATACGGGTTGGTCTCAGTCTTAACAGCGTCGGAGCGAAGTTGTTCGATCGCATTACTGCAGACAATGTCGGGCGTCAGCTGGCAATTGTTCTTGATGGAACAATTCAGTCATATCCAGTTATTCGCGATCGCATTAGTGGCGGCAATGCAACTATTTCTGGAGATTTCATGATGGAAGAAGCCAGAACGCTGGCGATCGTCCTTCGTTCCGGTGCTTTGCCTGCCCCACTAACGGTTGAGGAAGAGCGCACGGTTGGGGCCAGTCTTGGAGCCGATGCCATTCAGGATGGGGTTTTCTCATTTGTTGTTGGCGCAGCTGTAGTTTTGATTTTTATGGCGATTTATTACAGCAAGGCGGGAGTCCTGGCAGTATTTAGTTTGCTGCTCAATATTGTCTTGTTGTTGACACTTCTTTCTTTCCTTGGTGCCACCTTAACACTTCCTGGTATAGCCGGTATCGTCTTGACAGTAGGTATGGCGGTTGATGCCAACATTATCATTTTCGAGCGGATTCGCGAGGAAATGGCCACAGGGGCTTCTGCGGCAGCATGTGTTGAAGCCGGGTTCGCCAAGGCGCACTGGACAATCGTGGATTCCAACATCACGACATTTCTTACCGGCGTCATCCTCTATGGTTTGGGCACGGGGCCTATCAAGGGCTTTGCCGCCACACTCTGCCTTGGCATTGCTACAAGTGTTTTTTGCGCATTGTTTGTCGGACATCTCGGTTTTCAGATGTTTCGCATGCGTAACGCCAAAGGGGAATTGAGTGTTTAGCTCAGCAGCATATTTGATACTTATCATGGGAGCCTTTGAGAAGGTTCCCTCTATCAGGATCGGCAAATGAAAGTTTTTTCGAATAAACTTAATATAGATTTCATGAAGCTGCGGACTGCGGCGATCGCGATGTCTCTTGCGCTTATCGCTCTTTCTATTTTTACCTGGTTTAACGCTGGGGCAAGCAAGTATGGGGTGGACTTTGCCGGTGGAAACGAAATTGTTCTTCGTTTTGCCACCAAGCAGAATATGAACGACCTGCGGAAAGCTCTGGACGCCAATGGTTTCACCTCCGCTGTTGTTCAAGAGTTTGTCGATGAAGGGTCGGCGCTTGGTATTGGTGAGGAAAGTGGTGATCACGATATTTCAGTCAAACTCAAGGCCACGGAGAAAGGTGACGTTGCCAAGGGACTTGAAACCGCATTGCGTTCTTCACTGAAAGAGGACTTCTCGATAGTTAAGGAAGATTACGTTGGTCCGGTAGTCGGTGAACAGATTCGCAGTCAGGGGTTGACTGCATTGGCTTGTTCATTGCTTGTTATTCTGGCTTACGTTTCATTTCGTTTCGAATTTCGCTTTGCTGTCGGTGCGGTCGTGGCATTGGCTCATGATGTAATTATTACTACAGGTATTTTTCTTCTCAGCGGACACGAGCTTTCCACCGGTGCATTGGCTGCTCTGCTGACGATTGTCGGTTATTCGATTAACGATACGATTATTGTTTTCGATCGTATTCGCGAGAACATGTTCAGCAAGGGCAAGAAAAAACTGGCACTTGTTGATGTTATTAATAACAGCGTTAATCAGACGATGAGTCGAACTGTATTGACGAGTGGCACGACCCTGTTTGTCACAACATCTCTTTGGCTCTTTGGCGGAGGTGGGATTGCCGATCTTTCTTATACACTGACCATTGGAATTTTGATTGGAACTTATTCCTCGATTTTTATTGCTTCACCAGTTCTACTTTTGTGGAAGAAGGATTAGCTCGAATTGTAGAGGTACGCGAATTAGACAAGATCCTTAGGCGCACTCCAGACCAAGAAGAGTGTTGTCGTCTTTGATCCGTCTTCCTTCGGTGAAACCGTTAAATAAGGATAGTATCTTACGGATGCAGACATCGATATGAATGTCCGGTGCCGCCTCAGCAAAAAAATCAGCCAAGCCTTGCGTGCCGAGCATTACTCCGCTCATGTTACTTGCTTCGGTAAGACCATCAGTTACAAGCAACAGTTTGTCGCCGCTTTCCAAATGTGTTGAGTAAACTTCGTAGCGGGATTCGGCGAGGATCCCAAGCGGCAAGCCACGAGGGGTAATTGTTTCTACAGTTTTTGTTCCAGCCCGGAAGATATAAGGAGAGGGGTGTCCTCCGCGGGCAATCTGCAAAGTTGAGTCTTCCGTATTGTAGATTGCAGCAGCCGCTGTGACGAAGCGTCCTTCTGGCATTAGTGGGTGCATGCCCTTTGCCATTTCTGTGAGCATTGCTCCCGGGCAATGTTTTGGGGCGTAAGCGAGTGCCATTTTTGTCATTGCGGCAATGAAAGCTGCCGGCAATCCATGTCCGGTGACATCGCCGATAAACAGTCCATAGGTAGTTTCAGAGATTTTCCAAACATCAAATATGTCACCGGCTACTGCCTCAAGGGGGATGTAGGTCGTAGCGAAATAGCACTTTTTGTCTGCGGGTAGACTTCTGGGCAGAATGGCCCGCTGAATTGATCGCGCTTCTTTTAGTTCCTGGCGAAAACGTCTCGTCAAGTCGCGAAGCTGAGCATTTTGTACGGCCACCTGTGATTCAAATTCAGCGTTTTCGGCTTGAATTTTACGTAATCGAAGCATCGTTGAAAGTTTTACCAGTAATTCTGCGGGGCTTACTGGAGAACTGATGACAGCAAGGGTTTTTCGGTTGGCTGTCAGGTTTGCCGGTTTGGCATGAATAATTACTGTCGGCAGTAGTCCCAGCCTGGTGTCAGCGTTAAGGTCTTCGTAAACTTTTCCCAGCCCATCGGGCATGGCACTTTCTTCCAGCACAAGGCAGTCAAACAGTTTGCTGCCAGCTTCTTTCTTCGCATCCTCCAGCGAGGTGCATTCTATAACAGCGTAGCGGCGCTTGCGAAGTATCCCGGCGATTGATTCACGAGTAGCGTCCTGCTGACAAACAAGCAGTATTGCATCGGCGTGCTCACCAGAATCTTCAAGACTGAAATCTTCTATTCCCATAGAATTTTTATTCGACAGAAGTGGGGAAAAGCTGAAGAGAGATTTGAGAGGTTTGGTTAATGATTATTTTCGAGGGGAATAGTGGGTTTCCTGATTGGCCGAGGGAGGCTAGCCGAGTAACCCGGTTCCACTCTGGAAAACAGACAATCAGAAAACCGCAACGCTTCATAAAGAGCCTGGAAGGCTCTTCCACTATTCCTGAAATCTGGTGCTGTAGAGAGTAGATGCGGCATCCTGGCGCATGCCTGCAGAGTTACATGAACACAAAAGCAACCTTTATATTCAGTAACAGGCTTGTTTTACGCCTGGTTTCCACCCAAAAAGGAGGCCATGTAGAATGCACCGAGGTAGGCGCCAATACTGGCTCCGATATTCGTCAGGGCAATAACCAGCAGGATCCGGGTAACCCGGTTCCGCCAGACGCCCTTTAGGGTGGTGATATCATCACTGACCGATTCCAGATCGGAGACCTTTGGTTTGCGAATGTAGGCTTCAACAAGTCCCGTGACCCAACCGGCGGCAATAGCTGGATGGAGGGTGGTGATTGGTGCGGCGAGAAACGCTGAAACAATTGTCAGCGGATGGGCAAAGGCGGCGGCCGCACCAATTGCCGAGAGAGTGCCTGTGAGAATCACCCAGTGAAGTGCCATTTGGGTGCCGGTTTCGCTGCCAGCGGTGAAGAAGCCATATATTAAAATGACAAAAATCAGTGCGGGGAGCAGCAGTCCAAAAACCTTCCAGGCAGCCGAGGGGGATGGGATTTCTTCGAGTTCGGCAATATTGATATCGCTATTAATCAGGTTCAATATTCCTGGCACATGTCCGGCTCCGACCACGGCAACAGCCGTGCCGGATTTTATCGAACTCAGGCGATGAGCCATATACATGTCGCGCTCGTCGATCAGCACTTCCTTGATACCCGGCAGCATGGTGCCAAACTCGCTGACCATAGCCTGAAGCACATCTCCTTCTTTTATTGCTTCAATTTCTTCTTCACTGACTTCGTGCGGGGGGAAGACTGAGGGAAGAATTATTTCCAAAGGATATCTTAGAAGTGAAAGGAGTCCTGCTCCGAAGAGCTTGAGAAGGGTGAGAAATTTTGCTTTTGTCCAGGCGCGTTTAAGAGTGATCCGCACTTCGCGGTCAATAAGAAATATCGGAATGTTTTTCGCCTGAGCTTCGGCAATTGCCACCCGCATTTCTTCTCCGGGGCGAATGCCAAATTTGTCCGCTATACTTTTTTGAAAAGAAGCAAGAATCAACTGGGCCATCAACAAGTAGGCTTTGCCAGTTTTGATTACCTCAAAAAGGTCAGTGTTCTTCCATCTGGCTTCATCCTGTATGGACTGAAAGCGCGGGTCGCAAAGTTCAATGCAGACCTGATCAGGGTTCTGTTGGCGAATAAATTCTTCGACCAGTTCAGCGCTGTTTCTACTGACGTGGGCTGTGCCAAGCAGATATATTTTGGCATCGCCATTTTCGATGAGATGGACATTGTCCTGGATAAGCTGAACTGAATGTTGAGACACGTTGGTTGTGACCTGATATCTGGTGAAGTTTTTAGCCAAGGATGGACCGGGCTGCGGTGACGAAATATTTAACGCCAGTGCCGATAATTTCATCGTCAAAGTCGTAATATGGGCTGTGAAGAAATGGCATGTCGTCTTTTGCCTTTGTTCCGATGAAAGTAAAGAGTGAGGGCGCTACCTGGCTATAACAGGAGAAGTCTTCGGAGAACATGCCCGGGGGGCAGTTCAAGGTGTAATTCTCCGGGCCAAAGGCCTCGAAAAATGATTCGTGCACATCCTGTAAGAGTTGGTTGTTATTGATGCCCACGGGCAGCCCTTGCTCACAGCTGACAATCGCTTTTGCTCCATAAGCTTCGGCGATTTTTTCAGTGCTTGTTTGGACGATTTCTACCGCTCGCTTAGAAGTGGCCGCCGAGAGGGTGCGGATAGTGCCTTTGATTCTCACCTCCGCTGGAATGATATTTGACACCGTTCCGGCGTTTATATGTCCGATTGAAATAACGATATTCTCCAGGGGGGAGAAAAAACGACCAGGTATCTGATAAAGAGAGGAGAGAATCTGTGTGGCGACAAAAATGCTGTCGATGCCTTCCTGGGGGAAAGCGGCGTGGGTGCCATGGCCTCTTACCGTAATATCGAGGCCATGTGACCCGGCGACCACAGCCCCTGGTATTGTCGCAACCATCCCCTTTTCCATGGTCGGCAGGTTGTGGAAGCCGAAAACCGCAGTTGCTCCATCTAATTGTCCGGAAGAGATAATCTCCCGAGCGCCGCGACCAACCTCCTCGGCTGGTTGAAATAAGAATTTGACCTGACCCGAGAGTTCATTACGTATGCCATAAAGAACCTTGATGGCGCCGAGCATACATGTCATGTGTCCATCATGACCACAGGCATGCATCACTCCCGGAGTATTACTCTGCCAGGGAAGACCTGTCAGCTCATTTACCGGCAGAGCGTCCATATCGGTCCGCAGGACCACAACAGGTCCATCTTTTCCGGGGTTTAAGGTTGCGATTATCCCCGTGCCGCCAATTCCTGAAACAATTTCAAGTTCAGGGTAATCACTCAGCCAATTTAGAATAAAAGCCGCAGTTTTGTGCTCATTAAAAGCCACCTCGGGCATCGCATGGAGTGTGCGCCGGGTATGAACAAGTTCAGAAATGAATTGGGCAGAGTAGGTTTCCATGGAAAATGTCTATAGCGCACTTGGGCTTGAGCGTCGACATACCTTGTCGGGATTTGCTGCCAAATTCGACCGAAACGGTGCTCAATTTCACTTCTCCGGGGCAGCAGGGCTCCTGCTCTGTCGTATTTTGAAACCATCGGCCTCAACAAACATATCCACACTCGAATCTCAAGTAATTTCATCTATCTACCGACAATAACAGCGGGTTGTAAGAGGTAGTCGAAATCTGATCGATAGGGTTTATTAAAAACGGGGACACCAATAGTGACTTGTCGCAGAGGCAAAATTTCCGCGTTACTATTTTTCGTAACATTGGTTGCGTTGATCATTCCTGTGTCCTCAGCCTATGCCCTCGACAAATACTGGATCGGTTCCGCCGGAGGAAGTTTTAGCGATGATGCCAACTGGGCGACTGTTGCCGGACCGTGTGGTGGCGTGAGTGATACGACAGCGCCAGTAGTGGATGATACAATCTATTTCACATCAACTTGTACTGCTGACATTACGCTGGATGCGCCCGTCGATATTATGGGGATTCGCATCAACGCCGGATATAATGGAGTGCTGACCCAGGCTCCTGGAATATCGATAACTGTTGATTCGTTAGGATGGCGTCAATTTGACGGCACTTTTCAAGGTGCAGATGCAGATATCAGTGTCGGGTATTTCCTTCTTAACGGAGGGAACTATTATGCGACAACTGGAACAATATTTGTACAGGGTAACTGGAGCATTTTCGCCTCAGCAATATTTGATGCCGGGAGCGGTTCCGTGCAATTCGATGGTTTTTCGTCCCAAACTATTGTTATAGCCGGTTCTGGCGTTGCGATAGACGATATTGCAGTGGATTTTAACAATATGCGTATTTCAAATACGCTAGGAGGAGTTCAACTTACAGGACTTGCTGGAGCTGAACTGGAAGTTGACGGAGTTTTGACGATTGACAACGGCGCTACGCTACGGATGGTTGGCAAAACTCTCGACCTGAATGGTATTCTCGCAAATAATGGTGTTCTGGAGCTATATGGGACAGAGCAAATTGCGGTCGGAACGATGGACAGTGATTCTGGTACCGTGCGTTACACAGGAATCACTTCCGCAACCATACCATCGGTAATTTTTGCTTATTACAATCTGGACTTAGATGAGATCGGCGCGAGCGATCCGATTTATACCTTGCCAGATGTTAACCTGACCGTAAACGGATTACTTTCGGTTACTGACGCAACTCTCGCATTCGACAACGACAAGAACTTAACTGCCCTCGGTGGGATAACAGTTGCCGCACAAGGGGCTCTGACCAATTCCGGCATTGGCGACCTTGTCCTTGGCGGCGATGTCAATAATGCCGGCACGATAACCTTCGACGCTTACGGCTTTGGTCCCGGTGACGCAAACGACATAAGTATTACAAGCTCGGTTCCCGGCACGAGGCGCAACTGGCAGGGTGCGGGGACGTTCAGCTTTGCTGATATTGATGTCACCGATCAGTCGGTCACTGGTGGCAGTCCGGCGAGCATTCTCGACAGCTCAGGGTCTGGTAGCAACAATATCAACTGGCATTTTGGCGGTGTTGAGTCATTATCCGGCACTGTCTATAACAACAAGACAAAGTTGACGAGTCTGAATAACAAAAACCTGCGCCTTAACCTTAACGGCAACGTCTATACTACCATCTCAAACGGAAGCGGCGTTTATAGCTTCAATAATCTTTTACTCAGTTCGGGTATGTCTGCAGCCATATACCTGAGCGGTGAAGTGGAGAAAGGAAGTCTGTTATATGTCTCGGACGGTAACTCGGCAGCGAATTTGGAGCCTGTGCAGGATACAGTGCAAATTCGCGACGATAGTGGAACACCGTTTGTAAACGCCGATATTGTAAACCCTGTATATATTATTCCGGGAGTACCAGACTTTGATCAGATGACAACGTACTCGAGTTGGTGGACATTGAGTAAAGAGCTTTGGATACCATCGGGACAGGAGTTCATCATGTCAGATCAGCTCACTACATATGGAGTGGATATTGATGGCACGCTCAGGCTTTCCGGCCAGCATATTCTTGTCACTGGAAACTGGGACGCAAGCGGTGGAATCTTTGACTCCGCCGGTGGTGATGTCTCAATTGGCTGGGCAACCATGACAACTGGTGGAATTGATGACGATCACGATTTCGATAATCTCTATGTATATAATGGCGACCTTGCAATTGCCGCCGGTTCCGATCTGAGAGTGAACAACCTGTTGTTTATCTTCGGGCTTCGCACATTAAACAATTCCTCAAACAGAAGCATATATCTCGGTGGCGACTGGACAAACTGGGGGACATTCTCGAGCGGCACAGGCACGGTATATTTCGAAGGGGATGGTGATTTCTCGACAACTGGCGGCGGAACAAAATCATTGTACAATGTTGAGGTAAGCGGAGTGCTGCGAACGAACAGTGCATTTGATGTAAACGGTGCACTGACAATTCAACCTGGTGGAGTGCTGGATAACTCCGGGAACAACAGTGCGATAAACGTTGCCGGAAATTGGGTTAATAGCGGGACGTTTACATCCGGAACTTCTACAGTTACGCTCGATGGAGGAGGCAGTACTATTTCAGCCGGTGGAAGTGGAATAGGCGTTGATGACGTGAATAACGATTTCCACAATCTTGTTATTGCCTCAACAACCACAGCCACCTCCGAGATCGAAATCGACGGCACGCTGACAATCAATACCGCAATCTGGCTCCTGATGAATCACCAGCCACTGGATCTGAACGGAACATTGTCTATCATCGGAGATCTCGTTCTGGAAGGAGATGAAAGTGTTGAAATCGGCACTATGGATACAAACTCAGGGGCAGTACGATATGTCGGTCTCTCAACAACCTTGCCAGCTTCGATTCCGGAATACAATGCTCTACGCATAGACAGTTTGGGTAATGAGTTCACACTTCCCGATGTGAATGTCATAGTTAGAGGCGGACTGTATATTCAGAAAGGTTCTCTGAAATTCGATGATGACAAGAATCTGACTGTATACAACACTGTCCCGGTGGTGACAGATATCACTGGCGGGTCTCTTATCAATCGTGGTACCGGCGACTTTTTTGTCAGCGACCGCGTTCGTGTCTGGCCGGGTTCGAGCATTGATTTTGACTCCGGGTTGCCCGGCCCCGGTGACCCGGACGGGATACAGATTCGCTCAACCTCGGCGGGAACCCGGATGCGGTGGGAAGGAGGTGGCACGGTAAACATGACAGATGTCGATGTTCAGGACCAGTGGGCAGATGGCTGGACAATCACCGCTAGCGACTCCACCAACTCAGGCAATAATGTCAACTGGATTTTCGATGCCGCGCCTGATGCAATTTCCGGAGTTGCCTACACCAGCAAGACGGAAGCGGCAACGCTCAATAACAAGAAACTCCGCCTCGTGCATTACAACGGGGCGATTCGCACGAGCTTTGACACTGTAACCGATGGCAGTGGTAATTTCTCCTTCAACGCTATTGCTCTTCAGCCGGGTGATCCGCTGATTATCTTTGTCAACGACGAAGCAGAAGAAGGAAACCTTGTTTATGTTTCAGATGGTAATCCTGTAGCCAATCTCAAGCTTTACCAGAACGAACTTGCCATTCGCACTGACTTCGGCGCCGGGCTGACCAATACACAGATTACCAGTGTCGACGATGGAGATGCTGATATTCATTACAATATTGCCGGCGGCAATGCGACATTTGAAACGGCTTATGAACTGTATATTTTCAGCGGTAGCACTTATCTGCCAGGTGGGACGGTGAGCGGCGGGGCGTTTGATTTGAACGGCACGTTCGATGCTGCGGGTTTTGATGTGACGGTGAATGGCAACTGGGATGCAACTGGTGGAGCGTATATTTCGGGGGCGAATATGACAACATTTGCCGGAGCGCTGAATGTTCTGAGTGGTGGAATAGATGATAACCATGACTTTAACGATATCACTATCTCGTCTGGTTCGGCGTTTATTGCTCAAAATACAGACATTGATGGCGATATTTTAATTAGTGCCGGCGCGCAGATTTATATGGCTTGTCCACAGATGACTGTTGCTGGCAATTGGACAACTCTTGGCTCACATCACCCTCTTTCTAACAGCGTCGTTCTGTTCGATGGAGTCAGTATACTTGACAGCGCAAATCGGCAGATTGATCAAGTTCGTGTTTCAGGAAGTGTCACACTGGCTAGTGCGTTAAACACAGACACAGGAGTTTGGATTCTGCCCGGAGGCACACTGGACAATAGTGCCGGGCAAGATATTACAGTAGATTTGGGTTGGACAAACGACGGAACCTTTATTGCCGGAAACTCAACTGTATACATTGATAGCAACACAACAATTGATGCTCAGGGGACTGGTATTGGAGTTGATGATACTGGAAAAGATTTTTTTAACCTGACAATTCAGGGAGCAGCTTACCTAGCTTCCGAACTCGAAGTCGACGGCATATTGACAATAGTTGGCGGACAGATGCTCAATCTCGGCGGATCACCGCTGGATCTCAACGGGACATTGGCTAACAATGGCGATCTGTTCTTGATCGGCAGTGAAGCGGTTGAGATCGGTGTCATGGACATCGATTCCGGCACAGTGCGTTACACCGGAACCGCATCGACGACTATCCCTTCTGGCATTACTACTTATTTTAATCTCGATTTCGACGAATCTGGCACAAGCGATCCGACATACACTTTGCCCAATGTCGATATCGCTGTAAATGGCGCACTTTCTGTTACCGATGGAACACTTGCGCTATCACCTGCAAATAATCTCAGTGTCACCGGTGCGACTACAGTTGCAGCAGCCGGTATCCTGCAAAACAGCGGCACTGGTGATCTTATCCTCGGCGGCGACATTTCCAACTCGGGCGCAATCACCTTCGACTCCTCCGGTGCTGGCCCCGGTGATGCCGATGACATTCAAATCCGCTCTACTGTTCCCGGCACGCGACGCAACTGGCAGGGGGCTGGAAGTTTCAGCATGACCGATATCGATGTTCAGGATCAAAGCGTCATCGGCGGAACTCCAGCCAGTATCAGTGTCACAAGCGGTACCAATTCGGGCAACAACGTCAACTGGTTCTTTGACACGACACCGGAGAGTGTTTCTGGTGTCGCCTACAACGGCAAGGCAGAAGCGGGAACACTGAACAATAAAAAGCTACGATTGGTTCACAATAACGGCAGCTACAATACGACCTACGATACACTTACCGATGGTGCCGGAGCGTTTACGGTTTCGCCGCTAGACCTGCAACCCGGTGATGCGCTGCTGCTGTTTGTCAACGATGAAGCAGAAGTTGCAAACCTGGCCTACGTATCCGATGGCAATTCAGTCGCCGATTTAAAACTTTACCAGAACGAATTTGCCATCCGCACAGACTTTGGTGCCGGGCTTACAAATGCTCAGCTCGCAGCGCTTGACGATGGCGATACGGATATCCGCTATGCCGTGAGCGGGGGTAATGGGACATTTGAGACGGCTTATGAGCTGTATATTTTCAGCGGCAGCACTTATCTGCCGGGTGGAACGGTGAGCGGCGGAGCGTTTGATTTGAACGGTACGCTGGATGTTGCCGGTTTTGATGTAACTGTTAATGGCAACTGGGACGCGACCGGCGGAGCGTATATATCGGGATTGAATACGACGACGTTTCACGCTGGAACCGTAGTTGCCGCAGGGACTGATGATAATCATGATTTTTATAATTTAACTGTTGGAAGTGGAGCTGTCCTCTTGTTTCTGGACACTGATACTGATGGGGACCTTTACGTTAATTCCGGAGCGTCGCTTCAAACATGGGGTGGGACGCATACCGTTGCTGGAAACTGGACGACCTTGGGTACACATAATCCGTTATCAACAGGAACTGTTCTCTTCGATGGGACTACGAATCTTGATATACGTGGACAAGAACTCAATTCGGTCTATATTTCAGGGAGTGTGGCAGTCATTAGCAGTTTCACAGTAGACATTGGTCTGGTGATAAATCTCGGTGGTGTCCTCGACGATACCGCAGGAGTTCCATTTTCTGTTGATACGTATTGGGGAAACAATGGAACATTCATTGCCGGCACGTCGACGGTAACTATCGATAGTGCAACTATTGATGGGAATGGGACAGGAGTTTTGGTCGATGATTCAGGTAAGGACTTTTATAATCTGGTAATTACTAACCTTAGTACGTTGTCGTCTGAATTGGAGGTAGATGGTTCCCTTACTGTCAGCTCGGGCACTCTACGGCTGAACGGCTACGACCTCGATTTAAACGGCACCTTGTTTAATAACTCTGTAATTGAGTTGCAGGGTAGCGAAAACCTTGACATTGCCACAATGGATACCGATTCCGGCATAGTCCGTTATACCGGAACCGCATCGACGACTATCCCTTCGGGCATAACAACCTATTTCAATCTTGACTTTGACGAATCGGGCACAAGCGATCCGATATACACGTTGCCCGCAGCTGACATCACTGTGAATGGGGCACTATCCGTAACTGATGGGATAATGGCCTTCAACCCCGTTAATAACCTGACCGTCACTGGCATAGCCACAGTCGCTGCCGCTGGTTCGATCTCCAATACAGGCATAGGGGATCTAATTCTCGGCAACTCTGTTTCCAACTCCGGTACAATCACCTTTGATTCCTCCGGCGCTGGCCCCGGTGATGCCGATGACATCCAAATCCGCTCCAGTGTCCCTGGCACGCGTCGTAACTGGCAGGGGACAGGAATTTTCAGCATGACCGATGTCGATGTTCAGGATCAAAGCGTTATTGGCGGCACACCGGCAAACATCAGCGTCACTAATGGCACGAATTCGGGTAACAACGTCAACTGGTTTTTTGATGCAGTGCCGGAGAGTTTGGGCGGCACAGTTTACAACGGCAAGGCAGAATCCGGAACGCTGAACAACAAGAAGCTGCGAGTAATTCACAGCAATGGCAGTTACAACACAACTTATGACACGGTGACCGATGGTGCCGGAACGTTTACGGTTTCGCCGCTAGACCTGCAACCCGGTGATGCGCTGCTGCTGTTTATCAACGACGAAGCCGAAGCTGGGAATCTTGCTTATGTTTCCGATGGCAATTCAGTGGCAAATCTCAAGCTTTACCAGAACGAGTTTGTCATTCGTACAGACTTCGGTACTGGGCTTACCAATGCTCAGCTCGCGGCGCTTGACGATGGAGATACGGATATTCGCTATGCGATTAGTGCGGGTAATGCGACTTTTGAAACAGCCTATGAGTTGTATATTTTCAGCGGCAGCACGTATCTGCCGGGTGGGACGGTAAGTGGTGGAGCGTTCAATATCAACGGCACGCTCGATGCTGCCGGTTTTGATGTAACTGTGAATGGCAATTGGGATGCGACCGGTGGGGCGTATATATCGGGACTGAATATGACGACGTTTGCTGCGACGTTGACAATCATTACCGGTGGTATTGATGACAGTCACGATTTTCACAATGTTACATTTAGCGGAGTTATTCAGTTCAGCACCAACGATCTGGATGTGGATGGTAATTTGTTGATTACCCCATCTGGCGATGTGACCAGCTTCGGTTCGGATTTTTACATAGCAGGCAACTGGACGAACAGTGGCGATTTTAATGCATTTTTTGACACTGTGATATTTGATGGGGTTACCTTGCTTGATGCCGGTGGTTTTTTAAATGCCAAAACTTTTCGCCATATTCGTGTTGAGGGAGTAGTGACACTGGTTAACAGCAATCTCCAACTTTACGGAGATATGCATATCACGGGGACCGGCACATTATCAGATGCCAATAATCTTTCATTAAATATCTTTGGCAACTGGTTGAATGAAGGGATATTTGATTCTGGAACCGGTTCAGTGTTCTTTGGTGGAACGTCAAATACCATTGATGCAGGAGGCACCGGGATTGGTTTTGATGATACCGATAAGGACTTTTATATTGTAGGCCTTAGTAATGCGACAATTTCATTGGTGAACACTGAGCTTGAAGTAGATAGCTCATTGAGTCTCAATATAGCCTCGACACTGTCACTAGCCGGGCAGGATTTGTCGGCAACAGTTATTTCGAATAGTGGCGGCATTGTGCTTAATGGCGACGAAGCCGTTTCTGGCATAATGGCTCCAATTTTTGGAACTGTACGTTATGTGGGGACTTCATCGGTAACAATTCCTTCAGCCTTTGGCGCTTATTACAATTTGCAATTTGACGAGTCTGGCACAAGCAATCCGACATATACTTTGCCCAATGTCGATATAACCGTAAACGGTACACTTTCTGTTACCGATGGTACACTTGCGCTTGGTCCCCTTAACAACCTAACAGTCAATGGCACTGCGACTATCGCGGCTACTGGTTCCTTGCAAAACATAGGCACTGGCGACCTCATTCTCGGCAGTTCACTTTCCAACTCCGGCACGATAACCTTCGACTCCTCCGGCGCTGGTCCCGGTGATGCTGACGACATTCAGATTCGCTCTACTGTTCCGGGTACACGTCGTAACTGGCAGGGAATTGGCACATTCAGTATGACCGATGTCGATGTGCAGGATCAAAGCGTTATTGGGGGGACTCCGGCGAGTATCAACGTTACGAATGGCACGAATTCAGGTAATAACGTCAACTGGTTCTTTGATACGGTTGCCGATTCAATCGGAGGAACTGTTTACAACGGCAAGGCAGAAGCCGCGACGCTGAATAACAAAAAGCTACGAGTAATTCACAACAACGGCAGTTACAATACGACCTATGATACCGTTACCGATGGTGTCGGAGCGTTTACAGTTTCGCCGCTAAACCTGCAACCGGGTGATGCACTACTGCTGTTTGTCAATGACGAAGCTGAGGTTGCGAATCTAGCTTATGTTTCGGATGGAAACTCGGTCGGGAACCTTAAAGTCTATCAGAACGAATTTGCTATCCGCACTGATGCAGGTGCTGGTCTGATAAATGCCCAACTGGCGGTGCTCGATGACGGCGATACGGATATCAGATATGCGGTGAGCGGCGGCAATGCAACTTTCGAAACTGCCTACGAACTGTACATATTTTCTGGCAGCATCTATCTGCCTACAGGGCAGATAAGCTGCGGTGCTATCGATATCAGCGGCACACTTGATGCCAATGGTTTTGATGTTACCGTAGCTGGGAACTGGAGTGTTAATGGTTCATATCTATCGGGGTTAAATACGACAATTTTCACAGGTGTTGGGAGTCTGGGGGCTTTTTCGACGGCTGATAATAAAGACTTCCACAACGTTACTTTTACAGGTGCCGGTTCCAACAGGACATTACCGTTTCCCGGTGTCGCTGATATCGATGGCGATGTCTTAATTAATCCAGGTGCTACTTTTACAATAGGGTCTTTAAGTTCTCTATGGGTTGCTGGAGACTGGACTAACAATGGTACGTTTGATTGTGCTAGTGGTTATGTGCATTTTGATGGCAACACCCTGCTTGACAGTGGTGGGGTAGCTAACGGGCAGCACCGTTTCCGCAGCCTCTATGTTGATGGAATTGTGACACCTGTTAGCAATGACATTTATGTTACCAGGCACCTGTCGATAGGGGCTGCCGGGCAACTCATCAACAGTAATAATTTGAATATTACTGTGGTTCAAAATTGGCAGAATGATGGAGTTTTTGTCTCTGGCACAGGAACGGTCACTCTGAAGGGAGGTATATCGTCGTATATCAGCCCTTCCGCCGGTGGAGCTGCCAATGATAACAACGATTTTTACAACCTTGTTATCGATACAACCTCTGCAGCTTATACGCTTATTAGCGGAGAGTTGGAGGTGGACAACAGTCTGTCAATCGCCGCAGGGAGACAGCTTATTCTTGACCCTGCTACAATTGGCTTGCGAACTAACGGGAGTTTTCAGAATGACGGTATACTGACTGTTATTTCTGACACTGTGCTGCCAGGGCTAACTCTGGCAAATCCTGATATTGATTCCGGTATGATACAATACCTGGGTAGTGGTTTAACTGTCGCAACTTTGTCGAGCGGCGTATCAGCATATTTTGATATTGAATTTGCTGAAAGTGGTGTCGGAGAGACACCTGCGTTTCACTTGGCTGACACTAACCTGGATGTTCATGGGACATTTACTGTCAATGATGCATCTTCTCTTGTCTTTGATGATGATAAGAGCCTTATAGTCAGAGATAGTGCGGTTACAGGAACAGCCCTATCCATCGCGGTAAATGCCAGCCTTACCAACACGGGCACTGGCGACCTGACTCTCGGCGGTGCAGTTTCGAACTCCGGCACAATCTCACTCGATTCTTACAGCCTCGGCGGAGGAGATGCCGACGATATCCTGATTCGC
>JAQTWB010000157.1 GCA_028689495.1 bacterium | reverse complement strand
TGGATAGCGAAGAGCGATAGGCCCGTCGTGCTCGGTGCAGGTATAGAGCATGTTACGCAACTCGTTTTCATCCTTGGGGGCCATGACTGTCATGTTGGGAATAGAACGCAGATATGACAGGTCAAATACGCCATGGTGGGTTGCTCCATCAGCTCCGACAAGTCCGCCGCGATCGAGGGCGAACGTTACCGGGAGCGATTGAATACAGACATCGTGGATAATTTGGTCGTAGGCACGTTGCAGAAAGGTTGAGTATATCGCAACGACTGGTCTCATTCCCTGGCAGGCGAGACCAGCGGCGAAGGTTACAGCGTGCTGTTCGGCAATGCCGACATCGAAGTATTGCTCAGGAAGTTTTTCCTGAAGTAGCCCCAGACCGGTCCCATCGGGCATGGCGGCGGTAATACCGACAACGCGTTTATCGGACTGTGCCAGTTCGACCAGAGTTTTACCAAAAACTGATGTGTAGCTTGGTGGCGTTATTTTGCCGGGGCTTTTTGTGCTTGAGAATGATCCGTTTGTTACATCAAATGGCCCTACCCCGTGATATTTGATTGGATCGTTTTCTGCGGGTTCGTAGCCCTTCCCTTTTTGTGTCCTGGCGTGGATAATAACAGGCCCGTCCTGGTTTTTGGCCATATCCAGCGCGTCGAGAAGCTGGAAGATATTATGCCCATCAACCGGTCCAAGGTAGCGAAAACCAAAAGATTCAAAAAGCATCGCAGGAGTCGAGAAAAACCCTTGGGCGGCTTCCTCGGCTTTGTCGATAGCTCGATAAACTGAATGAGGGATAAGTCCCTTTTCAACGAGATATTTAAACTGGCGGCGGGCTAGGGTTGAGATGTTACCGGCCACAGCTTTCGAAAAAGCCCAGCTCAGGGCGCCGACGTTAGGAGCGATAGACATTTCATTGTCATTGAGGATGACGATCAGATTTCTTTTTAATTGTCCGGCGTGGTTAAGTGCCTCAAAGGCCATACCCGAGGTTAGAGCGCCATCGCCAATAATAGCTACCGCTTTAGCATCTTCTTTGCCTGGATAGCAGTGGTGTGAAGCTTCAAGCATGCCAAGTGCGGCTGAAATGCTTGTACCAGCGTGTCCAACGCCAAAAGTGTCGTAGGGGCTTTCGTCGCGGCGCGGGAAGCCCGAAATTCCCCCAAGCTTGCGAATACCGGGCATGTGTTTGCGGCGGCCAGTGAGGATTTTGTGGATATAAGCCTGATGACCTACGTCATAGACAATCTTGTCTTTGGGTGTTGAAAAAGAATGATGGCAGGCGACGATAATTTCGACCATGCCGAGGCTCGATGCGAAATGTCCACCGACGCGGCTGATGGTTTCAATCAGGTCTCGGCGCAGCTCCTCGCAGAGTTGTGACAACGATTCGCGAGACAGACGTCTTAATGCCTCCGGGGTGTTATCGCTGCGGTCAATTGCTTCAAGAAGCGAATTGGCAGGGGGCAAGGATTCGGAGACAGATGCTTTCATGTGCCTTGAATTTACTCTTTAATTTATGGAGTTTCCGCAGGCAGTCCGAGGTGAGCCTGACATTTGCCTGAAACATCAAGAGTTTCAGGCTAGAAGCTCAACATCGTTTCCACCAAAAAACTAAGCGTGAATCAAGGATTCAGCGCTACCAAATTTATTGCAATTTCCGGACAGGGTATACGCTGATAATTCACCTTTCTCAAGTATCTGTCGGTAATCTTATCGGATATCGACAGGTGTGATAGCTGCGTCCGTGATTGCTTCATCATGTTTTATGAGTGATTATTCGCCATAGTTTTAAATAGTGAATAACCGTGCGGATTTGGAAGGATATGATGAAGATGAATTTTGCCAGCGAGCAGGACTTTTTGAGTCCGAGGCCGATTGATTGGGGGATAGGGTTCTTTCGACAATTCCGCAGTCAGCTACTGCAGCTGGCGCTTCCGGTAATCGTGATTCGACTACTTTTACTGCTCGTCCTTCAGCAAAGCACACCATCTTTGCAGATATATTTTCTTCTTGGTCTGTGTGAAGGGATGTTACGTGCGTTATTGTTTTCTGCCGCCGGAATGTTCGTCTTTACGGCGTTCAAGAATAAAAAGCGGATTATTCCTGCACAGATAATGCAGCAGGCGTTTGCCAGTCTGCCCAAGATAATTTTCTCTTTTTTTCTTGTGGCTGTCCTGGTCTTTTTTTTGTTGCAAGCGGTAGTCGGCGGAGTCTCATCAGCTATTTTCTCCGGTGCTAATCTCGGACTGGGACTTGTTCCTTTGTTGGCGTTGGTTGTAATGCCGGTGTTTTTCTGCGGGGTGTTTTTTTGGGCGCCGGCTTTTGTTGTCGGTGAGACTTTCTGCAAGGTCAAGCCGCGTGAAGGAGATGATGACGACTATTATGAGCCGGACGAGGAAGAAAAAAAAATAACATATTTTGAGGGGCAGCATGTTTGGGATATTGGCTTCATGCGGTCATCCTGGTTTGCTTTTTTTCGGCCATCGCTAACCGCGCAAATCTTGTTGCTATTCTGGGTTTCGGTTGCCGTTCCGCGGGCCCTGGTGTCATTTATCGAAATGGGTGATCTGACCGGTTATTTATCTGTAGTCGTCGAGACGGTATTTGATTTGTGGTTTTTTGTCGTTTTTTTTGGTGCATTTATCGCCGGAATGCCGCTTCGATTTTTGCGCGAGACTGATATTCGTTGGAACGAGCCAGCAGTGAAAATCGATAACGTTAATCTTGGACGTCTGCAAGGCAGTGTCTTGAAGCTGGTTCTGTTGTTCCTCGTGGCATTGGTTTCTACTGCAGTTTCATTTGCTGGAGCTATGCGTCAGCAGCATGTTCCGAAGACAGCAAAATTTACACTTGTTGGAACTGAACTGGCTGGCGGCTATCTGAATATGAAAATTGATATTGAGGATAAGGAAGCTGGACTGTCCTGGCTTGGCGATCCGTCCAAGTTCGTCTTGTCTGATTCCGAAAAATCCGATGAGGTTCGCGGTCTGATTGCTGAAAAAATCTTGCGTCGCGGTCTTGGGGAGGAGGTAAAACAAAAATCATCAATCGCGAATGAGTCTGATGCTGCGGCAAAAAAAGAAGATCTCGTAAAACCGTCAGAGGTAGGAGAAAAGCAGGAACTTCCTTTACTGGCCGACAAAGCCAGGAGAAAGCTGATACTTGAGCCGCGTTCTGGAAGAATGCTGGATGCCAAGGGGGAAGTCATTCCATTGCAGCTTACCGCTTTGCAGGAAAAGCAGGTTTCGGTAGTGCTTAGCTTCAGGATTAAAGATGAAGTTGCCTCGGCTGCTTCGATGAATTTATTTTATTTTACAGGTCTTGGGATCAATGGCCCATTGTTGAAGATTGATCTTCCGCAGGTGGAAGTAACGGCGGAATAGAAGATGTTTGAGATATAGTCGTCGCCTTTTAAATTTCCCGAAACGCTCAAAATAAGTGCGATGACTATATTGGAGCAGCCGCGCCAGCGGATGCGACCAGAAAATCAATATACTGCTCGCAAAAGAGCGAATGCAGCGCCGCAGGCGCTGTCAACAACAGTAGAATTTTTTAAAAAAGGTGATGTGTGAAACGGGAAAATCAAAGTGCGAGCAGTATTTTCTCTGACGGTGGCGGAACTAAGCAGGGTGAAGCGGCAGCGGCGGCGATTGTCCGCTTGCCCTCCGGTGAAGAGATACGCCTGGCCGCCTATCTCGGGCCGGCGACAAATAATGAAGGCGAGATTATCGCGGGGCTGCTTGGATTTGCCGCCTTGCGCTTTGCTCGGACGCCGGACGCCGGTGAAGTGCGCTGGGTTGCTGACAGCGAGTATGTTTTGAAAAGTGCAACTTCTTACATCAACGGCTGGCAGAAGAATGGCTGGAAAACTGCGAGTAAAGAACCGGTGAAGAATCAGGGACTATGGAAACTTTACCTGCGTCTTTCGCGAGGGTTCCGCATCAAGCCAGAACATGTGCGCGGCCATCAGGGACACATCGAGAACGAGCAGTGTGATACTGCAGCCACTTGGGTGCAAGAGTGTGGGCGGGAGCTATTTGTTGGTGGAAAGAGTTTGGTCTCGGTCTTTGATACCGGGGGCAAGTTTGCCTCTTCTGGTTGGCGGCTGTTTGATGCCCGAAAGTTGCTTGTTCGGGCTCGGGCAGATGCGCCCGCAGAAGAGCTTTATGCGATAGTGCACAGTTTTTTCCCCGAAGCGCGAGCACTTGAGGATCTGGGAGCGGCACCGACGGTAGAGGAGCATGTTAAACCGGGCAAAATGGTTTCTGGAGAGAAAGTCGCAAAAAAGTTAACAGCTGCAAAAACAGAGGTTGCTGTTCCCATCGATCTTTTTGCCGGCTTGGAAAATGAACCTGATGCAGCCCTAAATGCGAAAGCGAAGAAGCCGAAAAATGATCTGCTGAAGCATTTGTGCGAAGCGGAGCGCTTGGCCAAGGCAGAAGGTCGATTAGAGATTGCCTCTCGTTTGGCAGCGATGGTGAAAGAACTGCTTTGATGCTTTGGACTTGCCGAGTGTTTGAGTTGAGAGAAGTGGTAGAGTAGAAAACCTTAAGAAATAACCGGAACATATTCACCCGACGAAATAAATTTCGCCGAGTGAATACGGTATAAGGGCTTAGGTTAAATTACCGCTGCTCTTTTTTTTGGGGCAAACATCAGCCAGGCAAGCAACCCTAACGACAATAGCCAGATAGTGGTTGGTTCTGGAACGCTGTTGTTTGGATTACCAACAGGGCCATTGGCAATGTTCAGGAATAAATCCCCATTTACATTATGGCCAATGGGGTTGATAAAGAAGTTATGGTCAAGGCGATCGCCGAAACCAAAGACCCAACCAAGTCCCAAAGATGCGTAGTCAAGGTAGTTTTGTGCCAACACAGTGCCGCCAGTAACGCCCGTTCCTGGAGTTGTGATTAGCGTTTGTCCCACCAGGTCGTATAGGCCTTCGCTGGCGAAGTTGCCGCCCAGTAGAGTGCGGTTGCCAGAGACGCCACCACCCCAGTCAAACGAAATACCCAATCCGCTGGCGATATTGTCCAGACCGGGTAATCCCGAGTTGCCGGAATCGGCCAACAGTAACAAAATACCGCCACCTGAAACCCATGACGATAACTCACCGAGTTCCGCAGCATTAGGAGTGGAACCCGGTTCGCCCATAACGAAGACATCGTAGTTGCCAAGTG
>JAQTWB010000156.1 GCA_028689495.1 bacterium | reverse complement strand
TGATGCTTTTACCCGCTACGCAAATAGTCCTTGGGCATCAACTTCATTTGTCGAATCCCTGAAAAATAATAGCGCCGAGGAGGCTTCATCCATTCTTACCGCAATCCAGGAAATCGGCCTTGACCCCAGTGATTCAAAATCACTCCAGGGATTTGCCGATGAAGCTGTAATTTTTCTTCAGCTCGACCCGACTGCACCCGAAAATCTGGAAAAAGTCACCTTGGCTGTCGCTCTCAAGGCCAAGTCAGAAAAAGACCTTTCCGAGAAAATGACCAAAACCAGAGGTATACTGGCCAAAGAATCAAGAGTTAGCCTGGAAGAGCTTCCCGACCTTTTTGCTGACGGCTTCCGTGTAAAAAGTGCCAACGCCGCAGAGCAAGGGACCTTTTCATGCGCCCGCAGTAACAACATCATCGCTTGCAGCAATCACGAAGAGACCATCAAATCTGTTCTTGGCAACACCGCCGCCAAAGCTCCTGAGTTATTCAGTTCAAAACTCTGGAAAGAAACTAATGGCCGACTGCCGGAATCCGGGCTACGAACGACAACAGGCTTTATCGACCTGCAAAAAGTCAAAGAAGTCGCCAAGGAAAATAAAGATGTCAACTTTCCTTTTACCGCGGTTGCGTTCGCCTCGACAATGGAGAAAGCCCCCGGAACTGAACTCATAGTTCGCTATGACCAGAACAATGAATACCTGAAAGGCCTCCTGGCAAAGCTCAGTGACTCCAATTCCGGATCAACGCTTGACGCCGCCCCCCGCAACAGCATGGCAGTCATAAGTCTCGATGCCGGAGCTTTTCGAGGCCTGCTACAAATGGCTAACGCTGCGGCAGCCGGCGGTGCTACAAGCGGAATGGCCGCTCCTGAATTTATGGCCCCACTCCTTGATTCCATCAAGGATGCAACTCGTATCAGCCTGATTGTCCAACCACCAACACTTGGACAATCATTCATGCCAGTACCGGAAGTAGGGATTGTCATCGAATCCAAAGAACCAGAAATTGTCGCGCAACGACTGGTTGAAGTTGTCGACCTCGCTATTAGAGAAAGCGGCGCCGCTGTTCCAACTATTGCCAACCAGGTAATCGATGGACTTCCTGTTCAAGCAATTGATTCAGGAATGGGAGTAAGTTTTAATGCCAGCTTTAAAGGTGAGCGTGTATTTCTGACATCAACTCCTACACTGCTCTCGTCCCTGATCAAGACTATTGGTGATCCAGCTACCTCAGTCAGAGGTCTGATTGCCGCAGACAAAGCTGACCGCCTGTTTGACCGAAGCTCCATACTTGATCTTTTTATCAACTTTCCACAGACAGTAGAGCTGGCAAAAAATCTCCGCGGTATGTTTGGCGCTTATGCCGGACAAGCACAGGCAGAACAGGCCCTCTCGGATAAAGCTCTTGAGGATTGGGCGAAACTGCAATCCTTCCTGCTGTCAGTGAAAGTTATTGATAACGGCTATACGGTCAGTGGCTCTTACAGCCAGCTTCCGGCGGCTTCCTGATTGCAACTATGGGCCGCGAAGGTTGGGAGAGTAGAGCTCTACTGATTGGTTAGCTGATTTGTCCAGGTCGACACTCGACCGGACAAGATAACCACGATGAAGATGTACAAAGCTCAGGCAAATCTCTGAGAGGCATGAGAGTTAACAGCCTTGAACTTCCAAACAAATTTGCCGTCACCACACCGTGAGGTAAATTTTTTGGAATTCAAGGCGTTCTGACAGTATCTGTCAGGTTAGTCCCAGCTGGTACAGTTAGTTACCGCATCGTCAGCTTCTGTAGCTGCCTCCTATTTCACCGGCGAACTGACATGCAATTCCCGGGCTAAACTGGCCTCCTTCCATTTTTGCATCTTCGACAGAACCCGCTTCATCTCAAAAATACGATAGCTTAAATAATTGTCGATTTTATTCCCAAATAGTGCCGAACAAATTTCTTCGGTCGCGGTTAGTCTGGAGGTTTTATGAACAGTTTTGATAAGTTGCATGATATTTGCACTCGCCTGGAGCACATCGAATCAAATGCCGAGTGGATTGCCCGCAGCATGGTTCATGTCGATAACAGTGCCTGTCAAACAGGCACCTTAATCAGTGTGTTGGCAGACGAAGTCCGGGGGAAAATTCTCGACCTGGTGACAGAGCTGGAGAAAGAAATCCTTGAATCTCAAGGCTCATTATCTCGCCAGTTACAGTAAAAACATTTTTTCTGAAGCAATATTGCCCGCAGGTCGATATGTTGTCAGGACCGTTTCTGATGGACATCTGCTCATTGGAAAGACAAGTGCTCTGGTTTCACTTCCCCCGATAACCATAGTGATTTGTTGTCTTCAACGCTTTTAGTTTTGCCACGAAACACCACCCAAAAAAAAGCACCTGAAGACCGGTCGCACCCTCTTGGGTCCATATTCAAGATAGAGCCCTTTTCCACATGCCCAAGTCTGGATGACCGTGCCTCATCGGCAGGACGATCACACCCAATTCCCCAATTATACCGTGTCAAAAAACTCCGTTGAACGGTGAAACGGTAAGGAACGCTGGCATGGTATATACTGCTCGCACATTAAATTTCCCGCTCCAAAGCACCTAAATCCCGAGCAGTATATTTGGAGCGGCGGAGCCGCGACCAGATAACCATTATACCCCTCCAAGAAATTCAGCCAGCGCCGTAAGGCGCTGACAACAACAAAAAACAAAGTTCACTTGCTGTCTGTGCCTTACGGCACAGCAACTACTTTATTGTGAGCAGTATATTGGTTTTCTGGTCGCATCCGCTGGCGCGGCTGCTCCGATATACCCCTCCCGCTCACGTTAGCGGCGACTACGTCGGGAAACTCATAGTGGGAGGGGTATATACTGCTCGCACATTAAATTTCCCGCTCCAATACACCCCTCCCGTTCACGTTAGTGGCGACTAACGACGGGAATTTTATAGTGGAGGAGTATAATTGGCGCATTGTCACTACTAGACATTTCAATACTATTCCTGTATCCAACTCCCTTGCCCGGCCCTGCCGGAATTCAATCGCAAGCGGAGAAATAGAAATGGGCCTGGCAAAAACCCTGGACTTGTTTACAGCCGGAAAAGCAAACTACATTTCAACTTCGGTCCCGCAAGGACCTCAGTTTGTAGCCAAAGGCTGGAGGTATTGCCGTTCTCTGCTGCTGTCTCGCAATCAGCTAAAACTTGTTGCCGTCACTCTGATTTTCTTCCAGCTCCTTGATGGAGCCCTTACGGCAATCGGTTTAAAAACATATGGCATAGAAGCTGAAGGGAACCCGGTTCTTGTTTATTTCATGAAAGAATTCGGACTGTTCCTGCCGTTGGTCGTTGCCAAGTCCTTGGCCTCGCTTGCCGTTGCCATACTTTACTTGGCAAGAAACCTGGTAACCTGGGTTCCACTTGCTTTGATTTCCCTCACTTGTGTCTACTACTTTGCCGCAATAGTTCCCTGGGTGCTGACGCTAACCTATTAACATACTTGGCTCTACCGGAATCCTGCCGGCATTCTCCCAGCTCTATCGACTCTATTTTTTGGCCCCACCATAATTGCAACCAACCGGTCTGATCGTTCATCCAATATCCATGGGTCCGGTGATCTGAATTTTATACCGCGAAGAAACTCCGTTAAACGGTTGAAAAAGCAAAGATTAGTGACGCGGTATATTGTTCAGAACATTTCTGAACACAGACCTGTCCGAATATATTGAGGGGAATTTATGCTTAGCGATATCAAACAACTAATCGAAGACGAGAATATTTCCCTTGCACTGACAGCAAGTGGCGAACCAACTACACGCGAGTTCATGATCGCAGCGACGTTTGTGATCTTTTCAGCGGCAAAGATTGACGATGAATTCTCAGATCGCGAACTGATAAAAATAGTATCACTTCTTGGTGGGGAATTCGGACTAGAAGATTTTGAGAGCGGAGAGATACTTGAAACTGTTGAACTTCTTCACAACGCCTCGTCCCAATTGGAAGGATATACGGCCCAAGTTAACGGCACCTACTCTACTGAACAAAAGCAAAAGCTCCTTTCACTCGTCTGGAGAGTTATTCTTTCAGACCACGAAATTCTCCCCAGCGAATCAAAGTTCGCAATAAACCTGAGAACCATACTCGGCCTTACCCTGGAACAAGCAGCTGTCGCCCAAGCCCAGGCAGAAATGGACCTGCGCTGATCTTCCTCACAATTTTCACAGCAAAAAGTTAAGAATTACGCCTTGCATCCCGAATATGATCCTTCGGGGAAGAGAAGATTAAATCAGACTGTCAGCCTGATGCGCTCTCTTCACAGAAAGTCTGGGAACCGCAATCAAGGGTAGTTCTACTTGAAACGACAATCATCCTTAATCCTGGGCCTGACGGCCGGTCTTATGTGCGTTCTGCTCCTCTCCAAAGATGAGAACAGATACACTGCATCATATGAAATCATGTCTGTCGACGAACGTAGACCTGCCACAAACAACACTGCACTCGAAACTGGGCCAGCTACGACCTCCAGCTACAAGCACTCCAGGCCAAACCTTCAGGCAAACAGCGTAACGGACAACGAGTCTCAATCGAAAACTGCAGGCAACGCAAACCCGACACCCTGGATAAAAAACTCAACAGAAATCTCGTTAGACCACGCAGCATTTACTCAAGGCAACAAACTTGAACTCGGGCCCTACACTTTCTCACCTTTATCGCCCATCCCGGTAGGTACAAAGATGTCACAACTGATATCCTGGCGCGGAGAACTGTTAAATGCACAAGGAGAAATCAGCGGATCGGCGACCATAACCGGATCAACATCAATCGACCCGGAGAACATCAGCTACTCTGGCAGACTGGAACTTTACACAGGAGAAACATTCACGATTGAAACAGACCATGGACGTAACGTTCTGCTCACTGAAGTAGACACCGAGCTCTATCCCGACTGCGGTGATCGTCTCCAAAGAAAATCCAACCTGAAAGAACACCCCATTCCTCGTGCCCACCAGACAGAAAAAAAATTAAGTATCCTTGCCGACAGCGATTCCTCGGCGCGAGCACCACTTGATGCTGCACCTGACACAATCTCTGCCGATAACACTGTCATTGATGTAATGGTCGTCTACACCGATGACACCGAAACAGCGGTTGGCTCTGTAAACGACGTGGAGACTATGGCCGCCGCCGCTATTGCCAGCACAAATACTGCCTACAC
>JAQTWB010000039.1 GCA_028689495.1 bacterium | reverse complement strand
ATGTCAGACTGGGGTAAAATTATCCTGCAGATATGTGAAGGACTCTCGGCGATACACCGCGAAGGAATCGTCCATCAGGATCTCAAACCGGCAAACATCATTCTTCTGCCAAACAAAAGCATCAAAATCGCTGATTTCGGAATTGCTTATACACGTGGTGTGGAGAAACTTCTTGGCAATGAGGTTGTCGGTTCTGCCGCCTATATTGCACCGGAAACATGGAGCGGTAGAAAAGTAACGCCCGCGGCGGATATGTATTCACTTGGAGTCTGCCTCTACGAACTACTGACAGGCAAGCTGCCATTTGACGGTGAATCAGCTCTTGAAGTTTCACGAAAGCATCTTCACGAAGCGCCGGTGCCACCAAAAGTGTTAAACCCGGATATCCCTCAATGGCTCAGTTCAATAATTCTCAGGATGCTGGAAAAATCTCCTGTCGAAAGAATATCTTCACCGGACTCGGCAATATATTACCTCCTGGAAGCAGAACCCGAGCTCTCCCAATTCCTGACAGAAGGAACAGAAGACCAACCCGACCTCCCCCGATTGCCTCAACAGACGACACCAGAAAAACTGCGCCACCTGATTACCCGCGTTGGACTTAATCACAAGATATTCTGCACACCAGCTTTAGGTTTTAGCCTGCTTATTGCATCATTATATATGGTCATCACCAGCCTTGTCCGAACCGGGTTTGAAGCGCTCACCGGCCAAGAAAAAATCGCCGCTCTGACAGCCCTCAATTCAGATCTCACTGTCAGCGATGTCTTTCGAACAGGAATCCCCCTATCCCTGCTTTTCATCCTTTCCTGCGGCACATTGCCACTACTCGCTTCCTGTCTTTCCCTTCGTCTTTCCAACGCAATCTCGGCGACACTGCATGCATTGTGGTTCATTGTCCTGCTGGCTTTGGTCTCACTGACCATAAATCTTGTTCCGGTCATGAAAAACACAGGGGTGCCGGTCTCAGAACTTGTTAAGGCAGCTGAATCCGCCCGTGTGCAAATATCTTCCGCGGTTCTGCTTAGCCCAATAACAATCAATGCAAACATTCCGAATCTCCCCGGTTCGGATAATAAGGAATCGATCGATACTCAATCTTCGGCCACGGCACAGTCTGAGCCCAGTATTATCTCCCTACTCCAACCATCTGCGGCTCACGCAATACTTTTTCTCTGGGTATTTTCCCTGATGTATATAATCCGCCTGGCACTCAGAACGGTCTATTTCAGGGCGCGCAATTTATTCATCACCCTACTAACCGGACTACTGGCCCTTTTCTTCGTTGAAAGCTTTGTTCTGGAAATAATTATGCGGGAAAACTTTAAAGCGATAGCCGAGTTCTATCTGGGCGGAGGCATGATGCGCATGCCACTTAGCGGCATCATTCCGGGAATCGTTAACTGGGGTTTCATTATCGCAACAATACTGGGGGCAGTTACAACAGATCGCCGCTACCGCCAACTGTAGAGCCACAACACTCCCGATCAGGGAACGTATCTCCAGTAATAGATGACATTTTTCTTCTCATCGAAAGAGAGCCATTCATCCCATCGCATAAAGCGTTTTTCCGGATTTTTGCGAAAGACTTTCCCTTTTACAACATCATCTTTGGTAAATGGACAACCAGCAAACATACTGCCAGCTTTAAGCTCGAGTTCTTCAGGATCGGAAAAATCCATAGCATAAGAATTTCTGTACATGGCCGGCTTGTCGAACACCGCCACTCCCTTCATGGCAAGGCAAACCCGGTCTTTTGAACGATTGCTGAAAGCTTCGACTCCAAGGCAACCATAGGCACCAAGCATCGGGACTCGGATTTCTCGGAAATAATCCTGCTGCTGTGCCTCAGCGCAATTACCGAAACTGACACGTTCAACTGACTTTTCCTGCCAAAATATCAGGGCGACGACAACAAGGACAACGGTAATCAGAACCGTGAAATTAACGCCAATCGTTCTACTCCGAGAACCTTCCAGCAAGCTACTCAGACGGAGCAACAGAAGCTTTAATGAACTCACGATTAAGCAGCCCTATAAATTTGGCGCTGATTTCTTTTGGACATACAGCCTCACATTCGTACTGGTTTGTGCAATTACCAAATCCTTCAGCATCCATTGTCGCAACCATATTGCGAGCCCGCCTGATACGCTCAACCTGACCCTGGGGCAGCTTTGCCATATGCGATACCTTTGCCGCAACAAACAGCATCGCCGAACTGTTTTTACAGGAGGCCACACAAGCACCACAGCCGATACACTGAGCAGCATCCATCGCTGAATCAGAATCAACCTTTGATACAGCGATGGCATTAGCATCCGGAACTCCACCAGTGCTAACCGAGACGAAGCCACCAGACTGAATTATACGGTCAAACGCACTGCGATCGACCATCAAATCTTTTTCAATCGGAAATGCCCGAGCTCTCCATGGTTCAATCGTAATATGATCCCCGTCCTGAAAACTGCGCATATGCAGCTGGCAAGTGGTTGTTCCACTTTCCGGACCATGAGCAATACCATTAATCACAAGTGAGCAAGCGCCGCAGATCCCTTCAAGACAGTCACAATCAAAAACAACGGGCTCCTCATCTTTGGCTACCAGTTGCTGATTGAGAATATCAAGCATCTCAATAAACGATGTGCTCGAACTGATATCAGTTACCCGATAAGTCTCGATACGACCTTTTGAATTTCGATCTTTCTGTCTCCAGATGTGAAGAGTGAAGTCCATTACTTGTAACTCCTGACTGCCAATTCTACATTTTCAAAATCAAGCTGCTCAACGTGGCGGCGTGGCTCTACTGAATCGCCGAGGAACTCCCAGACAGCAACATGCGAAAAGTTCTTGTCATCGCGCTTCGCTTCTCCATCCTCAGTCTGATGTTCTACACGAAAGTGTCCTCCACAGGACTCCTCTCTCACCAAGGCATCGCGACACATTAACTCACCAAACTCAAGAAAGTCAGCAACTCGACCGGCTTTTTCCAAACTTTGATTCAGCGCCTCGCCTGAACCAATAATTTTCAGGTTCTGCCAGAACTCTTCGCGAATCTGAGGAATCTTCGCCAGCGCGTCCTCTAGACCGGCCTTATTTCTTGCCATACCGCACTTGTCCCACATCACAAGACCCAGCTCACGATGGAAAGACTCCGGAGTGCGCTTGCCCTTCATACCGACGAGTTGCGCGGTACGATCTTCAGTTACCTTCTGAGCGTCCTTGAACTCGGTTTTATCAACCGGGTGCCGTGCCGGCTTATCGCGCGCCAGATAGTCACCAATAGTATAAGGGATAACAAAATACCCATCGGCCAGCCCTTGCATCAAGGCACTTGCCCCAAGGCGGTTTGCTCCATGATCGGAAAAATTTGCTTCACCAAGAACAAACAATCCTGGCACCGTACTCATCAGGTTATAATCAACCCACAAGCCGCCCATCGTATAATGTGGGGCAGGATAAATCATCATCGGTGTCTTATAAGGATCATCCCCGGTAATCTTCTTGTACATGTGAAAAAGGTTGCCGTATCTCTCTCTGATAAGGTCCTCGCCCAAACGCTTGATCGAATCACGGAAATCAAGAAAGACTCCCTGCCCGCTCTCGTTAACTCCACGTCCATCATCGCAAGCTTCCTTGGCGCTGCGTGAAGCAATGTCACGTGGAGCAAGATTACCGAAACTCGGATACTTCCTCTCCAGATAATAGTCTCGCTCTTCTTCAGGAATATCTGTCGGCCGACGTTTGTCGCCTTGAGCTTTTGGCGCCCAGATACGACCATCGTTTCTCAAAGACTCGGACATCAAGGTAAGCTTGGCCTGATGCTCTCCGGTAACGGGAATACAGGTTGGGTGAATCTGGGTATAACAGGGATTGGCGAAACCGGCGCCCTTCTTGTGAGCCCGATAAGCCGCAGTCACGTTACAGCCCTTGGCGTTCGTCGACAGATTAAAAACGTTTGAGTAACCACCAGTCGCCAGCACGACCGCATGGGCGGCAAAAGTCTCAATCTTGCCGTTTCTCAAATCCCGGGTAACAATCCCTGAGGCCTTGCCATCGACAACAACGAGGTCCAGCATTTCCCGACGTGTATAAAGCTTGACATTACCCGCACCAACCTGGCGAGAAAGTGCAGAATAAGCGCCAATCAGAAGCTGCTGTCCGGTCTGCCCCCTTGCGTAAAATGTTCGCGAGACCTGAGCACCGCCAAAAGAACGATTAGCCAGCAGACCGCCGTATTCACGGGCAAAGGGCACGCCCTGCGCCACACACTGATCGATAATGCTGTTACTGACTTGCGCCAGACGATAAACATTCGCCTCACGCGAACGAAAATCACCACCCTTGATTGTGTCGTAAAACAACCTTCTGACGCTATCGCCATCACTTGGGTAGTTCTTGGCGGCATTAATTCCACCTTGAGCGGCGATACTATGCGCACGACGCGGAGAATCATGGAAGGTAAAGCAATGCACATCATAGCCAAGCTCAGCCAAAGAAGCTGCGGCCGATGCGCCGGCAAGACCACTACCGACAACGATTATGCTGTATTTTCTTTTATTCGCCGGATTGATGAGCTTCAAATTAAAACGGTGATTGTCCCACTTCTCAGCGAGCGAACCGGAAGGAATCTTTGCGTCCAATATCATAACTAAACCTCAAGCAATTAACGGATAATTCCGGCCAGCACCGAGACAGGCAGACTGATATAGCCAAGAGCGATAAGCCAGGCGACACTTGCTCCAATCAACTCAATTTTCTTGCGATTCCCCATCGTCGAAAGACCGACTGTTTGGGCAACACTGGAAATCCCATGGGACAAATGCACACCAAGAACCGCCATAAGAAAAAGATAGGCCAGTGAAAATGCTGGAACCTGAAAGCCGCTGACAACCATGCGATAAACATCGTGACGCCCCTGATCGTCAAGAAACTCATAATACTCCGGCTGAAGGATACCCAAAGTAAAATGCAGCAAATGAACAATAACGAAGACAAGAACAAGAATACCCGTATGGGCCATACTGCGCGAAGCTGCCGAAGCCTGAACAACGTTATCATACACATAGCCTTCCGGGCGCGCGGCGCGACTCTCACGACTGAGTTGTATGGCATTAACTATGTGCGCAAGAAAAATCACAACCAATCCAATTCTCGCTACCCAGAGCCCTGGGCCCATTGACTGGAGAAACGCTGCATAAGCGTTAAATTTTTCCGCACCGGCAAACAACTGCAGGTTTCCCAGCAGATGCATAACAACGAACAGAACCAGTAAAACACCGGTTACTGCAACCACCACTTTTCTACCTATCGAAGAGGTAAAAAAACCCGCCTGAGCACTCATTTTGATATTTTCCTAGTATTATACCGTTCCAAAAAATGGTCTTAACTTTTAACTGAAAAAATCAAAGATTTTTCACTCTTTATTTTACCTGGAACGGTATTGGTTATCTTGCCTGAAATTTGCGAAATTTCAGACTATTGCAAGCTACGCTTGCCAAACTCCTACGGAGTTTGATTATACCGTGTCACCATTCCCCACTGTTCTACCGTGCAACGGAGTTTTTTGACACGGTATAATAACGCAAGATAATGGACTTTTGCCTGATTGTTCATAATTATCGAGGCCGCAATAATGCAATTGCGGCACATATATAGCCCTCATATCAACTTATGACAATTGCTAGTTAAAAAAGACGGGCCGATGCCCAATCCTGAAGCAAAGTCTTATCCGCCTTGATAAAAAATGACTACCGAGCAACATACCCACAGTAATTATCCACTTGAAGATTTCCAAATTGCACTGTTACAACACCAGTCGCCAAAATTCTCAGTCACCTGCCAAAATCAGCTCAGCGACGAAGAACTTTTCTCGCTTCGCAATCAGGGTTTAAGCCAAGCGGAACAGGCCATCTCAAATGCCGCTAAAGCCGGTGCGCAAATTATCTGCCTGGCCGAACTCTTCGCCTCTCACTATTTCTGTCAGGAACTCGACCACCGCTACTTCAAACTCGCCGAATCATTGACGGGAGAAACCATAAGCCGCATGTCGCAGGCAGCCCGGCAGTCCAAAGTCGTGCTTATCGTCCCATTTTACGAAGAACGTGCTCCTGGCGTTTATCACAACTCGGCCGCTGTCATCGACACGGATGGCACGATTGCCGGAGTCCAGCGAAAAGCCCATATTCCAGACGATCCACAATTTCAGGAAAAGTTCTATTTCACTCCTGCCGATGCCCTTGCCGATGGAGGTACGTATGCCCCAATCAGTACTTCAATCGCCCGTATTGGCGTGCTCATCTGCTGGGACCAGTGGTATCCGGAAGCTGCACGCCTGTGCGCACTACAAGGGGCAGAAATAATTTTCTACCCCACTGCGATTGGCTGGATTCAAGGTGAAACAGGAGATGAAGCAGAAAGTTATCGCCAAGCCTGGCAGACCGTGCAACAGGGTCACGCCATTGCCAACGGATGTTATATCGCGGCGGCTAATCGTTGTGGCTACGAACCACTCGACGAGAATCGCGGCATCACCTTCTTCGGTTCATCGTTTATCTCTGACCCGATAGGCAAAAAAATAGCCGAGGCCTCCATTGAAAATACGGAAACAATCTTTGCAACATGCTCCCGTCAAAAAATTTCCGCGGTGCGGCAAACCTGGCCCTTCCTTAGAGATCGACGAATCGATAGTTATTCAGGCCTCGACAAACGCTTTATCACCAACAACAGTTAGTTAATTTACACTCTCAACATGAATAATTCATCAATACGTTTCCCCGCTGAATGGGAAAAACATCGAGCAACATGGTTGTGCTGGCCACACAACGAAGAAGACTGGCCCGGCAAATTGCTCTCAGCTCAGTGGGCCTTCGCCGAAATGGTGCGTCACCTGAGTAGCAGTGAAACAGTGGAGATCATCTGCGACAGTGAAAATATTCTGCACTCCGCTCAAGAGCAAATTTCCCTGCATCTCGGCTCTCTCCCTAAAGCACCAAAAGACAGGCTGGCACACTGCAGGTTTCACCTGCTGAACACCAATCGCAGCTGGGTCAGAGACTCTGGCCCAACTGCTGTCTGGCAGAAAAACGAACTACTCTGGCGTTGGTGGAATTTTAATGCTTGGGCAAAGTACGACGACTACCCGCTCGACCAACAAATCCCGGGACTTGTATCTCAAATAAGCGGTATAGCACTTTCGCGCGTTACATATCCGAGTAGCAACAAACAGCTAACCCTGGAAGGTGGAGCGATTGAAGCCAATGGTCAGGGCGTGATTATGGTGACCGAGGAATGCCTACTTTCCCAGGTCCAGGAAAGAAATCCCGGTCTAGAACGAAAAGACTATGAGGAACTTTTCGCCTCCATCCTTGGATGCCCTAAAACAATTTGGCTGGAAAAGGGAATCGTCGGCGACGACACCCACGGTCACATCGACGATGTGGCAAGATTCACTTCAGCCGAGACGATTGCCCTTGCCGTCGAACCGGACCCCAGCGATGAAAATTATCACATCAGCCGAGAGAACCTCGCCCGCCTAAAAGGCGAAAAAACCTTGTCCGGTGGTAATTACAATATTATAGAGCTGCCGATGCCGGAACCGGTCTATCACGGAGAGGAACGCCTTCCGGCAAGCTACGCCAATTTCTACATTGGCAACAAAGTGGTCCTCGTCCCTGTTTTCAACGACCCCAATGACCGTATCGCTTTGGATTTATTGGCTCGAGCCTTTCCCGACCGCTTGGTGACAGGAATATACTCCAGAGATTTGATTCTCGGGCGCGGTTCCATTCATTGCCTGACGCAACAGGAACCGGCTGGTCAACCTTAACCTGGAAATTGCACTTATACCGTCTGAAGTTGGTTTCACGCGCCAAGATGGCGCGTCTACTCTGACACAGCTTCAAAAGCTTAAGTCCTGCCACCATTTTGTCGACGGACATTTGGGAGGATGGTCTGTCATCTGCAGGCCTTTGAGCAATGAGCAAACTAGCTGAACAAAAAACAGTCTCTACAGCTGCTACTGATACGGGGATGAAACATGCACCCGCCGATCGCCAAGAGTTGCAACAAAAACTAAGAACTGCTCCCGATATCTACGTAACAAAATATCCCCACAATGCCGCTGAACTGGCCAGCAAATTTTCTGCAAATGGCTGGGCCAAAGGAATAAGTAAAAAGGATCTGGAGTCAGCAGTTGCTCTTTTTTCTCCATCGGGAGATGGCTCGTTCCCTCCAGAAAGCAAAATTCCGGTCAACAGAATTGTCAGTATCGCATCCTCGGCCTCATCTCATCTCTACACCCCACCTGAGGGGGCCACATATTACGACGCCGCCCGGGCAATGGCCATAGCCAAAATCATTCCCTGCAACGAAAAATCTCTACACACAACAGCAACAAAACTGCAGAATGTATACGGCAGTAACCTGAGGCGCGACTTGCAAATCAATCTGGATTACGCCTGCAAAGCAACTTTAGGTAGCGAAGCCTCAGTGCAACCCTCATCTGCGAAAACAAAGGGAACTCTCTCAGAAGATAAAAAGCAGGCAAAAACAACAACCTCAACAAGAAATGAACGCCCCTCAAATTCTACAATTAAAACAGCTTCACTTACGCCTGAAGAATATCTACAAGGAAAAACAAATAACGCCACACCGAGAGAGAGAAAATTAATGATTAGCGCCCTGCTTTCGATAGAAAGATCAAAGCAGCAATTTGCCGATACTCACTACAAAATCAAAAAAAACGATTCACCGGATAAAATTGCCGAAAAGCTGCAATCTTTCGCTCCGGAAGCGCTTAAGGGTGTGCGTAAAGACTCTTTAAGTAAGGCAATCAGTGATTATTCCAAAGAGCACCTTGGCGGAACTTTCAACCCCGGTGACAAAATTCACATGCCAGAACTTGTGCAGTCAGCAGCTCGCGACTCGGTCAGATATTATCGGGAAGAGCTTAAAAAACTCCATCCAATACCAGATTGGCACAAAATCCCTTCATTTATTCCATCTTCAAATGACGAAAAAAACAGTTTCATTTCGCACGTTATACCTCCGGAAGATGTAAAATCATGGGCCCGCGATATCTCCAAGCACCTGTCAGAAGATGGAATAAAAGTGCCGAAGGCCCACCTCACTAGCCTGGTTATTCAGGAGTCAAACGGGCGTGTATTTGCAATCTCACCAGCCAAAGCGATTGGTATTGCCCAGATTAAAGAAGACACCGCAAAAGAGATTTACGAACAGACCTATGGCCGGGACACTTTCAATAAAAATCTGCTTTATAATCCAAAAGTTTGCATGGAGTTGGGGGGGCGCTATCTGGCAAGTCTCCATCAACAAAAACATGACTGGCACGAGGCGTTCAGACACTACAACATCGGCCCTAATAGCGACCCGAAAAAACAGCCATTTGGCGAAATCTACGCTACTGAAATCGAACAAAGAATCAAAGACATCAAAAAAGGCAAGCTATAATCGAGCGGCGATCTCCGGCAACGTTTGACTGTCAATTACCTGTTGAACGGAGAGTTCTCGCGTGTCGGTTTCAAGAAAGGTGCGGGCGATAATCAGTGAACCATCAAGAATTCGTTGCTGAATAAGACAGTCGCCAAGCAAATCGGCGTAGCGCTCGTCTTTCTCATGTGAGTCCCGGTAAAGAATCGGAAAATGCTCTGTTCGGCTTGTCTCGGATTTGGCGAAATCAGCCATCGTGCAACCGCTATGAGTCACAAGCATTACCAGCTTAACCTCATCCTCCTTCACAGCGATGCGGATGGTTTCAACAACACTCTTTGTCACAATCCCACCAGGGATGCGCACAATATCAAAACAATCTCTGGCATCACCGGTAATAACATCCCAATCAATACGATGATCGGAACAGATAACGACAATGCCAACAGGTCGGTGAGTTTTCAGAGGACGATCAACAAGAAAGTGCTGATTGCGCATCAACAAAGTATCAAGAATCTGTTGTGGACTTGGAGATTTAACCCCAAGGACGTAATCGTCGACTCTCTGCTGGAGAATTAAACCCAAGCGGAAGAAATGTTCACCTAACCAGAAACAAATTCTTTGCACTATATCCATGGTATCCGCCCCTATCGGCAATTTATCCCGAGCTCAATGACCACATAATTGACATTAGCCCGGAATTTACACTCAGTATATGTAACGTTGTCATTAACTTGCGGGCGCAATGTATCACCATGAGCAGCAGATTGCATGCCCCTGCCTTGCTTTATCACAGCCTCCTGCTATAAATCGCACTAAATATAAGCGCTTTTGAGTAGAAGTATCTCTTGTTCCTCCAACCGTTCCAATGTCCCCAATGCGGCGCGGCTGGAGAAATATGGCAAAAAGGATTTTGTTTTATCACAACAACTTACGAGGTTTTTATGAACAATGATCAAAATTTATTAAACGCCCTACACCAGGCACTGCGATTACTAGTCGCTAACAGTGACCTGGAGACTGAATTGAATGAGTCGGGAAATGTTATCCTCAGACGAAAAAAACCGAACTCCGGAAAATCAGTCTCCGTTAATGTAACCGCTTCAGCGATCGGTATGGGGATCATAAAAATCGCCAGGGTCCTGGTAGAAGAGCATAAGTTTCACAGCCCGTTTGAGTCATACAACTCGCCTTCAGGTTGCACGGGCGAAGAAACCATTAACTGGTGTATAGGCATTATGCCAACAATCCTCGCCCGTGAACCGGATACAGACGAGTTGGCCCAAATTGGCTTCAGAACTGACGTTCCCGAAGGGATTGGTTTTGGTCGCTAATAACCCTATTCCAAAAACCCGGGGATATAAACTCTATATCCCTGGGTTCATTAAGGTTTTATCCATATTTCTCACATTCTTCTTACAGATCACCAAGTATCGCAGACCTACTTTTACACGGATCACTCCTGACTCAATTTTTTCACTAATGCTTTCCAACAGAACTGACGACTCATTGAATATGGGGGGCCACACCCGATCGGAAGCTTTATCTGCCTTCAATCGGAGGATGGCCATAGAAAATTCATACCGCTCATTTGTTGAGGGAGACAGGGTGTTGAAATGAGAACAACGCGCTTTGGTCATAGACGACGCACTACAAGCAGTATACTGCGAGAAAAACTCTTCCTGCTTCTAGGATTTCTCTTCCTTTTCGGTGGAGTGGGTGCCCTGGTTCTGGCAATTGGCATGAGAAAACCAGAAATCAGCTACGCCCCTCAGGCCACAGACGGTGGCGAAACAAACACAGGAGCACAAACACAACCCTCACCAATGCAACAAATTGTGCTACTTGCACCAAAAAGTGCAATTGCTCAGGGAGTCAAATTGACCCCGGACCTCTTCCGCGAAATTTACGTTGGTCGCGACATGGCGCCAGAAGGCGCAGTCCGGGAGTTCCAATCAGTCGAAGGCTATTACGCCCGAGTCGATCTCCCAGCTGGTTCACCAGTAGTCATGGCAAACCTGCAAAATACGCCTCTACAGCAAGGGATACAAAAACAACTCCCGGAAGGTTATCGAGCAATTACGTTACAGGTTAACACCACTTCCGGTGTTGAAGGCTGGGCGACACCCGGTGCAAGAGTCGATGTTCTCATGACCTACCGGGATAACAATGATGGACAATACAAAACTCGTCTGGCTGTGGAAAACGCCACTGTAATCTCGTACAACGGTAGCGCTGTTAACATGAAAGCCGGCTCGGTCGACCTGAATCCTGTTCACTATTCGGACAGTGCCACAGTAACACTGGCAGTGCCGTTTGAATCCGCCTTGAAAATAAGCACAGCCCGGGCTATGGGAACGCTTTCCCTGATTCTGCGTAACACCGGCGACGTCACCAGCACCGGGGAAGTCCAGTGGAGCCAGGACGATTTCGATGACAAAGACAAAAACAAAAGCCAAGCCAAAAAAAGAGCTTTCAATAGCACGTCTCTACCCAACGGCATGGTCGTCTATAAAGATTCAGCCGGCAAAGAGCGCAGTCTGGTGCTCGATGGCAGCAACTGGTATGACGACGAAGAGTAAAATCTGCCTCGTTTGACAATGGAGGAGGGCATTAAGGTGAAGCACCACTATTTTGTCTTCCCCCAACTATTGTCAATCCAAGGTAAGGATTTGGCTTGGATGCGGCACTCGTAAGTTCACGGGTTCAACATCCAGGTTTGACGTGTCAGCCAAATATCTTTGATGTCCAATGAACAACCAGACTGCCCTGAATATCGAAGCCGCACTCCGCGACTTACGAACACAAATCCTTACCGCCTTTAACAACAGCGAAAGTCTTTCGATAAAAAACAAAGGACGGGTTGATCTTGTTACCGAAGTAGATGTTGCGGTCGAAGCGATACTTCGCGAAAAGCTGCTCGCCATCTATCCCGATGCTTTTTTTATGGGTGAAGAAAGTGCGGCAGATATGATTCCCGGCGACAACACTCCCCTAGCCTCGCGCCTAAAAGAGCTGGCCAAAGATGGGCTATGCTGGATAGTAGACCCAATAGACGGGACCACTAATCTGGCAAGCGGCATTCCCCATGTCGGCGTCTCTGTCGCTCTTTATAATAATGGTGAGCCCCTTGCTGGCTTTGTCTACGACCCGGCTCGAGACGAAATGTTTTCGGCCCTCAAGGGAAGTGGTGCCTGGCTTAATAACTCCCCTATCACCTGTAATACCCAGACAGATCTGATGGACTGTGTTGTCGCTACAGGATTCCCCTACGATCGCGCGGAACGCTGGCCTTTTTATCGCAATCTGTTTGAAAGATTTCTGCTGAACTCGCGAGATTTGAGACGATTCGGCGCAGCTTCTCTCGATATCTGCTGGGTCGCCTGCGGTCGTTTTGACGGTTACATTGAGTATAACCTCAAACCCTGGGACAGCGCAGCAGCAGCGATTATTGCCGAAGAAGCCGGTGTGCGAATGGCAAATTTCAGCAACCAAGAGATGGGCCAGTTCGATGCTTTTATCCCCGAAGTCTTCTGCTTTATCCCCGGAGTTGCCAATCAGGCCTGGGAACTGACAAAAGAGGGATGCGCCGTCCGGCAGCGATAATGAAGATATGACCACCCCGGCGCTTCGCGCCACCCCTCCGAAGGAGGGGAATTGTCATCGGTTTTCTAAAATGGACGGCAAAGAAATGATGTGGAGATATCTACGCAGTTGCAGAAAATAACTTCAATCGAAGTTACCCTCCTTCGGAGCTTGCTATTACTCACAAGTCTGTAGTTCTTACATTATGGTTGCGTCTAAGTGACCTATTGTAAAATGGGAGTGTTGCGAAATTAGCATTTCGCCAGGATTGACTTCCGTCAATCCACTTTTTCGTATCGGAGGTACGAAAAAGTCTCCCTTCTATTCGTTTTTCTTTTGTAGGGCCAAAATGGCCCTACATTTACTGCGCTACGCGCAGGCATCCAGCTTACGCTGTCTGCATTTTGGGTGTATTTTTCAACACACCCAAAATGTTCCAGTGAAATTCAGTACCGTTTGTATGTGGCGGCCGGGCGACCACCACTCCCAGTGTGAAGAAATATCAAATAATTCCCAAAGTGACTTTACCTTCCGAAATTAGCACCTACCGAGACCGGTGGCGGCTCACCGCCGGTTTTATTCCCCTCCTTCGGAGGGGTGGCAGGCGTAGCCTGACGGGGTGGTCCAATACAATGAGTTCCCACCCGGCGAAGTTTTTTCACACGGTATAATTTCGCAACACTTGCGGCAGAGCTAGCCCCATACACCCATAATCGGGTTAATCAGACTTCTTTTTTTGCAGGAGCTTTCTTCGTCGTTTTCTTGGCGGAACTTTTCTTAGCTGCGGTTTTCTTAGCCGCGGCCTTTTTTGCCGTCTTGGCTGCTGGCTTTGCCTCGTCGGTTGCAGTCTTTTTAGCCGCAGCTTTTCGACTTCTCCCCTTTTTCACACCGGGTGTTTCACCCTGCTCAAGCATCTTTTCCCGCCGCTTTGCCAATAACTCTACGGCAAGCTCAAGCGTCACTTCTGTAACATCCAGACTTTTTGGAACAGATGCATTAACCTCACCGTCAGTAACATAAGGGCCATAAAATCCAGACTTAAGCTCAATCAAAGCGTCAGTCTGAGGATGACGACCTATCTCGATTGAACTGCCTTTTCCACGCGACTTACCTTTGTCGGCAAGCAGCTCCAGACACTGCTCAAGAGTAATAATCAGCGGGGAATATTCAGCCTGCGGCAGGCTGCGCAAATTCACCGATGTCTTGCCGCAGATAATGTAAGGACCGTAAGGACCATTGGCCGCAAGAACATCCTCGCCACTATTTGGATCTTTGCCCACGGTACGAGGCAAACCAAGAAGCTTGAGCGCCACCTCGAGAGTAACCTCTTCAGCTGTCATCCCCGGCAGTAATGAAGCCATCTTCGGTTTTTTCTTACCCTCCGGTTCTCCAAGCTGAACGTAATAACCATAAGGCCCTTTCTTGAGGTAAACAGCCAGTTGCGTATCTGGTTCGTTCCCCAGCACCAACGGCCCTTTCTGGGCATCTTCAAGCAGCGCCCTGGCCTGATCCAGGCTGAACTCGTCCGGAACTACATCGCCCGGGACACTGGCGACACTCTCGCCGTTAGTGAGAAACAATCCTTTTCGTCCAACTCTTAACTCAATGATGTTCTCGGTCTGGTCACCAAGCTTAATCGAACAGACCTCAGCCGGATTAATTTCATCCTCACCCAATTTAATAAGCTGCTTAAGGCCCGGATAACCATTGCCAAAATAAAAACTCTTCAAATAAGCATTCCCGGCAGACTCTCCACGTGCTATCGCATCAAGATCATCTTCAAGCCGAGCGGTAAATTCATAATCACAAATCTTCGTGAAGTGCTTCTCCAGAAGATTCGTAATTGCAAAAGATGTGAATGTCGGAACAAGAGCCGTTCCCTTCTTGAAAGCATAACTTCGCGACAAGACAAGATCGACAACCCGCGCCCAGGTACTCGGACGACCAATGCCACGCGTTTCCAGTTCTTTAATCAAACTACCTTCTGTGAATCTTGCGGGAGGCTGAGTGTGATGTTCTCCTGGAGTAACTGCCGCAGATTTAAGTGCTTCGCCCTCCGTAAGTGGCGGAAGAATTTTTTCCTGATCGGCAAGCTCGGCCTCAGGATCGTCAGACCCCTCTACGTAGGCTCGCAAAAACCCCGGAAAGGAAATCGTCTTGCCAGAGGCACGAAAAGCTCCTGGCCCACAGTTAATGCCGATACTGACTCTGGTACCTTCTGCATTTTTCATCTGGCAGGCAACTGTTCGCTTCCAGATCATGTCATATAAGCGAAATGCATCTTCGCCGAGCTTTCGTCGTATCTCGGCAGGTTCAACAAAATACTCACCAGCAGGACGAATCGCTTCATGCGCTTCCTGAGCGTTTTTGACGTTGGTCTTGTACTCTCGCGGCTGCGCGGGCAAATATTCAGAACCGAATTCTCGGGCAATCAAGGTTCTCGCCGCCTGTAGCGCCTGATCCGACAAGGTCGTGGAGTCAGTACGCATATAGGTAATAAAACCATTTTCATACAGCTGCTGAGCCACCATCATTGTCTTCTTGGCCGGAAAACGCAGCTTGCTGTTTCCTTCCTGTTGCAACGTGCTGGTGACAAACGGACGCGGTGCCGACTGGGTAAAAGGCTTTTTTTCAATCGACGAGACAACAGCCGTACCCGCCTCAATCGCCTTCAAAACCTCGTCAATATTATTTTTCCCAAGCAACAAAACATCGGCACCAGACTTGAGCAGTCCTGTTTCTGCATCAAAATCCTTCCCGATAGCGATCCGACGGCCATCAACCTGGGTCAATTCAGCTTCAAATTTTGCCGAAGAATCAGATTTCTCCAGAGCAATCGTCACTCCCCAATACGATGCACTCTTAAACGCAATACGTGATCTTTCTCTCTCCACCAACAGCCGCAAAGCAACACTTTGCACACGCCCGGCACTCAAACCCTGTGAAACCTTCTTCCAAAGCAACGGACTGATTTCATAGCCATAAAGACGATCGACAATTCTTCTTGTTTCCTGCGCCTCGACCAAAGCCTGGTCAACGTCACGCGGACTGGCAATTGCCTTTTTAATCGCCTCTTTCGTAATTTCGTGAAACACCAGCCGATGCACCGGAACTTTTGGTTTAAGCGTCTCCAGCAAATGCCAGGAGATCGACTCCCCCTCGCGGTCTTCATCCGTCGCCAGATAAAGAACATCAGCTGTCTTCAAAGCATCCTTGAGCTGCTTAACCTGCTCCCGCTTCCTTGGAGGAATCACATACAACGGAGAAAAGTTGTCATCGACGTTAACTCCGGTCTTCGCCCAAGGAGTCTTTTTAAACTTTTCCGGAACGTCCGAGGCTTTATCGGGGAGATCCCTGATGTGACCGTTAGAGGCAAGCACTGTGAAATCAGGCCCAAGAAAACGGGCGATTGTCCTGGCTTTAGTCGGAGACTCAACAACAACAAGGGATTTTTTATTCATGTCCTGAAAACTTTATCGGGGATTCTATCAGCCCCATATAGCCAAACACTTTGATTTGATAAAGAAATTGTTCAACTAAATAGCAACAGCAGCAATCAAATCAAAAATCTCTCAATGCTCAGCGCTGCTTTTTTCGTCGAATCTCACTGTGTAATCAAGAAGATAACCAGAAAAGTCCGCAAGGAAACTTTTAAGACTAGCTTCCGCCTGCTTTCGCCCATGGGCAGGATTGGCGACTGGGGCACCGAATTCAATAATTCCACCATCAGAACGGCCGGCAACCAGGTTACTGAAAGATATACGCATCAAAGACTGCCACTCTTCCGCATAAAACTCATTACCCGCATAAAACCAGTAGTAAAACAGGTTAAGTGATCCATTTTTCTCGGCCAAAATTGAATTTGCCGTAACGCTAACAGACTCAGAAAGTGGTAGCACCACCTTTCCTGCCTCAATAATCTTCCAGCCGTTTGCCGGCAAGCACAAGGCCGGCGAATGTTTTGCCGCCTGATGATCTCCGGTCTGATGCTTCCAGAATCCCATGTAAGCAAATACAGACTGATTATCTCGCCGATAATTACGGCGGATATACTTGTCCAACTTCAGAGTCTGCTCCTCGCTCACAGCAAGCGCCGAAGTATCCTCACCTACCCAGCCAGAAATTTCGTAAGGTATCTCGGCAAGCGGAATACTTGGCACATCGACCGCTCCCCGCTCAAGAGTCACTCGAACCAAAGGAACCACCATCAACAGACAAATGGACAGTATCGCCCCACGACAATGGTAAACCCGACTCAGCTCTTGTAAAACTGCAGCAAACTTATTCATGTTCAGCAACACCTTTGGCGCGAGAAGCGGCTCCGGAAAATTTCCGACTCAGCTTTTCAATAAAAAGCCCAATCCAATAAAGCAGAAGAAGCGCGACAACAAATACAACCATGCCTGAGAAAGTATGAAAAAAGTCAGTTGCGGCCTTCGGATCAACAAAATGTGCCAACAGCCCAGTGGACACAACCCGCACCAGATTAAGCACAACTGCCACGGCAATCGAAAGAAACAAAACAGCTATCTGTGTAAAACGCCCTAAATCAGCGCTAAGAACGACAATGACAGCCACTGTAACAATCGCCATGACAGACCTCATTCCACTGCAGGCTTCTTCCACCATCAGTCTCATTCCTGGAATCTCTATCACGTTACCTAAAATGAACACCGGAACATTAAGCATCTCCAGCGTCTTCGCACTTAGCTGGGCAGCAATTGCCTGCAAAGGTCCAAACAGCTTGGGAATTAACGAATCCGGCATCGGCTTCGCCATAAAAAGCAACAACAACGGAGGAAGAATCTGCAAAGCAAAACTGCGCTGAAAGGACATCAGCACTACGCCAGAAAGACAAACAAACAAAGCCAGCCAGGAGACGAACAAAAGCCCTGATGCATCAGCAAGCAACGTAATGATTACACCAACAAACAAAAGCAGCAGGCCCAATAAAGAAATTTTCCGTTCTCCCACGCCTGACTGCGTAAAGTTGACCCGCTCCCGAATAAGGTAGGCCGCGACCAGTGGCAAAATCAACCCATGAGAATAATCATCATCGTTCCAACAAATTAGCGCAGTGTCTCTAATTGTCTGATAAAAAACAGCAGCGACAAGAGAGAGACTCAACAGGGGTAGTGCTATGTTTAATCTGTTCGAATTTGTCATATTTTTCTTTCTCAGGTTGTCTGACACTGCACATTGCTCAGGCACCACCCCCTCGCGACAGGTTTTTGTGCAACATCCGGGATAAACAAGCGAAAACTAGATAAAGACAATAAAAAAGTCAAAATCACGCCCGAGAAAGATTTCCCTGTTAAGCAAAATAGCGCAATTGCCGTTATCTTTGACTGAGAGTATGAACTTCAGGAGGTCCATAAATTGATGAATACTGTGCCTGCGATCAGAATCAATCTTTTGAGAGTTGTGATAGCCGGAATACTGCTTGTATCGGCACAAGGAACTGATGCAGAAGCCGAAAACAGGAATCCAAAGAACCGTCGAGGTTTTTCACAACTAGGATTTGATGCCCACTCGCCTATTTCAGCTGAACCCCCCGCTGAGACGAAACAACCTGCTGGTCCAGTCCTTGATGCCGATGCAATCCAGGCCATGGTTGAAAAAGCTTATTCAGGAACCATTACAAAAATCCCCGAATTTATCGCCCCCAGTCTCACTGGCGTTATTGCTGACCAGAGTAACCCAGGCCGCATCAGCGCAATGAGCCGCTGGCCAAAAACAATTGGCGGAACCTGCGAGTCAACCCCGCAGCAGCCAGCTTTGTGTAAAAAAATCCAATCGTTACAGGAGGTTCTATTAAAATTTACCGGAAACGACGGCTTTTTTTCCAGCTACTGCCAACAGGAGTGTCCTTCAGGTAAAGCGGTAATCGTTGAAATAAAAGCGGACAGCGAAGATACCACCCTGACTCGCCGTGAGCAGGCCGGGTTATGTAATTTTGAAATTTCCTCAAGAGATATACTGAACTGGAAGGTCATTCATGCCTCGGAGATCGAATGTATCTGCCTCCCCGAGGAATGCAAAACACAAATAATCACACAACCATCTAATAACAAATAGAATTCTGCCGAAGCTCAACACATGCTCCATAAACTCACACCGGCTTAGGTGTAATAGCCTGTTTCGGCCCCCAAAAAATCACCCAAGAAAGCAATAAAAAAGCTCAAGTTATCCTGCCTGCTAACCGTCGACATAATTGTGGGGAGAAACGATATTTCTCAAGGCGTATTGTCATACAGCGACTGAGTCATACCTGACTTCCCCTTTATTGATAGTATGGACTGGCTTGTTCAGTAGTCTGTAAACAACTCTACTGCTTGACTGGCCCAGCGACGAATTCACAAGGAAGTACGAAATTCGTTGGAGTAAAATGCCATGGATAGTGCAAGTAATATCGGGAACACCGCGAGCCGACCAGTCGCAGTGAACCAAACATTAAATGACCGGGCGAGCCCCGAAAAAATACCCGTTGAACGGGTGGCTCCGGAAAACGCCCCGGTTGAAACAGGAACTTCTGCTGCTGTTGTCGTTGACACCTCAACGTCAGCCAAAGACTCAAAAGCCTCACAAGCCGAAGAGCGGTTGAACAAGCAAGAGACGGAAGTACCAAAAACCCGTGAAGAAGCCGAAAAAGCGGCAAAAAAACTGGAACAGACTATCAATCGCACAGCAGTCCAATTTCGTGTTGCTGTAGAAGATGGAGAATCTGGCGGCAGTGATGTGCGCTTTAAGGTTGTTGACATTGAAACAGGTAAAGTAGTTCGTCAGTTTCCACCAAACGAACTGCCAAGCATGATGGAACGAGCATCGAAAGTCGATCGTGCCTCAGGTAACCTGTTTATTGATAACTCTGTCTAACGACCCGGCTATTTGTTAAGCGGAATGTTGTTAAGTGCATCTTCAAGTGATGCATGAAACGAGGTGTATCCAGGAACTGGCACAACACCAGCCTTGGCCATAGTGCGAAGCGGTTGAAACTGCAGCTCCGACAAGAACACCTGAGTGCCCCTCCTTTGACAAAGGGAGATCAGCCTGTTCAGGGCAGACAGTCCACCTGCGTCAAGAATCGACACCCCATCCATCTGCAAAACAATTCCTCTACTACTTTCAACGACCAGAGCAAGCTCTGATGTGACCCGCTCGGCCGCAGCAAAAAACAACGGCCCGTTAATTCGAAACACCCGCCAACCGTCAGGGATGCTGGCTGAAATAAGTCGTTTGTTCTCCGTAATGTCAGTAACCTTTGTCATTTCGGCCACCTCCTTCACGAACAGCAGTGAAGCCAGAACGACGCCAGCGGTAATAGCAATTACCATATCAAACACAATCGTCAGGACCAGGCAGGCGAGAAGAACCATAATGTCACTTCGCGGCGATATCTTGACGAGATGAACTGATTTGTGTGCCTCACTCATATTCCAGGCGACAACAACCAACAAAGCCGCCATCGCCGGCATCGGCAAGTAGGACAAAAGCGGTGCCAGTAAAACAAGGCCAGCCAACACAACCACGGCGTGAATCATAGCCGCAAATGGTGAAAAAGCTCCGGCGCGAACATTCGCAGCCGAACGGGCGATAGCAGCAGTAGCCGTAATACCACCAAAAAAAGGGGTGAGTATATTACCGATACCTTGACCTAATAGCTCACTGTTGGCGCTGTGTTTAGTGCCGGTCATAGAATCAAGCACAACCGCACAAAGCAGTGACTCCACCGCCCCAAGCATGGCAATGGCAAAAGACGAGGCGAGTATGCTCTGCATGGCGGTTAAATCCCAGACTACCGGAGAGCCGTCGGCTCCAGGTTGCAACCACGGCCAGACAAAAGACGGAAGAAACGGCGGGATACCGTGCCCAGTGGAACCATCGGGATTAAGATAACTGAAGCGCGAGCCAATCGTCGCCACATCTGAACCCAGATAATTAAGCAGCAAAGCGACAACTGTGCCCAGCACCACAGCTGGCAAATGAGCCGGAATTCGAGATTTTAAAAGAGGCCAGGCGAACATGACCGAAAAGGTAACCAAGGAAACAATAAGACTGGGCAGGTGAGTCTCAGGCAAATGAGCAATCAATACCCCTACCTTGCCCAGATAATGCTCGGGCATTTTATCGATGTTCAGACCCAAAAAGTCCTTCACCTGCAATGTTGCAATGACAACAGCAATCCCACCAGTAAATCCAAGAGTTACCGATTCAGGTATATACTCAATTAGACGGCCGAGCCGGAACCAGGCCATACCGACCAGGATGACGCCCGACAAGACACTGGCGATAAGTAACCCGCCAAGCCCATAATGACTGGCAACGGGGTGCAAAATCACAACAAAAGCGGCAGTTGGGCCAGAAACACTGAAGCGCGAGCCACCAGTTAAAGCGATAACAAAGCCAGCAATAATTGCGGTGTACAGTCCATACTGCGGGGCAACTCCACTGGCGATCGCCAGCGCCATCGCCAAAGGAATAGCAATTATGCCAACGGTCAACCCAGCCAGAGCGTCACTGACCATTTTATCGGTCTTATAACTGCCATCGGCCAATGTCTCCCGTAAAGCATGACCGATACGCAAAGAAAAAAGATGGGACCGCTGAGTACTCACAACCCTCCTGGAATTATTGATTTTGTAGGGAATCGCCCCCGGAGGATGAAGATCTGTCAGTCCGGCGCTCCTCAGAGGCCTTTTTGCAACACCCGGGATGGAAGTACGCGGATGATCGAAAAAAAATAACAAAAATGCAAATTTTATTTGTTGAATGTTACCCACTGTCTTACCGTTCAACGGAGTTTTTTGACACGGTATAAATAGACTCACTACCAACAAACGGACACTACAGTGTACCTTCGTGCCAATCAGATAAAACCAGATTAAAATTCCTTCGTCTCGCCATAATTCAGGTCCCTATGTTCAAAAAACTTCGCTCCCCCAGTGGCTCACTTCCAGGAACAGTCACCGCCCATGAAAAAGCACTAGCCCCAAAAATACATGTAATTGACTATTCTGTGACGGACTTCGCCGAATACGACATGAACCCTGCGGATGTGAACCAACTCACGGAGCTAAAGGATCGAAACTCTGTTTCCTGGATTGACGTCCAGGGACTAGGAGATGCAACGCTCATCGAAAATATTGGTCAAATCTTCAATCTCCACCCTCTGGCGCTTGAAGATGTCGTCAATATCCCCCAAAGGCCAAAAGCCGAAGACTACGAAAAAATTGTTTTCATGGTGACATTTATGCTCACCACGAAAAATATCCCTCACATCGAAGCGGAGCAAATCGGAATTTTTCTCGGCCCTAACTTCATCGTAAGCTTTCAGGAAAAATACGGTGATGTGTTCGAAAAAGTCCGAAAAAGACTACGACTGAACAACAGTCCAGCACGAAAACATGGTGCGGACTATCTTGCCTATGCCCTGCTCGACGCGATCATTGATGCCTATTATCCAATCCTTGAGCAAATTGGCGAATATCTCGAGGAATTGGAAATTGCTGTTATTGACACCCCAGAACGCTCAACCATCGGGGCCGTTTACCAGATCCGCCGTGAGCTATTAAAGCTGCGACGCACTATCTTCCCGCAACGTGAGCTGATCAGCACACTCCTTCGTGACCAAAATAACCTCTTTAAGAAAGATACTCAGATATATCTCAGAGATTGTTACGACCACTGCGCTCAAGCAATTGATGTGCTTGAAACCTATCGCGACATGGCCGGTCAACTAATGGAAGCCTACCTTTCCGGGGTAAATAATAAAATGAACGAGATTATGAAATTGCTGACAGTAATCTCCACTATCTT
>JAQTWB010000155.1 GCA_028689495.1 bacterium | reverse complement strand
CCACAGGCCGAACTCAATGGTGAGATGGGAGATTCGCAACCAGGCCTGCAAGCCCGCTTGATGAGTCAAGCTTTAAGAAAACTTACTGCAGCAGTGTCAAAGACAAATACCACGGTTGTTTTCATCAACCAGATTCGCATGAAAATCGGCGTAATGTTCGGCTCTCCAGAAACAACAACTGGTGGAAATGCTTTAAAGTTTTATTCCTCAGTCCGTATGGACATTCGCCGTATTGGCTCAATCAAGGACGGAGACAATGTTATCGGCAACCGCACACGAGTGAAGGTTGTCAAAAATAAGGTAGCCCCTCCTTTCAGAGAAGTTGAATTTGACATCATCTATAACGAAGGAATTAGTCGGGTTGGGGAAATCGTTGATATTGGTGTTGAGCAAGGGCTGATTGACAAGGCTGGCGCCTGGTATGCTTTCAGAGGAGAAAGAATTGGACAAGGTCGAGAAAACGCAAAGGCCTTCCTCAATGAGAATCCCGATATCCGTGAAGAAATTGTCTCCTTAATCTATGACACTGCCGGCGTAGGTAAAGGTACAGATGACTCAGTCGATGAAGATTCTTTTCCAAAGGCTGTCGGCGAGTAAGTTGTCCGGGTCGACACTCAACCGGACAAAATAACCACAATGAAGATGTACAAGGCTCAGGCAAATCTCTGAGAGGCATGGGAGTTAAAGGCCTTGAACTTCCAAACAAATTTTCCTTCACCACATCGTGAGGTGAATTTTTTGGAATTCAAGGCCTTCTGACAGTGTCTGTCAGGTTAAGTCTGAGCTGGTACAAATAAGTAATATCGCATCAGTTAACGGGCAGGCCTTGTGGCTGCCCAAACAACAAACGCATAATCGACGTCGATCGATTACACAACTACCGTTGTCGAACAATTCGTGCATCAACGATAACATCAACACCGCTGGACGGAGACAAAACCCGCACCCTACGAAAAAAAACAACAATTTGAATGTCACTGTTAATTGAAACGCGCAGAACAGTTGTCACGCAATTTGTCGAACAATTTGCGCATCAGCGACAACATCAACACAGTCGGGCGGACACAAGGCCCGCCCGTAATGTAAGACTCATCGAATCAAGACTCGATCGTCATTTTCCCGGCATAGGAATCATTGGCGGTGTAACCGGAATAGGGCCTGTCTCACCGGCATTCAGCAAACCATCACGCTGAACGATAAGTCTCGTGGCAACGTAATCTGGTATCCTGAAATACCAGCCTGCTGTCATCTCATTAAACCGACGAACCTCTTCAGCTGCTGACTTGTTTTCTTTGTTTGCGTCATCCTGAGCTGGATCAACTTCAGGCTCAACCACGGCTGCGCTAACAGAAATCCAACGCTCCGGAGTTTCATCCTTCCCTTCATTACTTACAACCATCGTTGTATATGAAACTCCATCTTTCGTTTTAAACACCAACGTATCACTAACATCGGATTGCCCATCACGTTTTTCAACGTCAGAGACTTTAAGATTCTCAAGCGCAGACTGAAGTTGAGAAACAGTCAGATCCGAAAGCTGCTCATCGGCCTTGAGATCCTCAAGGCTGGCTTCATTGCCCTCGGTAAATGTCACGTCAAAGTTCCCTTTCCCATCAGTTCTACTGACGCTTACAATTTTATCCGGAGACACATCGAGCAGATTGGAACGAATCCAATATGCCGGACTCGCTGGTAAATCCAGTGCATCTTTGACAAGATAAACATCGAGACTGCCATCTACGCGCACATAACGAGCTCCCAAGGTCAAAGTAGTACCAACTTTTCTGGCTTCAGTAACCGGACTTACAATCAGCGCTTTAAGTTCAGTAACATCGTCACTCCAGAGACCAAGCCTAGTACCGCTATTCTTGTCGGCTATTCCCAACTCCTTCAAAAGATCTTCGTTTGTCGCCAGTCTGTCTGCGGTTTTAAGAGAAAACATCTTCAATAACAAAGAAGATACTCTAGAAACATCGGCGGCATAACCATTCTTCTCCTTAACAGTCCAGTTTCCTTCAACCTGGGACAACGACACAATCTGGTCACCACTCTCGATAACTATTTTCTTCACTGAAGATGGGGCGACGGAAGAAAGTAGTTCCACCGCTTTCTCATTACCACGTCCACCCTGACCTGGTTCCGTCAAGAAGGAAACTGCAATCAGCCCAACGAGAACTACCGCCAGTAAAGTTAATGTCTTTGACTTCATATTAAAGACTCCTTAGATCACATTAATATATTGGCGGCTTCAAACACTTTTACGTCTGAAAATCATTTTCTGAAGAAAATATCCGGCGATTAGCAATGCTGGCACAAGAAAACTGTTCACAAGAAACAAGGTAGTACCGAGCTGTTCCTTTTCCTTGCGCAAGTTACTGCGCACATCCCTCAGCTTTCTCTGCGCATCGGCCCGTTCCTCCCGGAACTTTTTAACCTCTTTCAAAAGCTCTTCATTAAATCGGCCTTCGCTGCCTTCAGCACTGTTCCCTCGTTGTAACTGCTCAAGTCGCATATTGGCCTGATTAAGTTTGGCCTGAAGTACAGTCTCCTGTTCACGCCAACGGAGTTCAGCCTGTTGTTCAATATCCTGAACCTTTTCAAAAGGTCGCGAATATTTACCGCGAGAACGAATACTGATCAGCGCATTTGAACCAATCAGGTTCTCGATACTATTTTCCAAGAATATTATATTGTCATTTCGCATTGTATAAACCTCGGTACCAAGAAAGCTTTGTTTGGCAACGGAAAATCTATCCGCAACGAAATCACTATCGGCAACGACAATAACATTTCCAGAAGTACTCGACTCAGCAAGAGGTAAGTCCACAGACGACATAACGGAGGCTTCCTGAGCGGCACTAACCTTTTCCGGAAAAGCAGTTTTGAACCCACCACTTAAGCGAACAGCCAAAATAAGCTCTCGACCGCCTTTCTTATAATCCCGTAGTAACTGTTGCGGATCTCCGCCACCAATATTCACTCTGCCTTCAGCAACCTCTGCCGCTTCATCCGACGACTTCATTAAAACCTCTGACTTGATGCCATCGTTGGGCGTCAACTCAAGTGTCCCCGGCCATGGAAGCAAAACATTGTCCAGCAAACTGGTTGTCACATCATCACTGGCCATTTGGTTTCCCGAAAGAGCAAGCCAAACCACGTAATTTACGAGCGCAGGTGAATTACCGATTCGCACACTGGCTGAGGATTTTATATCCGCGGCAACAACTCCCTCTTTCAACTTGACTCCCCAGGCCTCTCCCAGCTTGCCGAGACCGCTGGAAAGCTGATTATTAAACGATGGCGTGTCCTGATTCACCTGAGTCATTTCAGCAGATACTCCGCTATAGGGATCGACCATCGCAAAAACAGAACCACCCGCAAGCAGAAACTGATCAATAGCGAAGAGAGTATCGTCGGAGAAGTCCTTAGGATGATGAACAACCAGCATGCGGATGTCATCAGGAATTTTGCTTGTCTGAACGGGCAGGATTCTCACGTCATAACTCTGCGACAGATGCTTTATGTAAAACCATGAATCAGCTTCTGCCATTTGACCGTCAGTGTCACTTTTCAGTTCAAGGGCGGAAATAATTCCAATTACCGGCTTAACATCCTGTGACACAGAATAAATGAGCTTGGTAACGTCATATTCTAGGAATTCCTGACGCCCAATATTAAACAACGGAACGGTCTCTTCCTTTCCTTTTCCGCTAACCGCAACCAGACCAAGATAAATACCGGGGCCAAAACCGGTGGGCATCGGCTGCAACCCATACTTCTGCGCCCACTCCTCCTCTTCGGAGTCAGGACGCGGATCGCGAATATCAAGAGCAATATTGCCTTTCGCGGCTTTTTCATACTCCTTCAACAAATCACGAATGCGCTCACCATAAAGCTTGATTGCCGGAAATGCCGCCGAATCAGTGCGGCTGAAATAAAATTTTAATGTTACAGGCACTGGCAGAGTGGCGGCGATGTCTTTGGAACCCTGACTGAGACTGTAAAGCTTCTCTTCAGTCAAATCGATCGATGCCGATGAAAAAAGTGACTGCACAATAAAATTTGAAAAGACTACTATACCGAATAGCAACAATACTCCGGTCAGGGACAATAGCGATCTACGCACGACGCAACTCCTCAATTACTTTTCTTTATCCAAAGACTATCTCGATGATTCTCCTAACTACCGGGCTAATACCCTCCGGGTCTCAGTCAGCACGAGTCCGTTCAATAACAACAGATGCAGCAAGCAAACCAAAAATCATCAAGCTTAAAAAATAGAACAAATCGCGGGTGTCAATAACTCCTCTCTGAATCGCCTCAAAGTGATAAGGGAAACTCATCTTCGTCAGACCATCAACGACGGGTTCTGGAGCAAACTGCAGCATAACATCGATCACCGGCTCGTAACCCATGAGAACCATGAACAGACAACAAAATGTCGAGAGCACAAAACTGACAACCTGATTGTTGGTGCAAGCCGACATAATTGTGCCGACAGCGAGAAATGTTCCGGCCAGAAGGAAACTGCCTAAATAGCCCGCCACAATCACGCCATTATCCGGAGTACCCAAGTAATTAACAGTCCAGACTATTGGAGTGGTCAACAACAAAGCCAATCCAAGAAAGATCCAGGCGGCAAGAAACTTGCCCGTAACAGCTTCAAACACTGTTACAGGCAAAGTCAGCAATAGCTCGACTGTGCCGGATCGTTTCTCTTCCGCCCACAATCTCATCGAGATCGCTGGAACTATGAACATATAGAGCCAGGGATGCCAGACAAAAAATGCTCGGAGATCTGCTTGTCCTATTTCAAAAAAATTACCAAGCTTGAATGTGAAAAAACCCAGTAATACAAGAAAAACAACGAGAAAAATCAACGCCAACGGTGTGGCGAAATAGGAACGTAACTCCCTCTTGGCGATAGTATAGACAACTGTTGGGTTCATTCAGGTCTCTCCGAAACTATTGTATGTCTTTATCTGTTACTTGGCGGAAAACCTCATCAAGCTCTCCCTGATGGACACTAATCCGTTGCGGGCTGATGCTTCTGTTCTGTAGGCAGGAAAACACTTCGGAAAAAACTTCCTGTCGATTCTTCGGGACAAGATTGTATGTAACCTCACCAGCAGCACTGCTATGAACATCAACACGATCGACCTGCCTGATACTGCGCAGTGCTGTGAGATTTTCCTCACTGAGCGGTGCAGAGAAAC
>JAQTWB010000154.1 GCA_028689495.1 bacterium | reverse complement strand
CCGAGACCGAACAATTTTTTATCCAGAAACTCAAACAGGTTGGGTTACCGGGAATGTCAGTCATACATTCGTTGTTGCTCTTCATGATGTGACTTTTTCCGATGTGCGTGTGGATGCAGTGACCTCGCCGATTTCGGACCTTTGTGGCTATGATGCAAATGGAACAGTATCAGTCGACCTTTACAACTATGGATATAAAGCGCAGTCGGGATTTACCGTAAAATATCAGCTCGATGGAGGAGCCTGGGTTAGCGAAATATTTACTGATACGATCGAACCGGCAACTTCTTACTCCTATACTTTTACAACTGCGGCTGACTTGAGTGTCGTTGGGGATCATACCGTGACGGCTGATACCTCCATTTCTCCACCCGAGTCATCGAAGACCGTCTATAGTCATAAGGCTAAAACCTATAGTTCAATTCCCTATGGAGTAAATTTTGAAGGTGGCAGTAATGACTGGGTGGTAACTTCGTCCGGAAATCCGCTTGTTGCACTGGGAACCCCGGCAAAATCTACAATCATCGGGGCGAAGTCCGGGGTGAATGCTCTTGTGACTGGAGGTCTTGCCGCGACAACCGCCAATTATAACAATAATGCCGCCATTGTTACGGGTCCCTGTTTTGATTTGAGTGCCGCAGTTGAGCCGGAGTTCGCCTTTCATATCTGGTGGGAATCTACTCCAAATCAGGATGGAGCTGTAGTTCAAGTCTCAATCGATGATGGCAATACCTGGTCAGTTTTGGGGAGTCCGCAGACAGGAGAAAACTGGTATAACAGTCAGTCTATATCGCAGACGCCGGCGGGACAGTCGATGGGCTGGTCAGGTAGTGGACCGTCGGGAAGTGGCGCCTGGTTACTTGCTCGTCATATGCTGGATGAATATGCGGGAGAAAGCAGTGTCCGGTTCAGAATCGTGTATGAAGACTATCGCAATACAGCTAATGATGGTTTGGCGATTGATAACATCATGGTGACTGAACGTCAGAGTGCCCCACCTGTTCCACTCAGTTTACTCGACCAAAGCTTTGCCACAGGTGGTGTTTATGTTTATGCAGCGGGTAGCTATTATCCGTCTCAGGGGAGGAATGTCGATGTTTCTCCCGATGGAAAAATTTATGTTGGAGGTACTGATCGAACAGCTTCAGGTGCTTATTCTAACGCTGCCATTTGGGCGTTTAATGATGATGGGTCTCCCGACGTGTCATTTAACAGCACGGGTTTCAAAGCTGAGGGAGGAGCATATCCTCATGGGCATGATCTTTTCATAGATTCCCTGGGGAAGATTGTCATGAGTGGTTATCGTGAGTCCGGTGGCCGGGATGCACCGACGATTTGGCGTTATGCGGCAAACGGGGCGCTGGATTCGGGATTTGGCTCGGGCGGGGTGGCGGCGACGAGCTTTGCGGGGCTCGAAATCGAGTCTGATCGGTCTGTCCAGGATCTGATCAATGGTGGATATCTGCTTGTTGGGCGTCAGTATGGTAATTACATGACGCTCTCGAAGCTGACGCTTGCTGGCGCTCTGGACACCTCTTTTTCCGGCGACGGTAAACTTGATTTTCAGACCATCCCGACAAATATGGGGCATGACATCGCAGTTGATTCTCTTGGCCGTATTGTTGTTGTAGGCGAGGGGAATCCGGGAGCGGGCGACAGGGATGCCATAGTCTGGCGTTATCTCGCTAACGGAACGCTTGATACCGCTTTTAACGGAACAGGTTATATTGAACTCGACGGAGCAGCGGGCACTCCTGGAAATCACGATGCTGCGATCGCGGTGACCATTGACGCAAGTGATGACATTCTTGTCGCTGGTAATAGCAGGAACGCAGCCGGGGACCTTGATTTTGTTCTCTGGAAATTAAGCGGCGCTGATGGGACTCTTGATACTACATTTAACGGCACTGGAGTCATTGCTTATAACGGTAGTGCTGGTGGTAGCGGGGATGATTCTCCGGCAGATATGCTGATTGACGGTGGTGGAAATATTTGGATTGTCGGCGAGAGCACAAATGCGACTCCCAATAAGGATATGTGTATTTGGAAACTTCTGCCTACCGGTGTTCCAGATTCGACCTTCAACAAGACTGGAATTTTTTGCCATGATGGTGCTGCTGGAGGCACCTATGAGTCGGGTCAGGGGATGGCAATAGATAGTGCCGGGCGCATAGTTATTACCGGTGAGGCCAGCGATGGGGCGAAAAACCGGATGACGGTATGGCGACTTGGCGGAACGGCTACTATTGCCGGGACGGTTACCATCCAGGGAAGTGGTTTACCACTTGCCGGAGCAGTGGTTTCTGCGCCTGGATATGGTTCGGATACTACGGATGCGGCAGGCAACTATGAAATACGGTTTATCGCGGAAGGTGCTGCTTATACTGTTGAAGCTGCGTCACAAAACTATACGTTTCTTCCTGCTTCGTTCAGCGGGACAGCAAGCGGAATTGTTACCCATAACTTTACGGCTGTACCTTCGGTGGCGACTTATTCGATAACGGGAATTGTGACTGACCAGGGCAGTCCACTTGCTGGAGTGACGATTGATGGTGGATCTCTTGGCTCAGTTGTTACTGCAGGAGATGGAACGTATTCGTTTGTAGCTATTCCAGTTGGCACCAGCTATACACTTTCTCCATCTTTCAATAGCGCCTTGTTTTTCCCATTGCTGACAAATAGTAATTTGACAGGTAATGCCACCCACAATTTTCAGGTGATCGCGGCTCATCAGGATGCGCTCTATACTCTAAGTGGCACGGTAAATTTTGCTGGCACCGGACTGGCCGGTGTGACGGTTAATGGCGGAGCGTTGGGCACAACTGTCACAGATGGCAGTGGGAATTATTCCTTCATCGCAGTTCCAGCAAACACATTTTACAGCCTGACCTATTCTGCCTCGGGATATACTTTTATTCCGGCAACCCGGAGCGGAGTTCTCTTTGGCAATACTCATCATATAACTACAGCCCAGACTGCGACATATACTGTTGCAGGTTCAGTATCAAACAGTGGCAGTCCGCTGAGTGGAGTTGTTGTCAGTGGTGGCGCGCTTGGTTATACAGTTAGTGACCTAAGTGGCAATTTCCAGTTTACCAGTGTCCCTGATGGGGTAAATTATACTGTTGCACTGCAGCGTCAGGGCTACACTTTTGCGCCAGCATCTGTCTCGGCAACAGCATCTGGCAATGCGAATCATGCTTTCACTGCAACTACCGGTAATTATCTCTTAACCGGCACGGTGTTGGAAGGTGGAATCCCCTTGGCGGGGGTTGTTGTTACCGGGGGAGCAATTGGTAACCGACTTACCAATGCCGCGGGGCAGTTCTCGTACACACTGCCATACGGGACAAGTTATAATCTGAGCTTTGCTAAAGCCGGAACGGTTGTTTCGCCGGCAACGGTTTCTGGCAGTCTCGCTGCTTCGACCAATCTTGCGCTGACCGCTACGAGGAACCTTCATACTGTTTCGGGCCACATTACTCTTTCTGGTGCAGGGCTTGCGGGAGTCTTGGTATCAGCAGGCAGTCTTGGGACTGTGATTACAGATAGCAGCGGGTATTACAGTTTCAGCTCAGTGCCTTATGGCAGTAATTATTCGGTGACACCGACATTATCGGGACATACCTTCAGCCCTTTCCAGGTGACGGGGACCGTGACCGGCAACAGGGTGCATGATTTTGCCGGACTGGAGGGAGCGGATATCGATCTCGGCCAGAATGTGAGCGGAAAAGTAACTTTGACCAATCTTGAACATTCGCCACTTGCCGGTGTGACCGTAACTGCCGGTGGACGAAGTGCAGTGACAAACAGTCTAGGAGCTTACACCATTGAACTCGTTCCACCGGGCGAGCATACTGTTTCAGCAGACCTTTCCGGGTATGTGATAAGCAGAGAGTTGTCCTCTGTAACTATTACTGACCAGGCTGTCAGTGATGTAGATTTTACTGCTTATCCCCATGTGACAAATCCTGCCTATGCAATGTGGAATGGATTTTTAGGAATGATAAATATTCTCGAAATCATGAATACCGGGGATGATCCGCTTACGGTGTCTCTGACCTTGTTTACTATTGGTGGTAGCGGAAATCCGGTCAGCAAGACCTGGACTGTCCCGGCGATGACTCAGCGCGATATCATCATCAATGACCTTCAGGGGTTTGAAGCGGATACCTACGGCATGTTCAAGGTTGAGTGTTCTCATGACCATTTTGACGGTCGAGTCTCGCTTTATTACCCGGACACAACAGGAGCCGCCGATGTTCAGTACGGGTTCGCCTATACCGAGGCATTACGTGATGTGTCAAAAGGACAGACTGCTGTCATGTATAACTCCTATCATCCGGGAGGACACATCTATGATAGCAATAATACAGTTTACAACTGGCTGACGATTGCCAATCTTGATGAATCGCGGACGAAGTCTTTTACCGTCAGACGTTATGATATGAGTGGTGTTTTTGTTACGGAGGCCCATGTTTCAGTCCCACCGCTGGGGAGACGAGATATTGATGGCGGACATGTCAATCCCGGACCGAACAATGTTGGGACGAATATAATTATTCCCGATGATAGTTCCTCACCCTATCTGGCTAATGTAGTGCGTTATGCTGAAGGGTCAAATTTTGATGCCTTTGATTATGCGATTACCTTGCCCGCAGAGGCAGGCTTTTCACGCAGCGTTTATTTGCCAATGTCGGTGGAATTTGCGGCGGAGAATTTTATTGAAGTGGCCAATATTCTAAACGAGCCCGTTAATGTGCATTTCAGTTATATCGACAGTGATGGATACGTTGTCGCAGATCACGTAATCAACTTTCCAGCACTTGCCCAGAGACATTTTAACAGTGCGGGATTATTGCTTGATGTTCAAAGTGGCTATGTAAAAATAAGTTCTGATAAACCCAAATCAATTTTGGCGCAGAGTGTCTTTTATCATCGCGACCTCGGCACTCGTTCGGTCCAGACTGCCTATGCATCGCCGGCACGTGAAATATTTGGCGAGAAGCTATACACGACATACAATAGCTTTCTCAATATGAAAAACTATCTGAGATTGATGAATATTGCCGAGGAAGAGTCGCAGGTGACTTATTATTTCCCGGATGGATCGCAACGCTCGGGAAGCCTGAGGAACGCTGATAGTATCCAGATGCCGGAAACATCAAGTTTGACGATCAATCTTGGAAGTGTGCTGCGCGAGCAAAGCGCGGATTCCTATGGCCTTGTGGGAATCAACACC
>JAQTWB010000153.1 GCA_028689495.1 bacterium | reverse complement strand
CTGAGACATCTGCAAATACCGGTTCAGGTCCGGCATCAACCGGCCCATCGCAATCATCACCCCCCACCGGAAAAAACCTGCAGACCCAAGCTGAAGCCGGTACAAATGATCTGCCCCCCGGTCCAGGTAATCGTCCTGTCGAAGAGCTTTCAAGGATGGGAAGAGCTGCCCGCATCCATGGCGAGGCCATACAACTGACAGAAAATATTATCAATGAAGGAATGATCGTCAAAGGTGCGGCATTGACAAAAAATGGCTCAGCACTTCGTCCGGGAGACCTCACTGATGAAGTCCTGGATGCTTCTGCAAAAATACTGAAAGTCGGACCAGGGGCCAGTGAACGAGAGATCTCTCGAGCAGCAAAAGATATCATTGAACATCTGAAAAATTTCACCGACAAGGGCAGCTATGGAGATGACGCGATTAAAATCGTCGGACTTGCCCGAGATAACCTGAGAACCCAGATTCAATACAAAGCATACGGGCCAGTGGAAGATCTGGTCAAAACTATTCGTTCCCATGGAAAACTCGACATTCTCAGGGAAGGACTGGAGAAAGGTGAACAATACAAGGTCAGCAACATTACTCCGGAAAAGATTGATGCCGCTCGCCGTGCTCTTGGAGTAAGACCTGGGGCTAGTCTTGGAGAAATCAGGACCAGGGCCGACAGTCTGTTCGATTATTTGAAAAAATCAAGTGATAATAATTTTACAGATATAAAAACTGGCGCGGCGGAGAACATCGTCAAGCGCTCGAGACAGATTCTGGAACTCGTGATGAGCCGTGCCAATCCATAAGCCGCTGTTACTATAAGCGGGCAATTGACTTGTCCGGCCAAATATCAACACAGAGTAATAATATATACCTGGTCCGACTTGAACAAACATACGCCGTCAGCATCACGGATTATTTCAGCTAAAAATTAAGACCATTTTTTGAAACTGTATACGACCTATCAAAACTTGAATCTTGCAAATTTCACCTTTTCATGTCAATCGGGTGATTCAACACCTGAAAGGCTCACCACATGACAACAAGCAATATCACCAGCATCCAGCAACTGACCACACTCGGACCGCAGCGACTGGCACGCAGCCTTGTTCGTGGTGATGTCCCCGAACAAATGGTCAGGATGCTCCCTCCACAGGTGATCCACTCGGCAATTCGTCTATCTGGTCTTGAATCAGCAACTGAACTGTTCATGACGTTAAGCGATGAACAGGTGGCCCGCATTCTGGATTTTGACCTTTGGCATCGCGATCAATTTTCTGAAGATAACTTCTGGCTTTGGCTTGCCACACTGAGCGACGTCGAATTCTTCTCGGGCATGGACAAACTATTGCGCAACCTAGACCCTGAAATCCTCTGCCTGCTTGTGCATCGTTATCTTGATGTCGTAATGTTTGATGAGCCTACAGAGGCTCCACCCGCTGCCGAATATTATACACCAGATAGAGGTTACACCTGGCTTGGCATTTCAATCGAAGACAATGATCGCCATGTGCTTTTCGCCCGTATGCTGGCTTACATAGTTGAATCGCGTCCGGAATTTTTCTACCAGTTGCTCGCCGAGGCGCAAGCCGCAACTCAATCAGCATTCGAGGAGAATGCCTATACTCATAAAGAACGAAACCTGGCCGCAGAAGACATCCCTGATTTTGAATTAAGTATACAGATTCACCGCCCACTCCCCGCCGCAACTATTCTCGATGCCCTTGAGCGGAAAGACACTGCCATGAGCTACGATATTCGCTCTCCCGGTCTCTGCCCCGCTCTTCACGTTGACCGCACACTAGAGCCATTAACTTCCTTCCTCAACCTGATGCTCGACCAACATGATCCAACGATTGTTGAAGGAGAAATGGCTTTAATTCTCGGTGCAGCAATCGTTTTTTACGGTGTAGCACATTATGAAACTAGTGAAGTTGAAACAATGACTCGTCAGGTACGTGGCGCGATGAATATCGGCCTGCAATCTCTGCTTAAACAATCGCTCGGGAGACATTCGGAAACAAATCATAGTGCACAAGAAATACTTAAAGATCTGATTTCCCGAGAACTGGATCTCACTGCCATTTACAAGGCTGGTTTATTTGAAATATCCCGGCTACGTCAGGCGGCTCTAAGCGCCATGAAAAAAATTAAAGACGAAAGCCCGACCCATTCCTCCACTGGCTACGATGATGAAAAATTTCTTCAATCACTGGCGATGCTCGGCGAAATGTTTCCTAAAGCACCATCCTGGATGCTACTAGCCGGTGGCACAACAACCTCACCAGAAGCGTTGACTGCTAAAACTCTGAACCACCTTCAGGATCTGCAATCTGTGCTGGAAAAAATATCCTAAAGGTGGTGCCGCCACCGATGGAACTGGTGAGATCGATACGTCCACGATGAGCATCGACTATACTTTTAACAACGTACAAACCAAGTCCTGTGCCATCGACCGCATGATGTTTATCAAGCCTCCCATAACGCTCAAATAAGCTATGCTGCTTCTCCGGCTCAATTCCACTACCCGTATCAGCAACTGAAATCATCACACCATTACTTAGCCTCTGCGCAGAAACTGAAACCCGACTGCCTGCGCCACTGAATTTAAGTGCGTTATTGACCAGATTACCGATAACTCGTTGGAAACCAAGTCGATCCACATAAATATCAACCTCTTCATTATTACGCTCATCAGTCAGCTCTATGCCTCGCGACATGGCGACAGTCGAGTAGTCCATGACGATATCACGCAACATATCTGCCACAGGGTAATGCTGAGGCCTAATCGAAAGCACCCCATCCTGAATCCGCCTTGCACTTAGAAACTCGTCAATCAATGAAACTGATGTTCGTGCGCAGGAACCAATGCGATTGAGTAAATTGCTCACCATCTCCTGCGGTAACACCTGATAATCTCGCAAGACCTCAACTGCGGTCAGTATGGCACCCAGCGGTCCCTTAAGATCATGAGTCGTGGTCGAAAGCAACTCGCGCTGGTAACGTTCTCGGTCCTTGACATCAGTGATGTCTCTCACCCAAACCACATAACGATGGATCGCAAGACTTGATGCAAGGCGGGAAACCACCGCAGCTCCGTCCTCGCGTTCTCCACCATCACCAGCCTGTCGGTGGCTTAACTCACTGACTGATATTGTATAATGCCGATCACTATCACCAGTCTGAGCTTCCATTGTCCAAAGCGCGCCACCACTAAGACTCTGCACTCGATCAAGGAAAAGCTCACCAAATGTCTCATTGCCGACACCAACAACTGCATTAAACAATTCCCCTCGTTCTTCTCCACCAGTGTAAGTCAAAGCCTTGGTAAAATTCTGAAAAGCAAGATTGGCAAATACAACTTCAGCTCGCCCATTAAGTATAGCAATACCGTCACGGGCTTCGTTGGTGGCCGCCCAAAAAGCATTTCGCTCACTAATCGCCTGCAATGTACGTAGCGACTGTTCACGTTTCTCTATCGCCCGCTGCAAAGCCAAGTGTAGCCGCTCGCGAAAACCAGAAGAGAAATCCTTCGTAAGGTAGTCCCACGCTCCTGCACTCATCGCCTGCACAACAAGCTGCAAATCATCTGAGCTGGTCAAAACAATTGACGCCACGTCAGGTGAAATCTTGTTAATCAGCTGAATCAATTCGATTCCGGAATAATCTGGCAAATTCAGGTCAGATAACACGACATCAAAGTCATCATGTCCTAGCTGCGTCAATGCTTCACTACCCGACTCAACATGAACCACTTCGGCCACCAGCTCTTTAGTCAAGGCGCGGCGAATCAACACTGCATGTGAAAGATCATCCTCAATAAGCAGTAAGCGAACACCTGCCCCCTGCTCTTTCTGTCCTTTCTGATGAACCACAATCCCCCCACCATCAATGTTAGATTTATCCTCTGCTTATGATGCAAAGCTATCCCGATAATTGGCCGCAAGCTCGAAGAAAAGGGGGGGTGCGAAATTAACATTCCGCAGTGAAAATTTGTATCTTTAAATTGAAAAACTCTCAAAATGACGCCATGTCAAACTTCCCGGCATTCTACAATCTTATGGTGATGAATTATTGTGCTATCTCTGACCCCTCGTCTTGGCAAACAGTTCATGATCTGCGACAAACAATTCCTGCGTAATTACCGCAGGAGAAGTGCCAACAAGCAACCGGATTAGTTTTATGGTTAAACCAGACCACTGGATTAAAAATTGGGGCCAGAACGGCGGCGTCACTCCTTTCAGCGAAGCCCAGGTCAACCCTGCCAGTTATGATATCACCCTCGGCGATCACTGGATTTGTCCCACCCGGGAACCAGAAGAATTCCAATGTGAAAATTTAACCCTCTTTCCTGGCGAGGTCGTACTGGCGACAACCCGGGAAGTGGTGAAATTACCCAGGGATGTGGTCGGAGACCTTAAACTGAAAAGTTCACTTGGCCGGCTCTGGCTTAACCACAGTCTCAGCGGCTGGATAGATTGCAACTTTTACGGCCAGGTAACACTGGAACTGCAAAACCTTGGACCTTACCCTCGTCGCCTTCACTCCGGAATGCGCATTGCGCAAATCGTGTTTTACCAGATGGAAGAGCCCCCAGAGGTTGCCTACGGCGAAAGAGGCACCGGCCACTATCAAGGACAAATGGGCACTACCCGATCCTGGTCAGAAGAGTTTTTTCCGACAATTGACGACAACAAGCAAAAGCGCTGACAACACAATATACTCTTGTGCTGACGCGACACCTCTGCTACGACGACGCCTATACGGAATCTGACTGCAAAAGCTTGGCAATCCGGCAACTTTTCCGGTCATCTGCTCATCACACCATCAGACGATGGATCAAGTGCTATTATCTCTAAAATTTAAAGCTTTATATCCGAATGGAGGCCCATATGATCAGGAAATGCCTGCTCGCTTGTGTTGTTTCAATCCCCCTGCTGTCAAACGCCGCTCTTGCTGACGAACTTATTGCCAAAGGCAAAACAGTTTACGATACGGTAGGTGGTTGCACCGCTTGTCATGGCCCGGTAGGTGCAGGGGACGGACCTGCGGCTGTAGCACTCAACCCCAGACCACAGAACCTTGCTGCCGGCTCATTTAAATTTGACACCGATAAAGACGGTGCTACTGGAACAGAAGCCGATCTCTTCAATGTCATCTCAAACGGCGCGGCTCAGTATAGCGGTAGCCCATCAATGGTTGGCCGCGCAGATATCTCGGAAGACGATCGCAAGGCGCTGGTTAAATACGTCCTCTCACTGAGTGGCAAATAATCAACTGCCTTACCGTTCAACGGAGTTTTTTGACACGGTAGAATCTTTCCAGGTCAAAAAATAAGTCTGGTGACGACAGATTGGCGGGCGCCTCTCGA
>JAQTWB010000152.1 GCA_028689495.1 bacterium | reverse complement strand
CCGGTGCTGCAGGCGACGATGTGATTGCAGCCTATGCCCCGATGAAATTAATGGGGCTGAATTGGGCCGTAATTTCTGAAATTTCTACTGCGGAAGCGTTTGCTGATAAACAGCAGATCTTAAGTTCTATCGCTAAAAATACGATCGTTATTGCGTTGATTGTACTGGTGATTGCTGTGTTGTTTGGTTTGACGATGGCGCGCCGTTTGATCAATCCACTGCGTGAATTGGTCGATTCCTTTCAGGAGTTAGCGAAAGGGGAAGGGGATCTGAATGTTCAGCTGGCCAGCGCAAAACGGGCTGATGAAATTGGCGAACTGTCGCGTGCGTTTAACTCGTTTATTGCGAATATCCGCGGTGTGGTGATTGAAGTATCAGATGCAGCGACTCAGCTGGCGTCGGTGTCTGGTGAATTACAAAAACAAACCAATGATGTATTGAGTGGTATCTCCGGTCAGCGCGGTATGACACAGACCATTGCCAGTGCCATGACCGAGTTTGCGGCGTCCATTGATGAAGTCGCCCGTAGCAGCCATGAAACCTACAATGCAATGTCGGTAGCCGATCAGGTCACCTTATCCGGTTCAGATAATGCGAAACGCTCAGCGGTGGAAATCGAAAAACTGGCGTCAGATACCACCGAGTCAGCACAATCCATGTCGTATCTCAGCGCGCAAATTGATGAGATCAGCAGTGTGCTCGCCGTGATCAATGGCATTGCATCGCAAACCAGCTTACTGGCATTAAATGCGGCGATTGAAGCGGCCAGAGCGGGTGAATTAGGTCGCGGTTTTGCGGTGGTTGCTGATGAGGTTCGCTCGCTGTCTTCCCGTACACAAAATGCTACTGTCGACATTCAGCGTAAAATTGAGTTGTTACGCAGTGCCGCCGATGAATCAGTAAACCGGGTTAACTCTGCAAAAAACAGTGCGGATAAAGGCATTGAGCTGGTGCAACAGACCGCGACAGAAATTCAGCAGATCAGACAGCTGGTGACCGATGTACAGACGATGCATGCTCAAATTACGACCGCATTAAGCCAGCAGCAAAGCACGGTAAAAGAGATGGAAGCGAATGTAACGGATATCCATACTCTGTCGGAAACTACGGAGAACCGGACTGTTGGTTCGGCGGTGCAAGCGAAAGAGTTGCAAGCGCTATCTAATCGCTTAAGTGAGTTAGTGAGCCGTTTCCATACCAACTGATTGCGCATATTGTTAGAAAGCATTGATTGTTTAAAAAGCAAGGATCAGCGAAAATAGCCAGTAATTTCGTTTATCCCTTACAGCGTAATCTGTCGAACCAGCTTTGCATCTTAGGTGCTATAGCTGGTTCATTTCGTCTGTATATCAATTAGAAGATTTGAGTTGATGTCTAATTCTCCATTCCTGCAGGAAGTGGGCAAACGCCGTACTTTCGCAATTATTTCTCACCCTGATGCCGCCCAGCCTTTCAACGCTTAAAACCACCTTTCATTGCACACCACAATCACATCTCTACGTACTGAATTTAAAGGCTTTTTGTCTTTTTCTCGTTTCTTTGCTTTTCAATGATGTTCAAGCGTAACCTCGGAAAGTGTGTACAAACTTGAGTACAAATTCCGTTTTAGAGGCCTTTGGCGAAAATTCCATGACACAAACCTGTCTGTAGGCCTTGTGGTTACTGGGTTTGACGTAAAAAGTACTACCGTTAAAAAGAATCTCTTTTTTGGTAAATGTTTTCTTCTGTACCAAATTACAAAATTTAATGAGGGAGTTTATTGTTGGTGTAATTTTTGCTTTAGTGTTTGTTTTTGAAGATGCTTGAAGCGAACCAATACGGTTATTTCTAATTGAGATATCAGACTTACCTTCAAATTTAGTTGCTGTTTACACCATCATTTTGCACTTGTTTTTCGACTTGTGTGTACAAAATTTCCTGTAACTGTGTACAAACTTCCTCTTTGTTGCACTTATCTTCTGGCGATTTGACGCGAGTTCTTCTGTAGCCCTTGCTGTATAAGGGCTGAGCGACAAAAGTACTTAGGGAGTATGATGCGTCAGTTCGCGATTATCAGCGAGAGTATCGCTCTTTTGTCGATGACAAAAATCTCCTTCTACTTATATGTAATTATGTATCAGGTCATAGATTTTGATATATAATGGCTAATCGAATTTGTGTTATTTGAGTTACTGTGATATGTTTTTGTATATAACTTTTCTTAAGTGATGCATTAAGGTGTATCGAAATGAGCTATGTAACAGAGCAGATACTAGAAAGCCTTCGAGAAGCTCGGGTACGAAAGGGGTTTAGCCAGAGAGAACTAAGCGCTCGTTCGGGGGTACCTCAAAGCCATATTTCGAAAATCGAGTCTGGCAGTGTTGATTTAAGAATATCCAGTTTGATTGCACTTGCCCGTGTACTAGACCTAGAGCTATTGGTTGCGCCTAAAAAGTCTGTACCTGCCATCAAGTCGATCATTCGAAGTGGCCAAGGTATTAACGGCATCAGCGATGAGGGTGAGCCAATGTCGCCCGCGTATCAGTTAGAGGAAGACGACGATGACTAACCATGTCTCTACGCTCAACGTGTTGCTCTATGGTGAACCGATCGCAACGATCACCAACGTGGGTAATGACAGAACACTTTTTGCCTTTATGGATTCGTACATTAATGACGAATCGCGGCCTGTGTTAGGGCTTGGCTTTAAAGATTCGCTCGGTGGCCTGCTGACTAGCTTCAAACCTACCCAAACTAAGTTAACCCCGTTTTTCTCCAACCTTTTACCAGAAGAAACCATGCGTAATTACCTGGCTGAGCGTGCTGGTGTGAACCCAGCACGGGAATTTTTTCTATTGTGGGTACTGGGGCAGGATCTGGCTGGAGCGATCACGGTTGAGCCTGCGGATGGTGAAGCCTTACCACCTAATGTGTATCAAGACATAGAAGATGAAACGAAGACAGATGGGCCAATGCGTTTTTCATTAGCGGGAGTGCAATTGAAGTTTTCAGCTGTGCAGCAGGCAAATGGCGGTTTGACGATCCCAGCAACCGGTCAAGGTGGCTCTTGGATTGTAAAATTACCGTCGTCTCGATTTGAAGCTGTGCCAGAAAATGAATATTCAATGATGGAACTGGCTCGAATGTTGGGAATGGACGTGCCAGAAACGCAGCTACTCCCTATTAATCGGATTACTAATATCCCAAATGGCATTGGCAAATTTGGAGATAGCGCTTTTGTGATCAAGCGTTTTGACCGTGCAGATGGTCAAGCTGTTCACATTGAGGACTTTGCGCAAGTGTTTGGTGTTTATCCTCAAGATAAGTACAAAAAAGCCAGTATGCGAAATATTGCTCAGGTTATCGGTATTGAAGGGCAAGACGAAGACATTGCTGAATTTACTCGCCGATTGGTGTTCAACACGCTAATTGGCAATGCCGATATGCATTTGAAGAATTGGTCTGTGATTTACAAAGATAAGCGTACTGCGTCTATTGCACCTGCTTATGACTTTGTTTCAACCATTCCTTATATCCCCGATGATAGTGCATCGCTGAAGGTGAGCCGTAGCAAGAAATTCAGCGATTTCACGCTGGATGAGCTATCACACTTAGCGGCTAAAGCCATGTTGCCAGAAAAATTGGTGTTAGATACTGCAAAGCAAACCGTAGCAGGCTTCCATGAGGTATGGGCGAAAGAAAAAGCGCATTTACCCCTCACTAAGTCAGTGATTGAAGCCATCGAAATGCACTTACGAAGTATACCGCTACGCTAAATTCCTAGTAGCTAGAGCGTGCATATCGATAAAGATGGTTTAACTTAATGCGATTTTACGGCGCTTTTCGCCGTAAACTGGAAATTTGGTAAACTGCACAATGATACCGGTGTCATGATAAGGCTGATCTTCTGAACAAATCATGCATCTTTCTGACCATCAACAAGTGATGAATCAGGCGATGATAGCTTTACATTGATTTTCAGGAGAATGCAGATGACAGCAGTAGCGCACCAGGTAACCCCTTTTCTAACATCTTACGAAGTGATGGCTCGTTACCACATTAGCTATACGACGCTCTGGCGAAGAATAAAAGATGGCAGCTTGCCGCAACCTCGTATCAACCGAAATACACGAAACAAGCTGTGGCACATTGAAGATTTGGAGGAGTATGAGAAGAAAGAGGACTGAGCCTCTTTCTTTTATTTTATTGTCCGAAACGCCAGTTGAATGGAAAGCCTGTCGGCTCAATGATGGTTTCTAGTTGTTGATACCAAACGTCGTAAGCATGACGCATTTCATCCAGGTACTGATATTGGTTGTAGATAGCATCCAACCCTTTTTTGCTGTGGCCAATCATCAACTCGGCAACTTCTTGCGTGGTGATGGCTGACATTCGCGTTCGCATCGTTCTGCGAAGATCATGCATAGACCAGTGTTCCATCTCAATACCAAGCGATCTGCGAGCCCAGATTTTCACATTGTTAGGAATAGTGGTATCAAAGCCATTTGTGGCAAGCCCTTCTTGTCCGTTCGCGGGAAACAAGTAAGTTGATTTGCTCATCTCCATCGCCAGTTCAATCAGCTCGATAGCTGGTTTGATTAATGGCCGCATGATCGGCGCTCCAATTTTCTCACCTTGTTTGCGGATCTCTATGGGCACTGTCCACATTGCTGATTGCAAGTCAAAGTGATGCTTTTCAGCTTGAATGAGTTCTCCCTTACGGCCTCCCAATAACAGAAGCAATTTTATGTAGATGCGATTCTTCTCAGTGATTTTTGACTCATGCAAATAGCGCCAAAGTATCCTGATCTCGTTGTCATTTAGCACCCGAGTTCGTTTGCCTTTCTTACCGCCAACCTTCTTTGCTGTGATCCCAGCAGCAGCGTTAATTTCCAAGATTTGTTCATCAATCAGCCAGTCATAGAACTTATGCAGTACAGACACTAGGCGTTCTGTGTTTGAAGGGGACGACTCCGAAACCTCACGAAGACAGTTTCTTAAGGACAATTCATTGATGTCAGTTAATGGGTACTTGCCAAGTCGGGGCAGCAAATATATTTCAATGCTGCGTTTTTGGAAGTGCCACGTTTTCTCCTTTAGCCCTTGCTTACCGGCAGAGTCTATCCAGTCTCGAAAAATCGATTCGAAGCTTTGGTTGGCAGAATACTTGGCCCGTTCCTGCTGAAGGTAGAGCTTGGGATTTCTGCCCTGATCAAGTACTGCCCTTAACCTATCCAGCTCATTCCTGGCTTCAGCAAGCTTCATAAGTGGGTAAGTACCAATGTCTACCCGCTGTTGCTTGCCATCGAACCGATAACGAAACTGAAAAACAATTTTGCCCTTGGGCGATACCCGAGCACTTAACCCATCTCGGTCGGCTTTTAC
>JAQTWB010000151.1 GCA_028689495.1 bacterium | reverse complement strand
GATTTCTGGCAGTTCGGCTGGATCTACAATTTTCCACGGTCCGGAACAGTTTGTGATGTAACCGTCAGAGAGTAGCATGACAGGTGTCATGTATTTCAAAGCTAGGCGGCAGGCCTCGTAGGCCATCGTAAAAGCACTGGATGGAGAGGAGGCTGCGAGCACACACATAGGAGCTTCACCGTGTCTTCCGTACATTGCCTGCATCAGGTCGGATTGCTCAGTTTTTGTCGGCAGTCCGGTTGATGGTCCACCGCGTTGAACGTTGATGACGACAATCGGCAGTTCAGTCATTACGGCAAGGCCAAGAGCTTCTCCTTTAAGTGCTATTCCCGGACCACTGGATGATGTCACCGCAAGGTTGCCAGCATAGGCAGCGCCGATTGTTGCGCAGATTGCGGCAATTTCGTCTTCGGCCTGAAAAGTGTTGATGTCGAGACGCTTGTGCTTTGCCAGTTCCTGCAGGATGTCTGTTGCTGGAGTAATCGGGTAAGCACCAAGGAATAGCGGCAGGCCACTTTTTTGGGATGCGGCAATCAGCCCAAGTGCCGTTGCATTGGTGCCACTGATGTTTCGGTAGGTTCCAGCCGGAAGTTCCGCAGCTTTAACAACATAAGAGGTCTCGAACATTTCAGTAGCTTCAGCGTAGGCAATACCCGCTTGCAGCGCCAGGGTGTTTGCTTCGGCGATCGCCGGTTTCTTGGCAAACTTGCTTTGGATCCAGCCAAGTGTTGATTCACTGGGGCGGTTAAACATCCAGAGCATGATTCCGAGCGTAAAAAAGTTTTTGCAGCGCTCGACTTCTTTCGATGAAAGAGATGTATTGCTCAATGCCTCTTTGGTCAGAGAGGTAATTGGCACAACATACACATGGTAGTTGAGTTCAAGTTTTTCGAGTGCATCCCCTTCTGTCGGATTATCGGTATAGCCGACTTTCTCAAGATTTTTAGCGGTGAAGGAGTCTTTGTTGAGGATTAGAATTCCACCATCCTGAACATCTTTGAGGTTGGCCTTCAGAGCAGCCGGGTTCATCGCCACCAGGACTTTTGGCGAGTCTCCAGGGGTATTGATCGCTGTACTGCCAAAATTGATTTGGAAACCACTGACACCACCAATACTTCCGGCAGGGGCACGAATCTCCGCCGGGAAATTGGGAAAGGTAGCAAGGTCATTGCCGATCGAGGCGGATTCGTTTGTGAACTGTTCTCCGGTGAGTTGAATACCGTCACCTGAGTCTCCGGCAAAGCGTACAACAACTGAATCAAGTTCAAGGGTTTTCTTGGCTGCCAGGGCAGATGAAGAGGATGTAGAGGTTACCATTTGTCTTGCAATCTGAGTTAGTTAAATCTTTTAACCTTCGGGCAGAGCTGCTTGGTGGATGAGTTACATTCCACAGCAATCAACACATGCTGTTTTGGTCGAGAATGTTCTGTGGGGCTGGAGTTTACTGGGTTGCCAGTCCCGGCCGATCAGCAAATCCGCTGTATCAGCCTTTGGTCGGCATGAATACCCCGCAAAATCAAAGTAGTAAAGGAGATGTGATGTATTTGTAGTGATATCTAACTCGCTAGCGCACATGAATGACGATTACTGCAAATTGGAGGCTCTTCAGAATCTGATTTGATTAGTGAGTGAAAGTTTCAGGCCACAATGTTGAGTTTACCGCCTTTTTCACTATCGCCGTTTTCCTGCCTGTCCACGCCCTCAGATTTTTCTTTGTCGGTGGCATTTCTGCTGGCGTTTTTGTCGAAAGAGGCGTCAACGGACCGCCCTTCTCCGAAAGAGGCGACGCGATTTTTGCTGCTGGCTGAGAGACTGATCATTCCTGCCTGGCTCATAAGTTGGGCTGAGGGGGCAGTCTGATTGTGTGGACCACCGTCTGTGCCCTTACTTATATTTGCCTGTGTGGTTTGCGCCACGATGCTGGATGACGGGGCGATACCCCCAGTTAAAAGTCCCATGAATTAGCTGTCGATAGATTAATCGGTTTTCTTTAGTTTTTTACCCATGTATTTTATTTTTTCTCTTTTTGGGTAACGTTTGAGAAATCCGGTCATTACAGGCATGTAATGAGGTTGAGGTAACAATTTTGGATATTTTGACAAATGGATAGAGTCTATTTCGACGCAAATGCCGGTTCGAGACTGCGAAAAGCGGCTCGTCATGAGGTTCAGTCATGGCTTGAGGGGCAGTCCCGGTTAACTGTCGCAACGCCGGCCAATCCCTCCAGTATCCACGCCGGTGGGCGTGAGGCGCGGCGTCTTGTGGCTGAAGCAGATTTGAGAATTCGTAACTTTCTCAGCGCATCGCCAAAGAGTCTTCGGCTTATTTATACATCTGGTGGTACAGAAGGTTGTAATAGTCTTGTGCATGGATTTTATTCGGGGGCGCGGGGTCATATTGTAACAAGCTCTTTTGAGCACCCAGCGATGAAGGAAGCGTTAACCCGGGCCGTTCAAGACGGCGGTGAAATTACTCAGGTCGCTCCAGACTCTGATGGAACGGTTCGGGTTGATGATGTTGTCGCTGCGATCAGAACGGAAACATTGTTGGTTTCGGTAATGCTGGCCAATAATGAGTCGGGCGCTGTGAATCCCTTGTTGGAGATTGCCAGGGAATTACGGAAAGGAGGCTACAGCGGAGCGATAGTTTCTGACATCACGCAGGGCGTGGGTAAACTGGAGTTTGATCTTGCTGATCTTTTTGCCGCTGGCGTTGATGCGGTAGCATTCTCCGGACACAAGCTTGGTGCATTGCCCGGAATAGGTGTGGTCGCTTTTCCGAGCGGCGAGACCGATAACACGGCCGAGGCTGAATATTCGGCCCGTTGTAACATTTTCTCTCCGTATCTTGTTGGCGGTCCTCAGCAGGGTCGACTGCGCGCCGGAACAGAGAATATTCCCGGAATCATCAGCCTCGCCGGAGCAGTTGACGAGATTGGCGGAAGTATGGGTATTGAGAGCCTTGAGGAGCGAAGACGTGAAAGTCTGAGGATTTCCGGTTTGCGCGAAAATCTTTGGCGGATGTTGCAGGCAAGCGCAACTTGCCGCCGCTTGACTCCGAGTGAGGAAAAAGCTGTGCCTAATACGCTTCTTTTTCAGGTTCCCGGAATAAGAGCGGATGACCTTGTTGTTGGCTTTGACCTGCTTGGTTTCTCTGTCTCCACCGGTTCTGCCTGTGGTTCCGGTAAGCAGGAGCTTCCGCAAACAGCTCTTGTTTATGGACTGGACAGGACGGAAGCTGCAGAAGTGTTGCGTGTCAGTCTGGACTGGGATGCGACAGAGGAAATGGTTAATAACTTTGCCAGTGCATTTGCCGAGCTGCTTAGAAGAGCTGGCGGGGCATCATTAAATCAGCATAACTAATGAATCAGTCTCGGAAAATTCTTGTGGCGATGAGTGGCGGAGTTGATTCCAGTGCCGCGGCCTTGCTTCTTCGCCAACAGGGATACGATGTCGTGGGTGTCGCGATGCAGGTTTGGGATTATCGCAATCACTCGCACAACAGTGCTCGTGCTACCTGTTGTGCTCCTGCTGATTTTGACGATGCGCGGCGAATTTCTGAGCTTGGGGATTTTCCTTTTTATGTTTTTGATTTTGAAGGGTCGTTTGATCGGGAGGTGATATCTCCGTTTGTGACCGCCTATCAGGCTGGTCTGACACCGAATCCCTGCATCGAGTGTAATCGGAAAATCAAATTTCGTGAACTATATCGCCGAGCGGCAATGCTGGGCATTGACGCTGTTGCTACAGGCCATTATGCGCAAATCAAAGCTGTTTCTGAAGATGAACTTGGCCTTTTTACCGGGCGCGACCTGACCAAGGATCAGAGCTATTTTCTTTTCATGCTGACCCAGGAGGAACTTGGGCGAACGTTGTTTCCGGTTGGGGGGATGCATAAACGCGAGGTGCGGGAGCTTCTCGCCAGCGAAGGGGCAGTAATCGCCGAGAAGGACGAGAGCCAAGATATTTGTTTTGTTACCGGTTCGGTGGGGGATTTTGTCGAGCGATATTCGGGCAAGAAATCGGTCGGGGGTAATATAGTCTCCAGTCAGGGGGAAGTGCTCGGGCATCATGGCGGTGTACATAATTTCACAGTTGGTCAACGCCGTGGTCTAGGTGTGGCTGCCGCCAATCCTCTATATGTGTTGCAGATTGACGCAGATAGTCAGCTGGTTACTGTCGGCGAAAAAGATGAGCTTGATACCGCCGAGTTTTTCGTTCATTCGCTGTCAAGTACACGTCGTGATATTTTCCCCGAATCAGGCGAGAAGGAGTTTTGTGTTAAAGTGCGTTATCGTCAACAGGCCCTGCCATGCCTGGTGAGTTTTGTTGATGACGACCTGCTCAAGGTGCGCTTTACGGGAGAGCTCACAGCGATTTGTCCGGGACAGCTTGCTGTTTTTTATTCACCAGATACTGACACAGATGGAGATCGCGAAGTTTTTGGCGGTGGAACAATAGCTCGGAATTTTGCCGGCAATAGCACGGGAGTTGGGCGATGAGTCATGCCGGACGTGATAGACTACGCGTTGCTTTTGAGACACTCGGTTGTCGCAGCAATTTTGCCGATACGGTGGATCTGCAACTTGCCTGCGCCGAAAAGGGAGCTGCGCCGATAGAGTTTTCTGGAGAGGCCGACGTTTATGTAATCAATACTTGCACCGTGACTGATGGCGCTGACAAGGATGTGCGGAAAATCGTTCGCCGCTTGCGGGAGCGAAAACCTGAAGCACGGATTGTTATCACTGGTTGTTTGGCTGAGGTGGAAGAGGGGCGTTCTTTTGCTGAAGATGAAGGGTTTCAGGTCATTGGCACGGGTCGGAGAAATCAGGTTGTTGAAGCGATATTTTCAGCGGATAGTCAACCCTCTAACCGGGCGATGACAGTCAGGGAACAGAAAAAGCGGAAGTCAATTTCATTGGATCAGGAGTTACCTGATATTGTCCCGGGACCTCACGGAGCCCTTGGCGAAATTGAGATGCGTTCTCGTTTCCATCTTCGCGTTCAGGAAGGCTGCGATAGCAGTTGCACCTATTGTATTATTCCGCGAACCCGCGGTGCCTTAAGTTCAAGGCCACTTGCCGATGTTCTTGCTGATGCAAAGAAAATCTATGCTGCCGGTTATTCGGAGGTCGTTCTGACTGGAACTCATCTGGGTGGCTATGGTGAGGATGCCGGTATCTCCCTGACGATTTTGCTCAAGGAACTTTTGGCGCTCGATTTGCCACTTCGCTATCGCCTGAGCTCGCTCGATCCTGATGATGTTAGTTTGGAATTACTCGACGTCTGGCAGGAGAGCGCGAGAATATGTCGACACTTTCATATCTGTCTTCAGGCTCTTGATGACTAGCTTTTGAAACGGATGAATCGCAGTTATTCGGTGGCACGTGGGGTTGATTTGCTGCAGGAGATACATCGTCGGCTGCCAATGGCGGGAATAG
>JAQTWB010000150.1 GCA_028689495.1 bacterium | reverse complement strand
CTACCTGCAACTCCAGTTGTGTCTCCCTCATCCAGCGCGGCAGAAATCAGAAGACGCAATTTTCAGGTTATTCGCGGAACATTAAACCGGGAAGAATAAATAGTGCTTGACTTTACCACCCCCCAAGACCGATGATATACGGCAGTGGTCTGTGCCACTTCGTTTTATCGGCTCGTATAGGACATCGGTTCTGAAATCATTGGTGGTTATACCATAAACATCGCCCGGAGACGGATGGCCCAATCAATGGTAAACAAGTTAAATATTGGAATGCTTGTTCCAACTTGCGTGAAAAAACGCCATGATTGGCTATACCATGCGCTGAACCTACTTCTTGTACTTGCCATCATCGCCGCTTCCCCCTGCACCTGCATCAGTGAAAACTCACCGATTCAACTAAATCGTCAGCTTGGACAGCATTATTCATCCGATTCCATTTTAGCAAAAAAAACCGGCGAGAAATCAACGAGCCATTGCCAACATCACCGCAACAATTCAAACAATCAATCACCGAATGCGGCTGGTGACGGCAGCACAAATAACAGTAATGAAGATAGTAGCCAAAAAGATAATAGCCAAAAAGATAATAGCTGCGGTGGAAACTGTAGCTGTGCCAACCATGGCACTATAGCTGTTCAGACATACAGCTCTGAAGTGGTTAAAATAGCCAACTTCGTGCCAGCAGCAGCACCAATATTGTTCTCCATCGATTCACTACTGACGAATAATAATTTGTCCGCCCAGACTACCCAGAGGACTCTTCCGGCAGACTCCTCCCCTCCAACCATCAAACAACACATCACGACCAGGGGTCTTGGCCACTGGCTGATCTGAAAACCAGGCGCATACCCGGATCCTGGTAGCGAACAACAACATCCAGGCAGGGTTCAAGTTCCTTAGCCCATAGAATACCGTGTGCCAAATAAAGGTAGAATGCCGCAATAGGCATAACCTATTTGCCAAGAGAACCGATGAAAAAATACTTATTCCGATCACATGCCCAAACTTGGGCAATTATCCTGTTGCTGACCTCTTGTTCAGCAACCGATCATGAATTCGACACAGTTTCCAATCTGGTGACCACCAGTGTAACCAAGTTTGCAAAACCAATAACGGTCGACGACACAACCACTCCCGAATCACAATCGGGCCTCTCTATAGAACTCACATACAATGACCTGCTCTCGCTTGCTCTGAAAAACAACCCCCAACAAAAAGAGGCAAAAGCGCGTTTTCAAGCCGCAACTCGGGCAGTCACCAAGGAAGGGGCATTACCCGATCCTCATCTCTCCCTAAGACTTATGGCAATGCCCGCAGACAAACTCGGCGAAACAAAAACCAACAGAATCATGCTCGAACAGATGGTCCCCTGGTTTGGTAAACTCGCACTAAAAGAACAGCTTGCCCTGCTAAGAGCCGAACAAATGCGACTCGAATCTCTGGAACAACAGAACAACATCACACAACAAATAAAAGACACCTGGCTTGAGCTGGGATACCTGAAAAAACTGCTGCAGGAAACAATCTACAATCTTGAGCTACGTCGGCAAACCGAAGACGTCATTTTGAATCGTTACCGCACCGATGGCAGCTCTCAGGCTGAACTTATCCGAATTCAAATCAAGATTGCCGAAATGGAGACGGAGTTGCTGTCGCTCAAAGAACGTGCTCAACCACTCCTTCGGCAACTCACGGCACTTACTGGTGGTTCCGAAATTGACGATATCTCAAAATTACGCCTTGAATCTCCCGAACCAGAAACCACAACAGCACACAGTGAAGGCTCTATTAAAGAACAGTTATACAACGGCAATATCAACCTAAAAATAACTGTATTGAAAAGACTTGTCGCCAGCACAATGTCGGAACTTGCCGAAAAAGATTATTACCCCAACCTGACATTTTCCGCAGAATACATGTTCGCAAATGACAAATTGTCAATGATGTCCGGACCAGAAGATTCTTTTCTTGCCTCAGTAGGAATCAGCTTGCCTCTCAATCGCGATAAATATGATTCGGCTCTGGACGCCGCGCACTTCAATGAGGAAGCCGCCGAAGCGATGTTGTTAGGAAAACAATTATCTCTGGAAAGTGCCATTTCAAAGTTATTCTACAAGTTGCGGGACACAAGGAGAACAATTGAACTCTATTCCTCGACAATGCAGACAAAAGCAGAAGAAGCTCTTGCCACCTCGATTGATTCCTTTTCAGCCGGGCAAACAAGTTTTGCTGACCTTCTTGAAGCGGAAGAAACATTACTCCATGTCCGAATTGCCCTGGTGAGAGCCAAAACTGATTACCTGAAAACAGAAAATTCCTTGAACGCTTTATTGGGGAAATATGCGTTATCGGAAAAGACTACACTGAACAATGAGGAGACAGGGAAATGAAAAATATAATTACAATTATAACTCTTTTACTCCTGATCCTTGGTCAAACGAACGCCTGGTCCGAGACGGGAAACGAGCCTCACGACGAGCATAATCATTCAACAATCACCAACCAGTCATCTTCGCAACAACCCTCTCAACAACCCCCGACAACAGATGGCGCAGAGATCTGGACATGCCCAATGCATCCACAAATAAAACTTCCCCAACCCGGCCAGTGCCCAATCTGTGGAATGAATTTAATTCCGCTAAAAAAGAAAAACACAGGTGGCGCCAGTGGTGTGACAACAAACAACCCAACCGTCTATCTCAGTCCGGAAACTGCCAGACTCTCAGGAATTAAAACGACCATTGCCGAACGACGTTCTATCAGACGCACTGTGCGCCTGGCTGGGATGATTGACTTCGACGAAACAACATCGACCCGAATTACCGCCTGGGTCCCGGGCCGGATAGAAAGAATGTTCGTTGACTACACAGGTATATCTGTAAAAAAAGGGGAGCATCTTTTTGAAATATATAGCCCGGAACTGATTTCAGCCCAGTCTGAACTACTGAGTGCGGCTGGAGCTGAACGAAAATTTGGCAATGATGTCTCATCGTCATTAAACCGCAGCTCAAGGCGTTCAACGGTTTCAGCAAAAGAGAAACTTCTGTTAATGGGCCTCAGTGAAAAGCAGCTTGCGCATATCCTCTCCTCCGGCAAAGTACAGAACCGTTTGACAATCTTCTCACCGACAACCGGAACGGTTGTCAAACGTCATGTTGCTGAGGGCTCCTATGTCAAGACCGGTATGCCTGTGTACTCGATTGCCGATCTCCATACTTTATGGCTGCAACTTGAGGCCTATGAATCTGACTTACCTTGGTTGCGCTACGGTCAGGATGTCCAGTTTCGCAGCAAAGCCGTTCCTGGAAAAATATTCCACGGAACTATTGCCTTTATCTCCCCTTTCACCAACCAGAAAACACGAACGACCTCCATTCGGGTAAATGTCGATAACAATGAAATGCTTCTGAAGCCTGGAATGTACGTATCTGCGGAAGTATCCACTCACGGCGCCAGCGATGGACGTATTATCGAAGAAAAACTGGCCGGGAAATTCATCTGCCCCATGCACCCCGATGTCGTTCGCGACAAAGCCGGGACATGCGATCGCTGTGGTATGGACCTCAAAAGCAGCAGTGAGCTTGGATATGAAACCAACCCTAAATTGTCGGACTTGCCAATCATAGTGCCAAAAACCGCGGTGCTACAAAGCGGCAAGCGCTCGATTGTCTTTGTCTACGATGACAAGACCGCGCACTACACACTCAGAGAAGTACATACAGGGCTGGAAGGCGATAATTATTACGCTATTATCCACGGCCTTAAAGAGGGTGAGGTTGTTGTCAAAGATGGCGCCTTTAAGCTTGACGCCGATCTCCAACTTCGCGGCGAACCAAGCCTGATGAGTAGTGAAAAGCAGATGACAGGCACTTCGTCAGTTGCCGGTCATAACCACTAATAGCGAACTCTAACTCTTCATCCGGAGAACCTCTCATGATCGACAAGTTAATTCGTTTCTGCCTGGAAAATAAGCTGATTCTGGCGCTACTGACCATTTTCGCAGTGACATGGGGAATAACGGTCGCACCTTTTGCCTGGGACATTCCGCTGCTGCCCAAAAATCCGATTGCCGTCGATGCAATCCCCGATATCGGAGAAAATCAACAAATCGTTTTCACCGCCTGGCCTGGTCGTTCACCAAAAGATGTCGAAGACCAGGTCACATATCCACTCACTATTGCCCTGCTGGGAGTACCACAGATAAAGACCGTCCGTAGTTTTTCGCACCTCGGATTTTCCTCAATCTACATCATCTTCAAAGACGATGTAGACTACTACTGGAGCAGAAGCCGCGTTGTTGAGCGATTAGCGAGTTTGCCAAAAAACTCCCTTCCAGATGGTATTTCGCCACAACTTGGACCGGATGCCACGGCACTCGGACAAGTCTTCTGGTATACACTCGAAGGACGCAATGAACAGGGAGAACCTGCCGGTGGCTGGAGCCCTGAAGAGTTGCGCAGTATACAGGATTGGCAAGTTCGTTACGCTCTTCAGGGTGTCGACGGAGTCGCCGAAGTCTCATCAATTGGCGGTTTCGTCAAAGAATACCAGATTGACCTGCTCCCCGATGCGATGCGCGCCTATAAGGTAAGCCTTGGCGAAGTGGTAATGGCAGTAAAATCATCAAATCGCGATGTCGGTGCTCGAACACTCGAAATCAACAATATAGAATATATAATCCGTGGATTGGGGTTAATTCAATCACTCGACGATATCGGCAATACGGTCGTCAAAGTCGACACGATGGCAGGAACTCCTATCAGAATAAAAGATATTGCCGATGTGAATATCGGCCCGGCTCTTCGCCGAGGCGCTCTCGACAAAAATGGCCTGGAAGCAGTTGGAGGTGTTGTCGTCGCACGTTATGGCGACAATCCACTTGCCGTAATCGATGGCATCAAGAAAAAAATTGCCGAACTTGCACCATCCCTTCCATTACGCACTCTTGAAAATGGTGAGCAGTCAAAACTTACGATCGTTCCTTTTTACGACCGAAGTAGACTAATCCACGAAACACTACATACACTTTACACAGCCCTTCATGATGAAATTTTGGCAACAATCCTTGTTGTCGTCGGTATGATGCTTAGCCCGGTTGGATCAATCCTGATTTCGGGAGTCTTGCCACTAGCCGTGCTCGGTTGCTTTATTCTGATGAAGGTCTTCTCCGTAGACGCAAACATCGTCGCTTTGTCTGGCATCGCCATTGCAATTGGCACAATGGTCGACATGGGGATTGTCCTGACCGAGAATATACAAAAGCACCTGGATGCCGCTCCGGAGGGAAGTAATAAACTATCAGTTGTCCACGAAGCCTCAGTTGAGGTTGGTTCAGCTATAATTGCCGCCGTTTCAACAACAATTATCAGCTTCATACCCATTTTTACGATGGAAGCTGCCGAAGGAAAACTCTTTAAACCACTAGCCTGGACAAAAACCTTCTCC
>JAQTWB010000149.1 GCA_028689495.1 bacterium | reverse complement strand
AATCATTCTCAAGAACGGAGTTTGCGGCTTGTCTGTAATCTTCAGAACGCCGTCGAGCGAAAGTTAAGAGAACGATCAGGATAAACAGCGCGAAGAAGACGCTGCCGGCGACAACGGGCCACCAGGGAAGGTTATCCATGACTGGCAATATCTGTCTCATGATCGTTCTCTCCTGACGTTAGTTAACGTTTTTGACCTTGACGTCAGTGCCCAGCTTTTGCAGATAAGCAATCATCGCGATGATTTGCTTGTTTTCAAGTCCTTCAGGAGCACTGACTCCCTGGGCAACCAGCTCGTCGCGAATCTTGAGAGCCTGGGCGTCCAAATCAACTACAGCGTTTCTGACTTCTTCATTTGTGTAGGGATGTCCCAGCCCTTGGAGGACGGCCAGCTTCTTCTGCGTCAGAGACTTGTCCAGGACTTTTGTATAAAGCCAAGGATAAGCCGGCATGATTGACCCTGCGCTGGTTGAACGAGGATCCTGCATATGCTTGTAGTGCCAGAAATGGAGGTATTTGCCACCTACACGATGCAGATCCGGACCGGTACGCTTCGATCCGAACTGAAATGGTCTATCATAGATATATTCACCTGCTTTGGAATATTCACCGTAGCGGTCAAGTTCGTCGCGGAAAGGGCGAACCATCTGCGAGTGACAGTTATAACATCCCTCTGAGCGATAGATATCCCGTCCTTCCAGTTCAAGCGGAGTATACGGTTTGACTGAAGCAATAGTAGCAATATTGCTTCTGATGGCGATGAGCGGAATATAAGTTGCCGGTCCCCCGATGATTACCGCGACGAGTGTCAGGCCGGTAAACAGCAGTGGTTTTCCTTCCAGGGCACGGTGCCATGGATTTGGATGCTCACCATGATCATCATGGGTTGCGGAAAGAGGCAACGCCTGGAATTCAGGATCGGAAAGGTCGATTGATTGGGCCTTTGATACTGCGATTGTTTTGAAGGTGTTGTAAATCATAATGACAACACCGGAAATGTAGATAAGTCCACCAACAACGCGAATCCAGTAGAATGGAATAAGCTTGGTCACAGTAATGACGAACTCTGGATAGAGCAGGTTGCCATCAGGTCCATAAGCTCTCCACATCAGGCCCTGAGTGATTCCCGCAGTCCACATCGCTGTAATATAAAGCACGATGCCGATTGTTGAAGTCCAGAAGTGAGCAGATACCAGTCGTTGACTGTATACGGGCACTCCCCAGAGTCGAGGGATTAACCAGTAAATCATCCCGAAGGCGATAAAACCGTTCCAGCCTAACGCTCCACTGTGTACGTGACCAATTGTGTAGTCTGTATAGTGGGTCAGGCTGTTGATGAACTTGATTGACATCATCGGTCCTTCGAAGGTGGACATGCCATAGAAGGTGATGCCAACAACAAGGAACTTCAGGATCGGGTCAGTTCGCAGTTTGTCCCAAGCGCCGCGAAGCGTCAAAAGACCATTAATCATTCCACCCCAGCTTGGAGCTATCAGAGCGACTGAGAAGACAACACCGATGGTCTGTGCCCATTCAGGTAGGGAGGAATAGAGCAGGTGGTGAGGACCTGCCCAGATATACAGGAACACCAGAGACCAGAAGTGAATGATCGACAAGCGGTAGGAATAGACTGGTCTTTCGGCAGCCTTCGGCATGAAGTAGTACATCAGGCCGAGGAATGGGGTCGTAAGGAAGAATGCTACGGCATTGTGCCCGTACCACCACTGTACGAGTGCATCTTGAACTCCGGCAAAAATTGAATACGATGTCCACAAGGATACTGGCACGGCCAAAGAGTTGACGATATGCAACATGGCAACCGTGACGATCGTAGCCAGGTAGAACCAGATTGAAACATAGATGTGTCTCTCTCTGCGCGTTATCAGCGTGCCGATAAAGTTAACTGCAAAGACAACCCATATCAGTGTGATGGCGATATCAATCGGCCATTCCAGTTCCGCGTATTCCTTGGATACTGTCACACCGAGAGGCAGGGTAATTGCGGCCGAGACAATGATTAGCTGCCAGCCCCAGAAATGAATGGCACTCAAAGTGTCGTGAAACATTCGCGCTTTAAGCAGCCTTTGGGTCGAGTAGTAGATGCCGGCAAAGATCGCATTACCGGCAAAAGCGAAAATAACGGCGTTGGTGTGCAATGGTCGGAGACGGCCAAACGACAGCCACTCAACTCCAAGGTTCAGGGGCCAGTAGGCGAGTTGGGCGGCGATAATCACCCCAACCAGCATTCCGACAAATCCCCAGATTACAGTGGCAAGAACAAACTTGCGCACTATTGCGTCGTCATATTTGAATGTTTCGAGTTTAGCTTCCATCGAATTTAACAGTTTCCTTTTGCTATTAGGCGGCGAGGTTAGAGCTCGCCTTTTGATGCCGTTATGCCAGGTAGTATTAAGTGAACAGTATTTTTAAGTGATCAACGGTCTTAAATGAATCAGTTGACTGATATACCAACCGATATACCAAAGGCATCTTGTCCTTAAAAATACCGACTATCTTCAACTATCTTGTGGCGAAGGTTTATTTGAAAAGAAGGAAACTGTAAAGGCATAAAAAAACTAATAAAGTTTTACGATAGGTTCAATTACCCCAATCCCGGCGAAATATTGATTACCCTACACTTCTGTTGTTCAGTTTTCCCTGTTTGCCATGTTGATGAGCAACTGGTGGGGGAGAACGCAGGTATTGCTCATCTCAGGGTGAAATGTCATTGCCACGACATTACCTTCAGCGACCATTACTGGTTCAGCAGCGTATGATGCGAGGACACGGACTCCAGCGCCAAGGCGGCTTATTCTAGGAGCGCGGATAAACACACCTTCAATTGCGTTGGTATTTGGCGGTAAAATACTGCATGCTTCCGGCATGGCGTACATACCGTCTGCAAGAAGGATGTCTTCGGTGACAAAAGAATCGGTTTGACGCCCAAAAGCGTTGCGTACGACATCGATATCAATCAGGCCAAGTGATTCTTGCGCCGGGTTTGTTACATGTTTTGCTAGCAGTATTATTCCGGCGCAGGTTGCCAGGCAGGGCATCCCGGCAGATATGGCATCAATTAAGGCGTTTTTGAGCTCCGGGTCCAGAAGTTTGAGGAATGCGCTGGATTCTCCCCCTGGAATAATAATAGCGGAGACAAGTGAGAGCTGATCGGCGCGCCGGACTTCCAAGGTTTTATGTCCCAGCTCCCTTATACGCTCGGAGTGGCGGGAAAAGTTACCTTGAATGGCCAGAACGCCGATGATGTTCGTCATATGTTATACATTCAAACTTGTATTATGCCTGAAGTTACCAGCCACGCTCCTGGAGACGTTGCTCGGCTGGGATATTTTGCATTTCGATACCGTCCATGGCCATTTTCAGACCGCGAGAGACTTCGAGTAGTACCGCCGGGTCTTTGTAGTGAGTGACGGCCTTAACGATCGCTCGGGCTCGGGCTGCCGGATCTTGTGATTTATAGATACCTGAACCGACAAAAACGCTTTCCGCTCCGAGTTGCATCATCAGCGCTGCGTCCGCAGGAGTTGCTACACCACCTGCGGCAAAATTTGGCACCGGTAACTTGCCGGTCTGGGCGACGAGGCGCACAACTTCAACTGAAGCACCGAGTTCCTTGGCCGTGTTGACAAGTTCCTCAGGTGAGAGGGTTGTTAATCGGCGAATCTCCGAATTGATGGTTCTCATATGCCGGACGGCCTCGACGATATTACCTGTTCCTGCTTCCCCTTTGGTTCTGAGCATTGCCGCGCCTTCGCTTACACGGCGCAGGGCTTCACCAAGGTTTCTTGCACCACAGACAAACGGGACTTTAAAATCGAACTTGTTGACGTGGTAAGTTTCATCTGCAGGTGTCAGGACTTCGCTTTCGTCGATGAAATCCACACCCATTTCTTCGAGAATCTGCGCCTCGACAAAATGGCCGATACGGCATTTGGCCATGACCGGGATACTTACTGCATCCATAATGTCTTGAATGATGTCGATGGCAGCAGTTCTCGCGACACCTCCTTGAGCACGGATATCTGAAGGCACGCGTTCAAGAGCCATCACTGCAACAGCGCCGGCATCTTCGGCAATTCGCGCCTGTTCGCGGTTAACGACGTCCATGATGACGCCACCTTTCAGCATTTCTGCCAGCCCGGTTTTTAATTGAGGTTGATAATTACTTGGGGACATTTGGCTCTCCGAAAATTGACTGTTCTAAGCGACAATTGGCCAGCTGGTGTCTTTTTTGACCCCAGTGCTATTAGTTTAAATTCCTGTGGCTTGTCCCTGGTGTTGAGATGACCTCAGGGACAGACGGGCAGTTCCTATCACCTCAACTTTTGTTGTCAATAAGTGGCAAGCGACCATGGGTCGAAGTATCGCTGGCGCGTATGACTTTTCAAGCATACGATGGCTCGCCAGGTGAACAGTGGATGCCATTAAAATACCGCGGTCAGGTTCAGAGGTGAAAAATTACCTGTTGACGAATAGTAAGTTAGCTTTAAATATCCCGCCTGCAAGACCTGTCATATGGTTCGTTTAGCTGTTAATTGCACTAGTAATTATGAGGGAATATGTCGGAGTTGATTGTTGCCAAGGGGCTGGTTCGCTCATTCGGGGAGATAAAAGCAGTAACTGATGTCAGCTTTTCTGCCTCTACCGGAGATGTTCTCGGGTTTCTCGGACCAAATGGTGCGGGAAAGTCGACGACAATGCGCATGTTGTCTTCTTTCTTGTTGCCGGATTCCGGAGAGGCCAGTATCTGCGGGTATGATGTGGTTCAACAGTCGCGTGAGGCGCGGAGCCGTTTGGGTTATTTACCGGAAAGTGCGCCGTTGTACCCAGATATGACGGTAAAGGAATTGCTCAATTTTGTTTTGGAGGTCAGGCAGGTAGGCAAACACCTGCGAGGTCAGCGATTTAACGATATCGTCGAAAAAACCCATCTTGATTCCGTTCTTCAACAGCGTATCGAAACGTTGTCGAAAGGGTTCAAGCGCCGGGTAGGTCTGGCGCAGGCCCTGATTCACGATCCGGATGTTTTGATATTGGATGAACCGACTGATGGTCTTGATCCCAATCAAAAACACGATATGCGTGAGCTGATTCGTGAGATGGCAAAATCGAAATGTATTTTGCTTTCAACTCACATTCTGGAGGAAGTTGAGGAGGTCTGTACCCGGGTGATTGTTATTTCAAAGGGGCGCATTGTTGTTGATGAAACGCCGGATCTGATGCGTCGTCGTTCGGACTCATTCGGGGTTGTCCGCTTGAGTTTCTCTGCACCGCTTAGTGAGGACAACCTCACAGCACTGCGCGGTATCAGGCAGGTCGATCGTGTTGATGTTCATAGCAGTGCTGCTGGTGAGGTTACATACAATCTTGTCCCGAAGAATCGACAGGAAGTTTTTTCCGAAGTGTTTTCCTGCCTACAGAACAGAAGCA
>JAQTWB010000038.1 GCA_028689495.1 bacterium | reverse complement strand
GCGAACCCCCCGCCGATTATTCTGGCAATTTCCGGGATCCAGGTGTTGATGAGGAATTCCAGGCGTTCAACCAGAAGCGCCATACGTGCCATGATAGTGGAACCAAAATAGGCGCCAAAGCAGCCCATCATCATCCAGCGACCAACACTTCCGGCTTTATCGACGGCACCGCCTGTTTTATTACGGAAGGTGAAGAAGAAGTAACTGAAAACGCAGAGCAGGACGATGAGGAAAACCAGGTTATTTGCTGTTTTGGCAAGGTCGCCGACAATATACAACGGGCGAAATGAATCAATAATCTGCGGGATCATTTCATTGGCAATTCCTTTAAAGGCCAGGCCGGCGCTGGCGCCAAGACTGAGGCCGATTACCGGCTGAGCCATCCAGGCGTGTCGTCTGGAGAGAAGGGTGTAATAGAGTAGGCCGATGCAGATTGGGATTAGGTAGAGCAGCAGATAGTTGTTGTATACCGTCGGATAGCTGCCATCGGGGAAAGGCATGCGGTCCATGCCAAGCATCGGACGAAAGAATTTCGCCCAGAGATAATTGCGAAATGTCTGCATTACCGTGATTGAGGTCGCAATACCGATGAACAGGTGTTCAAAAAAGCGGTAGAAGGAGTTTTCGCGGATGAGAAAGGAATATATCGCCAATGTTGAGACGCCGGCCAGAAGTATTTGTAGTGACATTAACGTGCCGTGACTCATAGCTCCTCCACCGGACTTGATGCCTGTTCTTCTTTTCGTTGCTGCAGCCAGCCACCGAGCAGGGAGATATTTCCAAGCAGAATGAAAGCCATAATGACAAGTTGGGCGAATGATAGACTTGTATTGGTGCTGATTGCGCTGGTCGGTTCGCGAGCAGGAAACCTCTCGCTCAGCAGGTAGTCGTGCCAAGCGGCTCCGGCGACTCCTTCATGGGCAGCACTCAGTTGCCCGGAGAGGAGATAGTTATACACTTCGGGAATACTGATTGAGGTGCAACCGTGGAGGAAAAGAGGGCGGTGGTTATTTGCCTGAAAAAACTGCACCCAGAGGCTCATCATTCCGGAGAGACTGGATATTTGTACCAATGCTTGAATGTCTTGTAGAGTGTGCACTCCTGCAAAAGCCGGGAGGGATGTGAGTGGTGTTCCTTTTGCGTCTGACTTCAGATGTGCGGCAAGGTCGCTGGAGCGGGCGAACCCCTGAATCATCAGCACTGTGCCTGGTTGGTAGCCAAGGTTGACCCAGTCTTTACCATAGTGCCACTGTTGATCGGGTAATTCTTTTTCCAGTTTTCGGGCGATTTCAAAAGGCAGGGAATCGAGAAAAGGCGCAGCCAGTGCATAGGCGCTCATGATGGCAAAGGGGATACGTCGTCGGAGTAGATGTTCAATAATGACTTCGCTTTGTGGTTTGTTCTCCGCAAGCGTGTTCGGTCCCCAGTCGAGAGATATCAACACCGCTTTTTCGGGCGAGAGCTTTTCGATCAACTCGTAGGCTTTGGTGGCCGAGGCGATTTCTGCTGGCTTCATGCTTTTGTGCATTACTGACGGCAAGGACAGCGCCAGGGCGATGAAAATGTAGATAATCCGTCGGTCGAGATTGTCGAGGATATCAAGAAGGCGGAGCAGCATTTTGATCATTATCAGCTTTCCTCACCTTCACTTAATGGGCTGTTTTCCAGTGAGAGCCACATTCTGATCGCCATCGCCAATGTGGCAATGGCCGAGCCGAAGTAAATGGCGCGAAAAGCAGGGGCGTTGATGTTTTCCATTAACCAGAGGCGAAGTTGTGGCAGGTCAGAGGAAATATACATGACGCCGTGTGGAATCTGACCGAGCATGACTACCACTGAAGCCAACATCATCAGTCCGGCTTCCATTGAGCGAATACGGAATGTGCGGTAGGCGGCAGTAGCGACATAAAATGCCAGGAGAGAAAACATTGCCGCTCCCAGTGGGGTGAAAAATGCTGCGAAGATGAATTCCGAGGAGCGTTTCCAGGAAGAGCGGCGATAGTGAATTTCAGAGAGGTCATAAAGATTCGCGCGAATCTCAAGCAGGTCGGCATCGAGCAGGGTATAGAGCTCATCGTTTACTTTTGTAATGTCGATTGAGGTTTCTTTTAGTAGGGATTCATTTCGTAGACTGGCACGGGATATGGATCCGCGGAGATTCTGCCAGGCGGCTTCGGCAGATGCTTTATCCTTGTCGCCTCGGGTGTCTTCCGGCAGCGAGAGGAGATTGTCATTTTCCAGCGTCATCAGTTCCATGCCATGCAGGTAGTTTTGCAGGGCGATGATTTTTTTTTCAGCTTCTTTGCTTGATGATGATTCCTGGTCGGAGCGAATTATTTTGAGAAAATCAGGTAATTGGGCGACTGATTCCAGTAGTGAAGACCTTCTCTCGTTGAGCAGGAAGTCGCCGCATTCGATTCCCAGAGATACGCCGAGGCCAGCGAGGAGAGCCAGTGAATTAATCCACCCCTTTCGTGCTCGTAATACTGTCAGGCCATGCACTCGAAGCAGGTTGATAATGCCCAGTCCGACAGCCATTGCGCCAATTAGAATAAGTGCGTTAGCTACGTTCTCATGCTGATCGCTCAGTCTGATTTTGGCCGGACCAAACGAAATGGTTTCAGGGAGCATGTATTCGAGAAAGAAAAAGGCCCCGGCGATAAAAGTACAGGAGACGGTTAGCCAACGCTTCCATGTGCGGGGGCCGCGGGAATTGATGTAATTCCAGAGAGAGACAAACATCTTCAGTCTTCTCCACCTTGAAGTAGCGCCGGAATATTCAGACGCGGAGTGATCTCAAATGTTGCGCTGAGTGTTGCCTCAAGCACTCCGACAATTACCAAAAGTAGCAGGCAAAGTTTGGCAATGTCTTGTGCTCGCAGACTGGCCTTTTGCACCGGGTCATCGGAAAGGTAGGCGCCGGCGGCAAACAGTTCTTCACCGATTAAGGTGTAGTCGCAGGTTGTCAGAAAGAAAGGCACCTGTTCTGGTGAAGTGGTTGCTGCTACTTGCTGGGCTCCAATTTGTTGTCCTGCCTCGGCCAGAATCAGCGATTCTGCTGCGAATGTGCCAAATAGAAAGGCGCTACCAATATTTTCGCGGTGCGCAAGACCCATATATCCGGAGGCAAAGGCAAACTGTTCATTTGAGAGGAACCGGACGGAAGTTGGGTTGTAACGCGACAGTTTGCCTTCCGCCCGGTAGGCGTTTTGCAACGTTGCATCGGTCAGAGCCATGGCCTCCGGATCGAAACAGGGAACAAATATTCGTGAGCGGAGTCGGGCCATTTTTCGTCCAACGTGGCGTAGCACGCTGAGACAGGCATAGAGAAGAGGTCCGACGGATGTCAGGCCGGAGGTAAAAGCTACTGGCCTGCCGAGTTCGACGCTTCGGCCAATTGCCTCATCGACAGCGTCAATTCCGGCAATACGGCGGATATAATAAGAGTGACCGCGACGCGCTCGTTTAATGGTCCAAAGCAATCCGATGAGGAAAGCCAATGTTAATATTGCGACAAAAATAGACGGGTGTTCCATCAGCGTCGCTCCGGTTTTTTGCTTTTCACGAAGCCAGGTTTTTCCAGAGCCTGGAGCAGCTCTTCGATACTGTGGTCATCATTTAGTAGTTCGAGGATGAGCTTTTGTCTTGCTTCTCCGAGTAGGGGTAGGCTGAGCGGGGAAAACGCAAGGCAGACCTGATTCAGCAGACCTCTGAGCGGTCGGTGCGCCTCAAGAAGAAATATCGCAAATTGAGTGAGCCCGGCGCGGTGAATTTTTTCAGCCAAGCCTTGAATACTGTACGTTTTCACTAATTAAAACCAGATAAGTTTTACTATATCCCGACTTGTAACCCGTATGTTATCTTTGCACCATTAAAAGTTTGCCTAAACCTGAATATGACAAAAGGAAGTTTCTATGGAAACGGACAGCAACTTATCTGATGGCGAAGGTACTGAAGAACATCCATTTCTTTTGACCGAAGTCGTCTCAGACGATTTAAAAAATGTTTCACCCGAGATGAGTGATTTCCTCGGCGAGGCAGAAGAAGATTTTCTGAATGCAGTAAGTGCGGGGACTGTGATTGAGGGACGATTGTCATTTGCTGAAGCCGCCTGCATTGAGGGAACTTTACTCGGGTCTCTTCGTTCGGAAAATATTCTTGTTGTTGGTCGTGAAGCAGAAGTCGAAGGGGAGATAGATGCGCGTTGGGTGATTATTTCCGGCACGGTGCGCGGTAAGGTAAAAGCGCGTGAGCGGATTGAGATTCATCGCACCGCGTTTGTTAAGGCCGAGATCTCGGCGTCTGAACTTCTTATAGAAAAAGGAGCCTGTGTCAGTGGTCACGTCGATGTGATGCCACTTAATCGCGCGTCCTCTGACGTTAAGGATGAGGAATAGAGCGTTGTGATATTAGCCTATAGGGCTGAGATGTCTTTATCAGTTTGCAATAAAAAAGGCCGACAAAAACTACAGCCACCAAAGATAGCTGTGAAGTTTTGACGACCTTTTCTTGGCACAGGTGCCAAGGGACCATGCCCAAGCGAGAAACTAAGCGCTGGCTTGTGGAACGTAGCGAGCTTCCTTGATACGTGCCGCTTTACCTCGCAGAGCGCGCAGGTAATACAGTCTTGCGCGACGAACCTTACCGCGTTGCTTGACCTCAATCTTCTGAATTCTTGGCGAGTGCAGAGGGTAAATTCTTTCAACGCCGACATTGTGCGATACTTTACGAACTGTGAAAGTTTCGTTGACGCTGCCGCCATCACGACGAATTACTACGCCTTCAAAGACCTGAACGCGTTCCTTTGTTCCTTCGCGAATCAGCTGGTGCACTTTTATAGTGTCCCCGGTTCTGAATGCCGGAATTTCAGATTTCAGCTGCTCGCTTTCAATTTTTGCGATAACGCTCATGCTATCCTCTAGCTGTTGTTTGAGTTTTATGTCGGTCGCTCATAGATCCCGTTGCCCGTTTTCAGCTTCGCTCCAAATTTCAGATTCGCTGGAAAATAACGACTGAAATCAAGGAATGAAATCACTTGGACAGCGGCTGTTCTTTAGTGCCCCCGAACGGGATGCGCATATTTACAAATCTGCCATTAGAAAGCAAGGCGGCCTGTGGAAAAAGCTTTGCCCAGGAGAAATACGATGAAACTAGACGAGAAGACTTTGGGGATCCTTCTGATAGGCGACGAGCTCATAAAGGGCAAGATCGCCGATAAGAATGCCTTGTTATGTTCCCGTATGCTCGCCGCTTACGGAATAACAGCCAAGTGGGTTTCGATTGTTGGCGACTCGATAGAGGATATTGTCGGTGAACTGCGGCGAGCTGCTCGCCAGCTTGATTTTCTTGTATGTTTTGGGGGGCTTGGTCCAACAAGCGATGATTTGACACGTTATGCCGTGGCCGAAGCGGCAGGGGTTGGGATGTTTACTTCGGCAGAGGCCGTAGCGAAGCTCAAGGCACATGCGGTGCGGCGTGGCATCGAGCTGCAGGCAACAAATCTGCGGCAGTCGGAATTTCCGCTTGGCTCTGAGCTGGTTGCAAATCCCACAGGGACGGCGGAAGGTTTTGCTGTAAAAATATCAGATAATGAGCGGCCGATGTGCGCAGGAGAAGGACCGCTATTACTGTTTGCTTTGCCCGGTGTGCCAAGTGAAGCTCAAATCATGTTGGAACAGTCGGTTGTGCCGCGCATCGCCCTTAATTTTGCCGATGGGAGAGATATATCATCATCGGCCTTTCGTGTTTTTGGTATTCCCGAGTCGAGCATTGCCGAGAGAATTGAAGCGGTAGCGCTCCCTGAAAATGTCATTGTTGCGTATCGTCCCAATTTTCCTGAGGTTCTGGTTGAATTGACTTTCTTGTCGGCAGGTTTGGACCGCGAGCAGATAATAAGCTCAGTGCGCAGTGCTGTTGGAGAAGATTACATTTATGGCAACGGACAAGTGGAGTCTATTGCTGAGGTAGTTGTTGATGGTTTGCGGAGGAGGAACGAGACCGTGACCTTCGCCGAGTCCTGTACCGGAGGAATGTTGGCGTCATTGCTTGTCGGTGTATCTGGCGCATCCGCGGTATTTACTGCCGGATATGTGACATACGGGAATCAGGTAAAAGTTGAGCTTCTTGGTGTAAATCAACAAACAATTGACCAGTATGGGGCAGTAAGTTGCGAAACTGCTCTGGAGATGGCGCGCGGAGCGCGGAGCAGAGCAGGGGCGAGTTACGCACTGGCGGTGTCGGGAATAGCTGGCCCTGATGGTGGGAGTGAGGCCAAGCCAGTAGGTACGGTCTGTTTCGCCTGTGTCGGTGATGTGGGGGAATGGACCGAGCAGCGGATTTATCGAAATACCCGTAATTCATTTAGGCTTTGGGCGGCATGGTATGCCTTGGATATTCTTAGGCGGATGCTCGAGAATAGGGGGGCTGCATAAATAGCCTACTTATTGTGATTTTTCTGCAAGCTCTAGGCCTTACCTTTGCATCAAACAGAATGGAGCATCAGAAACTCCTCCGTTTTTGGATGTTGCGCATGAGTCATTAGGGATTTGCGTAACGTCTTCAAGGTTATGCAAGGTTGGTATGTAGAAGCTTAAGTAGGAGCATATGTAGGGGAGCCTTGGGAGGCGCCCGGCGTGATTTGATTGTAGGTCGCGGGGGAGTGTTTTGATTCAGGTAAAGCCATTGCGCGGATATATTTCTCAAAAGATGAAATTACTAACTGGCATATTATTAACTCTGGTTCTTGCAGCTGTTGTTCAGGCGCAGGATGTGAAGCTGCCATTTTCCGTACCGGAGAATACAAATCTACTTCCCGAGACTGCGTTGGTTGAAACAAGTCAGGGGAATTTCGAGGTTCGTTTCTACCGGGACGATGCTCCGATAACGGTGCGAAATTTTGAATATCTTGGTCGTAAAGGTTTTTATAAAGGGTTGACCTTTCACCGTTATGTAGAGGGTTTCGTTATTCAGGGCGGTGATCCTGAAGGCACCGGCAAAGGTGGCCCCGGGTATCGAATTCCACCAGAGCTCCGTGATATCAAGCATCACGCAGGAACCTTGGGAATGGCTATGTTGCCAGCCTCGGCTAATCCGGAGCGTCTTTCCAATGGTAGCCAGTTTTACATTACGCTGGCGGATGCTCCACATCTTGATGGACTTTTTTCCGTATTTGCCGAGGTTACCTCGGGGATGGAGGTAGTACGACGATTAAGACAGGGAGATCGAATACTTGAAATCCGTTTTCCGCGATAATTGCAGATTTGCTGCCCCGTTTATCCTTATTCTGCTGACCATGTTTTGGTCGGCTGGAACGGCTTTGCTTTACGCTGAAAGCGCTCATTCCGAGCCAGGACACGAGGAGAGAGCATCGGAAGCTCGGCACGAAGTCGTGGAAGGGGGTGAGCTGGAAGTTGTTCCAGAAAAAGTTCAGGGTGAGGGGACGGGAGATGAGGAGTTTTCGCGCGATAGCGCCAAACGTCAGGCTATTGATGTGGCACTGGTTCTTGATGCTTCAGGAAGTATGAAAAGAACTGACCCCGAGCGGCTGAGAGACCAGGGAGCCAAATTGCTTTCGCGTTTTTTAGGTGCCGATGACCGTCTGTCAATGGTTTCATTTGATCGCTTTGTTACTCAGCAGCTTGAATTTAAAGCGGTTACAGCATCGATTGATGCTGAGGTTGATGGGGCGCTAAAGCGAATCAATAATGATGGTGGTTTTACCGATATTGAGCTGGCGATTGAAAAATCAGCTCAGCTGCTCGAATACAGTCGTCGTAAGGAGGCAAATCCGATCATTGTTCTTTTGAGTGACGGTAGGCTCGATCCTTATCCTTCTCGCGGGACGGTTCAGCAGGTGGAGGACCATCTTTTTTCAGTCGTTCTGCCTGGACTGAAGAAGAAGGGAATTGCTGTTTACACTCTTGCCTTTAGTGATGAGGCTGACAAATCGCTCCTGCGGCGGATAGCCGAAGCCTCTGGTGGAATGTTCTGGAGCGCTACTGACGCAAATACAATTCATGAAAAATTCAGCGAATTATTTCTCGGCATGAAACGCCCTCAGATGGTTGAATTGACGGATGAAGGCTTCGAAATTGACGAAAGTGTGAGTGAAGCGACCTTTTACGTTAATCGCAAAACTGAAGAAGAAGAGGTGACAATAGTTGATCCGCTGTCATCCGAGATTGATCACAAATCTGCGCCGGGAGGTTATCGATGGTATCGCGGTAAGTTGTTTGACGTAATTACCATTTCCGCTCCCCTTCCCGGCCATTGGTCAGTTTCGGGGGTAACTGGAGGTAAGGGATTTGCCACATTGGTAACAGATTTGAAGCTTGAAGTTGTCTGGCCGAAAAATACCGTCAGCGTTGGTGAAAAGTTGCTTGTGAAGGCGAGAATGCTGCAGGAAGGAGAGGCTTATAAAGATGACAAAGGTTTAAAGGATCTGATGTTTTATACGTATAAGCTTGTTGATAATGAATCCGGGAGCAGTATCTTGCGCGGCAAACTGCTTGATACCGGTGCTGATGGCGATGAAGTCGCCGACGATGGAGTGTATTCTGTTGTTGTTCAGGCTGGAGCATCCGGGGAGTTTACGGCAATGGTCGGTGTGACGACGCCAACTTTCTCTCGTCAGCAGCAGATACCATTTCAGGTTTCTGATGGACTTGTTTCATTGAGTTTGAAGAGGTCGGGCGAAGGGAATGTCGAAGATGATTTGTTTGAGGTTCTCTTGTCGTCAAGCTATGCCAAAAACAAGGATCTTAAGGTTGTTTTGGCAGTGCAGACTGAAGGTCAGGAGAAAGTCTTCCCACTGTCGCTGGTTAAAAGCAAGAGCGATCCTTTGCGTTATACAGCAAAGGCCTCGAAGCTGACAGCGGGTAAACATTTCCTTTCGGCACGTGTGAAAACCGTTGAAGAAGGCGGGAAAGAGAAGCTTGAGTCGAGTAAAACGCTCGAGTACGAGGTGGAGAAAGGTGTCGAGGAGGAGGTTGAGCCGGAAGTAGTAGTCGAAGAAGAGCCCGAGGAAGAGGTTGAGGAGAGCTCTGAAAGTTTTACGCTTGATTATGCTTCCTTGGGTGCGGGATGTGGAGTGGCGATTCTTCTAGGGGCGGCGTTGATTTTTTATGCGATAAAGTCGTTTAATGTTAACGAATTGCCGGCCAAGTTGCGCACGCCTTATAGTCCACCACCTGAGCTGGCTACCCGAATTGATGTGTTGGCGGGAGGTATCTTCGGAAAGCAGGCAAAGAAACCAGCAGAAGGCAATCGCGAGATGTTTGTTTTGGTGGAAACTATATTTCGTGATGAAGGTGCTTATTCAGCAACCATGAAGAGGTTGATGAATAGAGCAGGTCGTGGTTCTTCTGAACCTTCCGATTCGCCGGCAAGGGCTTCGATCGATCGGGCGACTTTGTCGGAGGAGGCAGCGGGTCCTGATGCCTTTGAGGGAGGTGAGGCATGATAGAAGGTTTGGTAGCAGTAGTAATATTTGCTCTTGGTGCCGGCTCTGCGTTTCTTGTTGCCAATCGTATCGCCGGTCAGAGGCTTGGTGTTCTTGAGGCGAATAGTAAAAGTTTGGCGCTTGAGTGTCGGCAAAAAAGAGATTTTCTCGAAGAGATTGCTGCCGTCTCGCTTTCTCTTTGTTCAAAAGAGGAGCTTGAAGCGGCAAAGAAGGCGCGGACAAAAGCAGAAGATTCATTGAAGACCGAGCGAGGCAAGCTGGCGATTACCAGAGCGGAAATGCAGTCGGTGGAAACACGGCTTTGCGAGCTGGAAGAACTTGAGCGCGAGCTTGAAAACAGTGCTTTTGAGGCTCGGCAGGAGCTTGAACGGTTAAGTACCGAAGTATCGATCCTCAAGTCGGAGAACGAGTCATTAAGCAGGGAGTTGGAGAAGTCAATTTCCAAACTGGATAATCTGCTCGATGAACTTGCGCATTCTCAGGAGGCGATTGATATCCTGAGCAAGACCAAGTCCGATATGCTGGAAACACAGCGACAGATTGAGTTTTATGAGGTCGAAATCGAAGAGCTCAATCATTCATATATGGATTTGAAGCGTGCTTATGACGCGCTTGATATTGAATATGCCCAGCTCTACGAAAAACAGAGCGGCACAGCCCCTCCTGCTCCATGATTGAGCCAAAATGGCTATATGTTTGTAATGTTTAAAAAACTCCGTTGATCGGTATCCTAAGCTCAATTTTTTTCTAGCCCGAATGTTGCACGCGAGCCCGTAGTCGGATCGCGAATTCTGAGTAATTTGCGGGAGAGCCTGGTGGGTGTGTTGAAAAACACACCCAGAATGCAGACAGCGCAAGCTGGATGCCTGCGTGCTGGAAAGAATACCTAGCGCAGTAAATGTAGGGCCATTTTGGCCCTACAAAAGAAAAACTAATAGAGGGGAGACTTTTTCGTATCTCCGATACGAAAAAGTGGATTGACGAAAGTCAATCCTGGCGAAATGCTAATTTCGCAACACTCCCCTGGTGGGGCAGCGGAGCTCCAGATCCGCTGCAGAAATTCCTCTGCAATATTCGGGTTATCCCCCATTCCACCCCGTTATCCTCGGGCACGCCGAAGGCGGGAACCGGGGACCGCCATCGCTGACATATTCGGTCGTAAGCCGCAGCTTGTTGCAGTTACTGATTGATTGACGGTAGTTAGGATGTTGTAAGGGCAGGCGTGAGTATAGTCACATCTGCTATTTTGACACGGTATAACTGAGGAGTTGTCGATGTCTGAAGCTAAAAGGCTGGAAAATATTGATAAAAGACATCTTTGGCATCCCTTCACTCAGTGGAAGGTCTGGTCGGAGCTTGCGCCGCTAATTGTCGATCGTGGTGAGGGGGTTGAGCTTATCGACGTTGAAGGTCGACGTTATCTCGATGGCGTTTCCTCACTTTGGTGCAACGTACATGGACATTCTGAGCCAGCATTGCTCGGTGCTCTGAAGGCTCAGGCTGATAAGGTATGCCACAGCACTTTGCTGGGTCTGACGCATCGACCGATTCTCGAACTTGCCGAAGAGTTGGCGCCGCTTCTGCCAGAGGGGCTGACGCGAATGTTTTTTTGTGACAGCGGCAGTAATGCAGTTGAAGCTGCATTGAGAATGACCTTGGAGTGGTGGCAGAAAAAAGGTGGTACTGCGGCTCGACGTAAGAGTGCTTTTGCTTCTCTTGACTGCGCCTATCACGGAGACACCCTCGGTTCGGTTGGTGTTGGATTTCTCGCTGATTTTCACCACTCACTCGAGTCTGTTGTTGTTCAGGCGCGGCGGGTTTCGCCACCACATGTATATCGTTTTTATCAGGGAATGTCGGATGATGATGCATTGGCCAGGGCTTTGCTGGAGCTTGAGGAGTTTTTCGAACGGGAAGGGGATACTCTGGCTTCTTTTATTGTCGAACCCTTGGTGCAGGGGGCTGCGGGGATGTGGATTCATCCGGCGATATATCTACGGAAGCTGCGCGAACTTTGCAGTCGACATGATGTGTTTTTGATCTGTGATGAAGTTGCAACGGGCTTCGGTAAAACTGGAGAACTGTTCGCCTGTCAGCATGCCGGGGTATTACCTGATTTGCTGGTGATGGGTAAAGGGCTGACAGGCGGACTACTCGCCTTGTCAGCGGTCTGTGTCAGAGAAGATGTTTTTGCCGGTTTTTCGGCTCCGGTTGAGGAGGGGAAGACATTTTTTTATGGACAGACCTATGCGGGCAATCCGTTAGCTGCTGCGGTTGCGGTGGCAAATCTTCGCTTATTGCAGCAGCGGGATACTCTTGGACATGTGCGGAATGTCGCTCAATGGTTGAAGGAGAAGATAGAAGAGCATTTATCGGAATTACCCTGGGTTGACGAGGTGCGACAGCTTGGAGTTATGACAGGGGTTGAGTTGACAGCAGAGCCGGGTAGCAGGAAGGCGTTTTCAGCGCAGCAGCTTGTTGGGGTGCGCATCACACAGCGAGCACGGGAGCTAGGGGTGATTATTCGACCATTGGGTAACGTGATGGTTTTGATGCCACCGCTTTGTATTACTCGGGATGATGTCAGCCGACTTGTGCGTGTCACCGCTCAATCAATTGCCGATGTTCTTGGTCAAGGCCCTGGTCATGTGTGATGAGCGGCAGGCAATATTGGTGACCGGGACTGATACCGGCGCAGGAAAGACATTTTTTACCTTGCGTTTAATTACTGCGCTTAGGGCAAAGGGTATCGATGTTTTTCCTTATAAACCGGTTGAGACAGGCTGTGGTCTGAGTGATGATGGTGCGCTGATTCCGCTGGATGGTCTTGCTTTGGCTCAGGCGGCGGAGCTTGAGGATTTTCTTGAAGAAGTTTGCCCCCAGCGTTTTTTGCGGCCCGCTGCTCCGGAAGTGGCAGCGTTGGCGGAGAATCGTTTGATTTCGCTTTCGATGATTAAGGATGATATTGCCCGATTGCGGGCGCAACATCAGTGCCTGATCATTGAAGGAGCCGGTGGAGCGCTTGTCCCGTTGGTTGGGCATTTCAGTTACGCTGATTTGGCGGCCGAATGTAATTTGGCTGTGATAGTTGTTGTCGCTTCCAGGCTCGGCGCCTTGAATCACGCTTGTCTGACTTTTGAGGCTTTAAGAAGTCGGGGGGTGCGTTTGTTGGGTTATGTCTATAACGATCTGAATGGAGAGAGTGAAGACGAGTTTGAGCAGACTGCTTTGCAGACCAATCGTCAGATGCTTTCATCTTTGGCCGCCAGGTATGAGATTGGAGAACTGGCCTTTCTTCCTGCCAACAGTTCGCTGATGCCTGATTTGTCCGCTGTTTTGTCTGTTGTTCAGCCCGGAAATTCTTGACTTCCGCAAATTCTCGACTTCCGCAAAGGAGATTTTTTGATTATGTCCGAAGTGATTAATTCTTTCATTTTATCTCGTGCCGTTAGCGGCTCGCTGGCCGAGTTTCTTTCTGCTTTGTCGGGAGATGATGAGATAGCCGTAGACAGTATTATTGTTTCACTGCAGCCAAGTGCGAATACCTTGCGGGATTACTTGCGGATGCTGGAGGATATTACCGTACGCGATCGCTTGTCGTTGGGGGATATTGTCAGGCAGCCTCAGTTAGCTGCTTTGCTGGAGGGGGATGCGTCGGCTGGAAGAAAGGACCGGCAGGGACGATTCAAGAGAGAGCTCGAATTATTGCGTTATCCAGAGCGTTCACGCCTGCTTCAGGACGTGCAGTCGCTACAGCGGCAGATTGCTTCCCGCTATGGTTTCAGGGTAGAGGTGCCGGAAATGCTGGAGGGGGATAGTGTGAAAATACAATTTTCCGCTCGCTCCACTGAGGAGATGGAGAAGGCGGCGCTGAAGCTGGCGGATCTTTCTCGCAGTGAGGAGCTGAGTCAGCTTTATCAACTATTGCTAGGAATTTAGTGAGCGACGATGTCTTCTCCTGTCTGGCTGCCGGAAATTGTTTATGTAAGTGAGAGTGCGCGCGAGGACAGCATGACTTCCCGGGTGCTGACCCGCTTGCCTGAGGTCGATGTCCGCTATATCCCTGATGGCAGTGATCCTCTTGCCGAAAAGACTGCCGGTACTGATTTTTCAAGAGACAGCGAGCGTTTTTCCGCCGGGAAGCGACGCTTGATGTTGACACGTTATCAGGGTAGCTGGATGCGGGCTTGCCCAGGCACATCTCAGCATGTCTGTTGTAACTTATGGACCATAAATCCTGGAGAAGGTTGTCCGTTTGATTGCAGTTATTGTTACCTTCAGAGTTACCTGCTGCGAAATCCAACCTTAAAATTATACGTTAATACTGCCGATATGATGAATGAGGTCGAGCAGCGTATCTCGTCAGATCGAAGCCGTCTTTTTCGTATTACCACCGGAGAGGTGGTTGATAGTCTCGTCTGGGACAATCTAACAGACAGCAGTTACGATCTGGTTCCTTTTTTCGCCAGGCAAGATAATGCCATTCTTGAGTTGAAAACAAAGTCAAACCATATCGATAACCTGCTGCGATTAAAAAACGAACATCGCGGACACACTGTGATTTCCTGGTCTGTCAATGCGGAAAGCATCTGCCGCACTGATGAGGTGCACACGGCATCGCTGGATGAACGAATTGAAGCAGCCAGCCAGGTCGTCGAGGCTGGCTACAGGGTGGGATTCCATTTCGATCCGGTTGTTCATTTCCCTGGTTGGGAAGATGAATATAGTGCATCAGTGCGGAAGATATTTGACCGTATTGCTGTTGGTAATGTAGCTTGGGTTTCCGTGGCTTCTCTGAGATACGCTCCGCAAATGCAGGAAATCATGCGCGAGAGATTTCCACATAGCGATCTGCCATACGGTGAGCAATTTCTGGCAAAAGATAATAAGCTTCGCTACATTCAGCCACTGCGATTTAAGGTTATTGATTTTGTCTGGAAACAGTTGAAGTCTGTATCTCCGGCCATGCCTGTCTATATGTGCATGGAAAGCCCCGCCGCCTGGAGGAATATCGCCGGCGGTCCACCTGTAGCCGGGTCTGAATTGCAGGAGGTATTTTCGCGAGCCGGTCGTTTGCCGGTCATTGGTCAGGACAGCATCTAGTGCCTGTTATTTAGCAGGCTCTGAATTGAATCGAGAAAGATGAAGGTAAGATTGTGATACAGGGTGTTCTAAAAAAGGTATTTGGCTCAAGCAATGAGAGAGAGCTGCGCCGTATGCAGCCCCTGGTAGAGAAGATTAATTCTCTGGAACCTCGTTTTAAGCAATTGTCAGATGCTGAACTCAGGCAGATGACAGTGTCTTTTCGTGAGCGTCTTGAACAAGGCGAATTGCTTGATTCCCTATTGCCGGAAGCCTTCGCTGTTGTTCGTGAAGCATCGCTGCGTACTCTGGGGATGAGGCATTTTGATGTTCAGCTTCTTGGCGGCATTGTTCTTAATGAAGGACGGATTGCTGAAATGAAGACTGGTGAAGGTAAGACGCTGTGCGCCACTCTTCCGGTTTATCTCAATGCTCTTGTCGGGCGCGGTGTGCACCTGGTGACAGTCAACGATTATCTTGCCCGGCGTGATGCCGAGTGGATGGGGCAGGTTTATGCATTCCTTGGCATGACTACTGGTGTTGTTCTTTCCGGTATGGATGCTCGTGCGCGTTTTGCCGCTTACCGGTGCGACATTACTTACGGACAGAATAACGAGTTTGGTTTTGACTACCTGCGCGACAATATGAAGCTTGATGCCGCAGAAGTTGCGCAAAGGGATCATTATTTTGCCATTGTTGATGAAGTGGATTCGATTCTGATTGACGAGGCGAGAACCCCCCTTATTATTTCCGGTCCAGCGGAAGACAGCACTGAAAAATATGTTCAGGCCGATAAACTTGTTCGCAAGCTCCGTGAAGGTGACCACTATGAGATTGAGCTTAAGTCCAAGCAGGTTACGTTCACGGACGATGGGGTTAAACGTATTGAAGAGATTCTGCAGATTGAAAATCTTTACGAGCCTCAGAATATTGATTGGGTTCACCATGTCACTCAGGCACTTCGGGCGCATGTGGCTCAAAAACGTGACTTTGATTACGTTGTTCGTAATGGCGAAGTAATAATCGTTGATGAATTTACCGGTCGATTGATGGCGGGTAGACGATGGTCCGATGGCCTGCATCAGGCGGTTGAGGCCAAGGAAGGAGTGAAAGTTCAGCGAGAGAACCAGACTCTCGCCAGTGTTACCTTTCAGAACTATTTCCGTATGTATGAAAAACTCTCCGGTATGACTGGTACGGCAGATACGGAAGCAGTTGAATTCAAGAAAATTTATAGCCTGGATGTGTCCATCGTTCCAACAAACCGACCGATGCAGCGACAGGATTATCCGGATGTTGTGTATGCCAGTGAGCAGGGGAAATTTCGCGCCGCGGTTAAAGAAATCGAGAAAATGCGTGAAAAAGGGCGGCCTGTGCTTGTCGGTACTGCCAGTATTGCCAAGTCTGAGGTTTTAAGTGAGCTGCTCAAGGAAGATAAGATTCCTCACCATGTTCTTAATGCCAAACAGCATGAGCGGGAAGCTGAGATCGTCGCTCAAGCTGGACGTAAAGGGGCTGTGACAATTTCGACAAACATGGCAGGTCGGGGGACGGATATTCTTCTTGGCGGAAATCCGGAATTTCTGGCGGCTCAGGAAGTTGGAACTCGTGATGCGGATTCTCCGGAGTTTCAGGAGGCTCTGAAGCGCTACCAGAAGATTTGCGCCGATGAAAAGCAAGAAGTTATGGCTGCTGGTGGGTTGCATATTTTGGGGACAGAACGGCACGAAAGTCGCCGAATCGACAATCAGCTTCGTGGACGGTCCGGGCGCCAGGGCGATCCCGGTAGTTCGAGATTTTACGTGTCATTTGAAGATGATTTGATGAAGCGCTTTGGCGGCGACCGCATGCAGTCGATCATGGCGCGAGTAGGCATGACGGAAGAGGATGCGATCGAAGGGCCGATGGTCGCTGGTGTTATCGAGCGAGCGCAAAAGAAAGTTGAAGGCTATCATTTCGATGTCCGTAAGCAGTTGCTTGAATACGACGATGTCATGAACAAGCAGCGCGAGGGGATTTATAAGCTTAGAGCTGATGTCTTGAATCGCCAGGCCGTTGATGACAACGTTCGGCGGATGTTCGCTGACGTGATAGAAGAGCTGATATTGTCTCGTGTCGATGAAAAGACCTTGCCGAGCAGCTGGGATTTTGCCGGAATGCTCAAGTCGTTTGAGCGCGATTTCGGTATCGGCCTTGATGCCAAGGATTTGGAAGAGCGGCAGCAGGCAGAGGACAAGAATTTTGCTCAGCAGGTATTTGATATATTCAAAGAGGCTGCGGAAAAACGTTATGAAGAAAGGCGTCAGCGTTTTGGAGAGGAGAATTTTTCTCAGCTGGAACGAGTGGTGCTGCTACAGTGTATTGACAGATTCTGGAAAGAAAACCTGGCGCAGATGGATCGATTGAAAGAGGGGATCGGATTGCGTGGTTATGGCCAGAAAAATCCTTTGCACGAATATCAGCGTGAAGCGTTTGAGATGTATGCCTTGATGATGCAGTCGATTTCCCATATGGCGACCCAAGCGATTTTTCTCAGCGAGATCGTTACTCAGGCTCAACTTGAGGAGATTCAGCAGCGGGAGCTTGAGGACCAGAAGCGTCTGGAGGAAATGGCGAAGGCCCAGCATCAGTCAGTTATTGAAGCTGAAGAGACCGAAGCCGAGACCTCCCCTGTCGGTAGTAATCGGCGCACGAGGCGGCAGCAGGAAAAAAAGGCGACACATGCTGGTAAGGTTGGAAAATAGCTTTCTCTTGTCGTGAATGATGAGAGTGAGCGGAGATATTTGAAAGCTCGGGAAAAATTGAACTGTATAAAATCGCGTTTCAACCAAAGCCTGAGTGAGAGATGAAGTAGGGGGCTCGATTAAGTGTTCAGGTCGATATTCGACCGAACGAAATTACCGCAATGAGAATGTAAAACGGCCAGTTAAGTCTGAGCTGGTGTATGTCGAACAGGGTAAATCGAGAACCAGAGTTGTTTGCATGAATTGAATGGAGAATTGAGAGATGTACGCGACAAGTGATTTTAAGAATGGCCTGAAGATTCTCATGGATGAGCTGCCATATGAAATTGTTTATTTTCAGCATGTGAAGCCGGGGAAGGGAGGGGCTTTTGTTCGTACCAAATTACGTAATCTCAAGAACAATTCGATAGTTGAGAAAACTTTTCGTTCCGGTGAAAAAGTTGGTCGTCCGGACATGGAGGATGTCGATATGGAATTCCTCTATAGTGATGAAGATTACCATTTCATGAACACCTCGACCTATGAGCAGATACAGGTCTCCGAGAGTATGGTTGGTGACGCAAAGAACTACCTGGTGGAAAACACTCAGGTGAGAGTTCTGCTTTGGAACGGTGGGGTTTTGGCAATTGAATTGCCGGTCTCGGTTGTCCTTGATGTGACCGAGTGTGAGCCGGGGGTTCGCGGCGACACTGTTTCCGGAGCAACGAAGGCAGCAGTGGTACAAACGGGAGCAAGTTTTCAGGTGCCGTTATTTGTCAATGTTGGTGACCGTATTCGGGTTGATACGCGAAGTGGCAATTATATTGAGCGTGCCTAAGTGATGTAGAGCCGTCTTTTGACGGTTCGATTGCGGTCAGTGCAATAATTTCAGTTAAAGGAGGAAGGTCGTGGGCGATAAACTTAAAATTGAAGAGATACGGCAAATTGTTGAGATGTTGAAAGATGGTGGTGTTACCGAATTTGAACTTCAACGAGAGGGGGAAACTATTCGTCTTTCGCGAGCATCTTCCGCTCCGGTGATGATGTATCAAGGGCCATCTGTTGTGCCGGCCTCTGGTTTTCAGAATGTTGCCGCTGTTACTGAGGCCAGTTACCCGCAACCAGCGGAGGCTCCTCGTGCGACAAAGACACAGGACGATTCATTTAAGGCTGTCACTTCACCGATGGTTGGAACTTTTTATCGCCGTTCTTCCCCTGATGCCGAGCCATTTGTTCAGGTGGGAGATGTTGTGCGTAAAGGGCAGGTGCTTTGTATCGTTGAAGCGATGAAAGTGATGAACGAAATTGAATCAAGCTGCAGTGGTCGGGTGAAGGAAGCTTGTCTTGATGATGGGCAAATGGTTGAGTTTGGTGAAGTCCTTTTTCGTATCGATCCCAGTTCTTAGTTTTTTTTGGCCCGTTTTCGACCTGGAAAGATGACCGCGATACGGATTACAAACTGACGATAATATATGTCAGATTATGCCCGAGCCAGTATATATAGTTTTACAGCGAATCACCTATGACATTTGATAATTTTCGCCCGCCTTTTCGTAAGATGTTGATTGCCAATCGTGGTGAGATTGCAATTCGTATTATTCGCGCTTGTCATGAGCTGGGGATAAAGACGGTGGCTATTCATTCGACTGCCGATGCTGAGGCTTTACACGTAAAGCTCGCCAGTGAAAGTATCTGTATCGGGCCACCCGCTCCAACGGAGTCTTATCTTAATCAGTCGGCAATAGTTTCCGCTGCAGTTGTAACAGGTGCTGACGCTGTGCATCCGGGGTATGGTTTTCTTAGCGAAAGTGCCTCTTTTGCCGAGATGTGTAACCAGTGCGGATTGGTATTCGTTGGCCCGACTGTGCAGAATATTCGCATGATGGGAAATAAATCTCTGGCTCGGCAGGTTGCTGAAGAGAATGGTGTTCCTGTTATTCCAGGTAGCGATAAAGCAGGGACCGATGCTGGTGAGGCATTGGCTCAAGCCAAAACACTTGGCTTTCCCGTCCTGATTAAGGCTAGTGCTGGTGGCGGTGGACGAGGAATGAAGATAGTTGAACGTGAAGAGGAATTTGTTCGTTCTTTTGAGTCTGCCAAAAGAGAGGTATTGGCGGCTTTTGGCGATCCTAATGTCTATGTTGAAAAATATATCCAACAACCTCGTCATATCGAGGTGCAGATTGTCGGCGACCGTTTTGGTAATGTTCTTCATCTTGGAGAGCGTGATTGTTCGATTCAACGTCGCTACCAGAAGCTGATAGAAGAAAGTCCGGCGGTCAACATACCGGAAGAGGTGAAGACTGCTATTCTCGATTGTGCTGTGCGCCTGGCTTCGGCAATTGGCTATGCCAGCGTCGGCACGATTGAATTTCTTCTCGATTCGAAGACGCTTGATTTCTACTTTATCGAGATGAATACCAGACTTCAGGTTGAGCATCCGGTAACAGAAATGGTGACACGAGTTGATGTCGTCAAGGAGCAGATTTGGGTAGCCGCAGGCTACGAGGTATCTTTTGCCCAAGAGGATGTGAAGATTATCGGTCATGCGATAGAGGCGCGAATCAATGCTGAAAATCCTTTAACGCAGATGCCCAGTCCAGGGCAAATATCAGGGTATCATCCTCCAGGTGGTTTTGGTGTGCGCGTGGATTCGGCCCTTTACGATCGTTATACAGTGACGCCTTACTACGATTCCTTGATTGCCAAACTGATTGTTTATGGAAATACGCGGGATGAGGCGATAAGGAAACTGCTTGTTGCTCTCGATGAGTTTATTATCGAGGGAATTTCGACAAATATGGATCTGCATCGTTTTGTCCTTAATACGGAATCGTTTACCAGTGGGAAGGTTCATACCAAGCTGTTTGACGAGTTAATTGAGGATTACAAAAATGAGGTGGCTGAGTAGTCTCGTTTTGGAGTGGATGTTGGTCTGCAGATACGGACAAAGGCGCACCGTAATCTCGAGTTGTGTCGCATTTATCTCATGCATGCTCTTCGTTACTTTTTTTGGCCCTTTCGCTTTGAAGGTCTTGGCTGAGCCTTTGCCGCGGCTTGAATTTGCTGCACCGGTGTATGATTTTGGTTCTGTTGCTCAAGGGAAAACCATTGTTCATGGCTTCAGCTTTGTAAACGAGGGGGAGGCCGAGCTTGTAATTCAACGTGTAGTTCCCGCTTGCGGTTGTACAATCGCTTCATTGTCCCATGACCGGTATCAGCCAGGGGAAAAGGGCAGAATAGATGTGACGTTTGATTCCTCCGGATTTTGGGGGAATAAAGTTAAGTCAGTTCGTGTTTATTCCAACGATCCACGGCGACCATCTTATGTTCTGACCGTCCAGGGGGTGGTAGTCCGGGAGGTTGAGGTCAATCCGTCACGTATATATTTTGGCAGTGTCAGGGGGGGGACCGAGAATGAAAAGTCTTTCTCTGTGTCTACTTCCAGCTCCGAGTTAAAGATTCTGGAAGTAGAGAGTAAGTCTGAGTATCTAAAAGTTAAAATGCCGATTGTTGCCGATGATAATGGGATTTACCACGGTACTGTTGCGCTGAGTAATAAAGTGCCAGTTGGCATGTTTCGACACCGTATTGTTGTAAAGACTACAAGCAATGAATATCCGGTGCTGACAATTCCTGTTTTTGCACGAATCGAGGGAGACCTGGTTGCTGAGCCGCAGGATATTTCTTTTGGTCTGGTCAATATTTCGCAAGAACCAACGGGTGGTTTTCAAGCTGAGGCTAGAGTTATCAATCGGAGTCCAGAGCCGGTTCATGTGCTTTCAGCGGAAAGCAGTTCCATCAATTTGTCAGTTAGTGTTGTTCCTCTGCAGAAAGGAAAGGAATATCTGATTAAGATTCTCGTTAACCCTGATTTTCGTGGTAGCCTCAAAGAGCAGGTTGTCGTAAAAACAGATCATCAGGAATCTTCACAGAAAGAAGTGATAATACCTGTATACGGAATCGTGGCGGAATCTGAAAGTGGTGAGAGTCGGTAGTTTTATAGATGTGAGGTGCTGGTATTTTGTTAGTCCCTGCTCAAGTCCCTCTTCAGCGCCCGAATTGAACATCGGAGTTGGAGCTTTGGCGCTCGTAAATGCCCAAAGTCATAAGATTTTGGGCTAGATAACCGATATTGATTGAATTGAAAAATAAGTAATGAATCAAAGATTCATATATCTAAAATTAAATTTTCCTTCATTCAATCGATGTGAATCAGGAGGTTGCGCCTTGCGCCGTTTATCCGTTTGTTTATCCGTGTTGTTTTATTTCTTTTTTGCTTTTCCCGTTTTGTCTCAGGGGCAGACAATCGTCGATCGTCGTTCATACTTTGAAGTGTTGGAAAAGATTCAGCGAGGTGCGCTGAGTAATAACAGTGGGGCGATAGCCCTTTTGTCTTTGGCGGATAACGATGTTGCGTTACCTCCTTCGGAGGTCCTTTTCGGGTTAAGGCCGATTAAGGGCATGGATGATGCGCTATATCACGCAGTGTTCGCGCAGATTGCCGAGTCGAGTGAATATTATCTCACTGTAGAGCAACTTGAAAAGCTTGAGACACTTTCCGCGTTTTTTCTTAATGGCCGTAGCGAGCATGTTGAGAGAGTCCGGGCCTTGATAGATTTTTATAAATTCAGTCGTCGTGTAGCGGAAAATGGCACAATCGCTGAGTTGCGAGAGTTAAGGTCGAAGGTTTCTCAGGACGAGAGAGGACGTGTCCTGGATAGTCTTTTGACGGTAACGGCAGTTACCAAGGGCCGACGTTCTATTGCTAACGGTGATAATAGCGAAGCGCTCAGGTATCTTTCACTTGTTGATGGAGATGACGACGATATTCGGGTTGCCGAAGTCGCCCGTAATGCTTTGGCCGGATTTTTGGTCAGTGGAGGCGATGTTCATAGCTGGCCGTTTTCTGAACCTGAAATAGCTGAATTTGTTTTTCGTTTTGAGCGAGGCAGGGAGAATATTCGAGGTCAGGTAAGAGATATTCTGGCGCGAGATTGTCTGCGTCTGGTTAAAGCCGGGGACAGTGTGAACGCCGTTCAGGCTTTTCGCTGGTTGATTGAACGCCGTCCGGATCCTGATTCTCGCAATAACCAGCTTCGCTATGATTTCGCCTATTACGCGGGCACATCAGAGATGATAGAGGCTGCCCAGTCACGGATAGTGGAGCTTGAGCATCTAGGGGCTTTAAGCATTTCTCAAAGACTGGAGTTGTTGTATCGCGGTTTTTATGGTCCGCTTCTGCCTTTTTCTTTGACGGTCTGTCTGGCGATTATCATTATATCTTCGGCGGTGATTATTTATCGCTACTATATTTTTCGTATGCCAAAAATTTCTCGAGCTTTGTCTGAAGATGAACATGATGAGTACTCTCGTCTTTTGGCTCGTCTTGGGTTGGAGGACCTGGCATCGGGGCATGAAATCAAGAAACGATTTCGTGAAATATCAAAGATGTGTCATCCGGATAAGATAAGCGAACTGCCCAATCGTAACCAGATTGAAAAAGAATACATGGATGCAAAGAGCGCTTACGAAAGAATTATCGAGATCCGAAGGGGATGGTTCTCTGGAGGGCTTTGATTTTTTAACTAATAGTTAAGACCATTTTTTGAAACGGTATATTGTCGTTAGACTTTAAATTTCCCGAATTTGACTTGCTTCAATGGGAGTAAAAGTTCCAATGAACGACATGCTCGGTTTGGATTCTTTTTATCTTTTAGTTGTCCGGCGCCTATGGGCGCCGACATATTTAGACGACTATATTGGTTATCTGGTCGATGCTCCGCAGCTCCAAATATACTGCTCGAGATTAAGGTGTTCTGGATCGGGGAAATTAACGTGCGAGCAGTAATTATTGCTATCCCGAAAACCGCCCGTAAGCCTAACAGCAGGGCTGCCGGTCGGTCGGTTTGCTGTTTTGCGGTGTTACTTTTTACTGTCGTTATCCCAGTCAGATCCGTTTGTCTTGCTGAGGCCCCACCCGTAAGTGAGAATATAACCGTCTTTGATAACACAATACCTTGTTTTTTTTGCAGACAGATAGACCGTCAACGCTGTGAGGTGTTTGAGTCTGCAATCTGGAATAAAGTCCCCTGTCTGGAAATTTTTGAGCGTTATGTTTTGGCTGACGACAATGTTTTGCCCGTAACATTAGCTTATTCTTGTTTTGTTTCTTCGAAAATTGAGCTCAAAGTGACAACTAAATGTGGGGAGATTCTGTTAGGGGATGCTCAGGGTAGGCAGATGATTGAATTTGACGCGGCGAGGATTGTCAATCGGTCCTTTCCCCAACTGATTGCGGCTCTTGCTAATGTTACGGTATCGCAGGATACAATTCGGCAGTTGCTGTCCGTTGGTTCCAGCTTGGAAGTTGGGCAGAGGAGACAGCTTTATGATGTTTTCGAACAGCAGAGCAGGGCAGAACTTGATTTATTCCTTTCCGGGTTGAGCCGGGAAGAAAAGCTTTCTTATCGTAGTCTGTATCCGATTGTCGAAATTTCGGGGATGGAAGGTGAAGTTGGTGGTGATGCCGATGTTCGAGCTGTAGTTTTAACGGCCTGGCCGTCATGGAGTTATGTTAAATACATCCTTGGCGGATTTGTTTTATTCTTTGTCTTGTTTGGCGCTCGTGCCAGGATCGCAGGAAGAATGAATCACAGACGACTTTTATTCAGCACGAAAGATAAAACGATAGGTGCTGAAGCGCGTGATGAGCTTCTTGCGTATTTCGATCTTGCCGCAGACGCTACTCCGGATATGCTGAAAAAGAGATATTACAGTTTGGCGAGAAGGCTTCATCCCGATGCGGCAGGCAGTAGTAAAGATGCCTTTGTTGAACTGTTAAATAAATATAATCAGGCTCGGATTATGTTGGGAGGGGATAGTGACAGTGAATGATTTAAGTGATGCATACACCGTTGCCCTCTCAAAATACTCACATTTGGTGCAGAATAAGCTGATGCTGGCCAGTGGGGCCATTGCCGATGTTATGCATGGGCATCTACTTGGTCAGGGTGACTATCAGGACGCTCTTAACGCGCTGCATGATCTTTCCCAGATGGCTTTGCTCATAGGTGAATCTTCACGAGTTAACGATATCGATGGAATTGTTGCTGCTTTGTTGGAGATGGAGAGTTTGAGTATCGGAACCCATCGCGCAGCGATTGATGAAGTAAAGAGAGTTGTAGAAGAGGCGGAATCCAGCAGGCGCCTGTTTAAGTC
>JAQTWB010000148.1 GCA_028689495.1 bacterium | reverse complement strand
CCTGAGCGGAGCTCGAAGCATTCCGGGCAATCTCTTGCGTTGCCAGTTGCTGTTCCTGAATAGCAGTTTTGATCACCGCCGATATTTCATTCATTTTGCTGATCGTTGTACCAACTTCCTTCATTGAATTAGCTGAATCTTTCGTCGCTTCCTGGATCGCTTTAACCTGCTCAGAAACACCACCTGTTGCGGCTGCGGTCTGACGCGCCAGCTCCTTAACTTCCGAAGCAACCACCGCAAAACCCTTCCCAGCCTCTCCGGCTCGCGCGGCTTCAATTGTCGCATTAAGGGCAAGAAGGTTTGTTCGGTCAGCAATAGAAGAGATAAGACGAAGAACTTCCCCTATCTTTTCACTTGCCTGCATCAACCCTCCAATCAATCCATTGGCCCGCTCTACCTGAGCCATTGCCGCCGTGGCGATCGCAACACTCGTACCCACCTGCTTACCTATTTCACCAACACTGCTCGACAACTGTTCCGCCGCCGATGCGACAATCTGCACACTTTGAGAAGTCTCATTTGCCTGTGAGTAAACCGCCTCGGTCTTCTGCGTTGTGATATTTGACACATCACGCAGAGAATCGACCGTGCTGCGCATCTCGACTGCGGCTGCGGCCACTGCTGAAGCTACCTCCTGAACCGAAGCTTCAAACTGGTCCGCCAATGCATACTTCAGTCTCTCGCTTTCCTTAATCTTCTCCGACTGAGCTTTCATGTCACGCGTGCCGCTGTTAATAAGACGGGCGGCCTGACCAAATGCACCCTGCATCCCCCTTTCAAGCAATAGACGAAAAAACTTGTCCTTGCTGGCATAGGAGAGCGAAGCGCCAGTTTCGCGGATAAATGCATCGACGACGTCGAGCAAACGATTGACGGCTTGCGCCATCTGCAAAAACTCTTCTTCATCAGGAAGATTAATCAACCTTTGCTCAAAATCACCCCGTGCCGCTGAATTACAAATATCGGTGACCTTCTTCGCCCACTCTCGGCAACTCTCAACATTTTGTGTCGAGCCAGTAGTATTACTTGTTTCCATAATCAACCTATGCGCTAAACAGTAAAAACAAATTCTTCGTAACTCACTCCCCGCTCGTTAAGAAACTTCACCAGGGCCTCAGTTGATCGGGCCATACCGGTAGCTTTATCCGCAGCCCTTGACTCGATATCCAGCAACGAACGGTAAATCTCTTCTATCCGCTGACAAGCCCCCGGATCGGGTTTTCGCCGGCTTGAATGATAACTGATAATGTTGCCACCAATGTCAAAAGATGGAGTGACATGGGCTAGAACCCAATAGTGGTCGCCAAGTTTGCTTCGATTAACTACATAAGCAAAGATTTCATTGCCTCCCTGGATAGTATCCCAGAGCAACTTGTAAACGCAGCGCGGCATATGAGGATGACGGACGATACTGTGCGGAGAACCAAGTAATTCCTCCTCGGTATATTGCGCCACTCTCAGGAACACATCATTGGCATAGGTAATTTTCCCATGCAGATCTGTCTTGCTGACAATCAACTCATGTTCACCAAATGTTCTGGCCACACCAGTAAGTGATTTGTCCTGTGATGACATCTTGCCTCCAATGAATAGTTATCATGGCAATTACGCGGATATAACCAAAACGCAGATTTCAGCGGTGAAATGATAAGCGCCATAACCGACTTAACTAAGATGCAGAGATTCAATAAATGTGTGCAAATGCCCTGAGCGAGATGTCAGGAAAACATGGTGGAGAGCGATAAAAAACTTCAGTGAGACCGTGCAGTTAGGTGCAATGTGCGGGACAGCGATAAATTCGCTATCCCGCTCAAATCATTGATGTTCACTCACCTGAATACGATCCCCCAGACCTTAGATCCAGGAAGGTCATGAAGCCTGAAGCAACAATACAAAACTCGGAAGAAAACACTTATTCGTCGGTAACGCAGCCTTCGCTGGCGGACTTGACGTTCTTGATATACTTGAACAGCGTCCCCCGCGTTGCCTTGTATGGAGGCATTACCCAGGAACTCTGGCGATGCTGCAACTCTTCAGCACTCAAAGCGACATCAATGGAGTTATTCTCCGCATCAATCGATATCAGATCTCCGTTGCGAACCAGGGCAATCGGACCACCTTCCTGAGCTTCTGGCGTCACATGTCCGATAATAAATCCGTGAGAGCCCCCAGAAAATCTGCCATCAGTAATCAGGGCGACATCACTACCAAGGCCAGCCCCCATAATCGCCGAAGTCGGTGTCAGCATCTCCGGCATACCTGGTCCACCCTTTGGTCCTTCATAGCGAATAACCACCACATCGCCTTTGCCGATATCCTTGGCTTCGAGGGCGTGTAACATATCCTCTTCCGAGTCAAAGACCTTCGCCGGCCCACTAAATTTGAGCCCTTCCTTACCGGTGATCTTGGCAACCGAACCTTCCGGTGCAAGATTTCCCCGCAATATCTGCAAATGACCTCTTGCCTGAATCGGCTCCGAGAGTGAGTGAATCACTTCCTGATGTTCCTTAAGCTCCGGTACTCCAGCAAGATTGGCAGCGATTGTCTCACCGGTCACCGTTTTCTGACTGCCATCAATAAAACCTGCTTTCAGAAGCATTTTAATCACAGCAGGAGTTCCGCCAATCTTGTGAATATCCTCCATGACGAATTTTCCGCTTGGTTTTAAATCAGCCAGAAGAGGCACCCGGTTGCTGACAGACTGCACATCGTCAAGACTCAAACGAACATCAACAGCGCGAGACATAGCGATTAAATGCAAGACAGCGTTTGTTGAACCACCAAGCGCCATAATCGTCACAAGAGCGTTCTCAAATGCGGCACGGGTCATTATATCTTTCGGCTTCAAATCAAGCTCCAGCAGACGCCGAATAGCCGCGCCTGACTGAAAACACTCTTGATATTTACCGTCATCCTCAGCCGGTGTGGAAGAACTGTAAGGCAACGACATCCCCAAAGCTTCAATAGCCACAGCCATGGTATTTGCCGTATACATTCCACCGCAAGCACCGGCTCCAGGACAGGATTTCTTGACAATGGCCTTTCGTTCTTCGTCAGAAATTGCTCCGGAAAGATATTCTCCATAACTTTGAAATGCTGATACAACATCCAGGGTCTTGTCCTTGTTGCAGCCCGGTTTAATCGTGCCCCCGTAAACCATCAACGATGGTCGATTAACACGCCCCATGGCAATCAGCGCTCCTGGCATATTTTTGTCGCAACCGGGAAGCGAAATATTGGCGTCATACCACTGGGCACACATCACAGTTTCAATCGAGTCAGCGATTATATCGCGCGACTGCAGCGAGTAGCTCATGCCATCAGTGCCCATCGATATCCCGTCACTGACACCAATCGTATTAAAGCGCATTCCGACAAGACCGGCAGCTGTCACCCCCTCCTTCACCTTGGCGGCAAGATCCAACAAATGCATATTGCAGGTGTTACCTTCATACCAGCAGCTTGCGATACCGACCTGAGGCTTGTTCATGTCATCCTCCGTCATACCCGTCCCATAGAGCATCGCCTGACTGGCGCCTTGTGAACGTGGCTGCGTAATACGACTACTATAGCGATTGAGCTGATTAGACATGAATATGCTCCGAAAGTAAGGAATGATTATACCGTGTCGTTAACAACAGGCGCTTGTAAACTCCCTCAAAAAAGCGACAAAATCAACCCACCAACTCCGAAGAGCCTGTTCGGTATCCAGCGTCGACACCTGTTGGAAAATTGGACGAAGATCACATAGGAGCCAGGCGTCCTCTGGGGCGAGCACAGCATTTCTGCCAACCATTCCCGCACCATATCGCCGCAGAAGTTTCTCACCGTCATGCAGCACCCAGCGACATGCGCGATCACAGGCCTCATTGAGTCGCACCCCGGAATGACTCTGAACATGTAAAAATTCCAGCGGAACCGGGACGGCCAACTCACGCAAAATAAATGAATACGCTTCGGTCAGGCTTCCGGAGCAGAACCTGTCCTCCCTCCTGGTTGCGTGAACCTGCAGTGAAGCAAAGTCAAAACTCCAGCGATAGCGAATTTCGGAGAGAGGCTCGGCAATCTGCCCATCCACAGGATACTGTGCATGTAAAACAGCAAACCCAAGCAAAGCCGCAGCAAGCTCAGCTTGAGCACTGCTGCCAGACGGCAGCAAAGTCGCTATTTTGAACCTGCGCTCCCGCCCCCCGGGAATGACAATCGCCGCCCCTGCCGACCAGTCTCCCCGACCAACTGGCAAAACACCTCCATCAGAGTGAATATTTATTACTTTCAACTACTTGCCTTCCTTAGAAAAATTACATCAACATCAAGGTAGAATATCGCATAACATCCACATAAGGATCTGAAACTTCAGCCATTAGACTACTCATCGGGGATTTTCAAATGCTCAAAGACTTGTTCAAAGATTTTTTTGGCAGCAGAAACCCCAACGAATCTCCAATGAAGGCAGAGCTGCGCCGTCAGGAAATGCGAAAAAAAGCTGAGGCCAAGCGCAAAGAAAAACAAGAGGAAAAAAAACGTCGGAGAAAAATTGTCACCCAGATGATGCGTGAGCTTGAAGATCCAGACCGTCTGGGCCGGGGAGAAACCGACCATGTCCGCGCCGATCTACAATATAGCGTTCAGGGCGATATAGATTACAACCAATATGACCGCTCAAGAATCAGGGGCGGTGATGGGAAAAAAGGCTCAGCCACAAATCGCGGTCTGCGCGGCGGAAAAAGCTATTCAACCAATGATTCTGGTGGAGGTGGAGCAACTTCCACTCTCTCCAAAGGCAGTGCTCTCGGTGGTGGAACCAAAAGCTATTCAGCCAACACCTGCGCCAGCCCAACTACAGCCGGTAGCGCCATCAAAAGCAAACTGCGACGCTAAGCCGGATTCAGGCGTGAACTTACGTGCAATTTCCGGGTTAAGCAAAAATGACCATCGCTTGACCTTGAGGCAATAATACGCCAGACATCCGCAGCAAACTGTCACTCTTCATGTTTTGAAACGGTATAACTGATGTCAAATACAATAAATGCCCACGTCAGCAGCGAAGCTGCACTGCGCCGCACCTTTGCAATAATCAGTCACCCTGACGCCGGTAAAACTACCCTCACAGAGAAGTTGCTGCTTTATTCCGGAATGATTCGCACCGCCGGAATGGTGCGCGGACGAAAAGGTCGTCAAGGTGCCCGTTCCGACTGGATGGCCATGGAAGCGGACCGCGGAATATCAATTACCGCCTCGGCAATGCAGTTTGGCTACAAAGGTCGAGTCATTAACGTGCTCGACACTCCAGGCCACCAGGACTTCTCCGAAGACACCTATCGCACACTGACCGCAGCGGACAGTGCCATTATGGTTATTGATGCCGGAAAAGGCGTCGAGGCACAAACACGCAAGCTGTTTGCCGTGTGCCGCATGCAGCAGATTCCAATTCTGACATTCGTCAACAAACTCGACATGCCCAGTAACGACGCCTTTGATCTTCTGTCTGAAATCGAAGACGTGCTTGGCATTGATTCTTCGCCGATGAACTGGCCTGTCGGATATGGGCGGGACTTTGTCG
>JAQTWB010000037.1 GCA_028689495.1 bacterium | reverse complement strand
CGAATCAACTGTGTAAAAATCGGGGCTACGGCTAACGCGCTCTTACCACTGCCACTATCGCCGAGAATATGCGCGTGTTCGCACAATACATCCTGATGGATCAGAATGGGATAGTCTTCCGTCGCATGGTTCCCCAACCAGAGATGTTGCCTGGCCAACGCATTGGGACTGGTTTGCAAACGCTTGATATACCCTTCCCAATTATTCCGCCTAACGGGCATTCTGCGTTCGATCTCTCGCGCAAAGCGTTCCAATAGCGCGCCGGACACCACAAACAGCATTAGCATCGAGACGATGAGCGGAAAAACCAAACATCCCAAAAACGCCAGTAATGCCGCCCAATAAAATTGGGCCTCGCCCATAAAAACGCCGTCAAGCATGACACTCAACCAGGCTCCCGGGCTAGAACTCAGATAATCGGCTAGCTGTTGCTTATGAAGATAAGCAGTCCGCGCGTCTTCGTTTTTTAATTTCCGCAAATAAACACTGTCCGCGTGGCTTAACCGATGCAAAACAATGTCTCGAAAATCCGGCACTCGATACTCATTCCAGCGGCCTAATAAACTGGACGCCGAAAACTTATGCCCCCTACTCTCTGCATACACCTTGACCCATGGCGACTTGTCGCCCTCGACCAAAACCACTGGAAAGTAAGAGGCAAACGGTAGGATCGCAGACGCCACTAATATATAAGCGCAAAGCGTTGCCCCTATTCTGGCCCCCCACTCTCCCCTTGGGCTTTGCCACACCCCGGGACTGTCGGTACCAAATCGGCCATAGGTTAGCCAATTGACCATGGCATCAAGAAACAATCGGATTGGGTCAAAGGAACCGGCTTGCTTCAGCAGTATCACCGTCGAAACGGCGGCAAATAGAGTCGTCACCGCTAATAAGCTGGTAACGCCTGAAATAATCTGACTACCGGCCATCAGCAGCAGTGCTGAGTAGACCAACAACGATACAGCGGCCAAACGAAGCCCCCAGCTCCGCCAGCGCTGATGCCACGCGGTCTTGATGGTTGTTCTGGTTTCCTGGCCCAGATTCGGATCCGCGTTGAGCCACAGGACATGATGAGTCGCTATCGCATCGGCAAGCCAGACACAGGCGGCTACGCCAATGATGAGCAATATTTTGGGTGACAATAATCCGGACACGGTGACCACTAACCAAACCACCGGCCATCTAAACCCATAAAACAGAATCACGGGCCATTTTTCCCGGGCTAATATTTTCCTTAGTGCAGTAAAAACCCCCACTAACAGGACCAAGACCAAAGTGATCTGATGCGCGAATACCTTGCCAAAGAGATGCGCGATAAAAATGATTCCCAGTGTAGCGCTCGCGCCGAATACCAGTAAGAACACGACATAATGCCGACTATCGCGAGCTTTCTCCGGCGATAAGCGGTAATCGAGGCCGATATCGTCGCCGTCAGGCAAATCGTCACGCCTGAGAACATCCCATCGCTTTTCATGCGGATAGTCATATTCGATATCGGCTTCGGGTTTGCGTGTTTCTTTCCCGGCTTCGCTCGGCCCCCAAAATTTCCGGAAAACTATGCCTGGCGAAGCCAGTCCGTGGGGAGGAATATCCCTAGGGGAATTCCGATGGGAGGTATTTTCCGCAGCGCGGAAATACCGTGGGGAGCATTTCCCGGAACGGGAATGCGTGGGGCGGTGCCTAGTTGACTAATTTCTAGTCAATTTAAAAAATCAGTATGATTATTAGCGGTTTATTCATTGACCGCAGAACATAGCAACAGACTTATTCACATAATCTGTGAGAATTCACTTACCGCCATACATCGTTATGGTATAAAAATGGTTGCATTATTATACCTTTCATGCCATACAGGGAGAATGATGTTCGAATATGACCAAAATAAAAGCATGGCGAACAAAGCTAAGCACGGCATTGATTTCGATGAAGCCCAATTGCTATGGAACGACCCGGAGCGCATTGAAATCCCGGCCAAAACCAGTGATGAGCCGCGCGTGCTTATTGTTGGCATGATTGAGAATAAACATTGGTCTGCGGTGGCAACTTATCGGCAGGGCAACATTCGCCTGATTTCGGTAAGAAGATCCAGAAACGAGGAAATAGCAATTTATGAAAGCATCTGACTTCGATAAAAAATTTGACGAAGGCGAAGACATTACCGAACAACTCGATCTCGCTCACGCCAATCGCCCCGGCTTCCAGTTGAAGCGCGTCAACGTCGACTTTCCTGCATGGATGATCGAGTCTCTTGACCATCAAGCGCACAGATTAGGCGTATCCAGACAAGCGCTTATCAAAATGTGGCTAGCCGAAAAAATCGAACATCTTCAATAACCCTCGCGCCCGAGGGGCGATAACCAGCCACGGCCAATGCCGTGTCCGTTTTCGTGGCAACTATGCAGGGCGCAAAAGCGCCCATGGTGTTTGAGCAAGGCATCAACACACGCTGAGTAATCCCTTCTCTTGAAAAGACACAAAACACTCTTCAGTGAAAATGATGTGGTCTAACAATGGAATGCCCAATAGCTCGCCTGCGGCCTTAATCTGCTTGGTAACGGCAATATCCGCCTGACTGGGTTCTAACCCACCACTTGGGTGATTGTGGGCAATGATGATACTGCCTGCGCCCAGTAGGACCGCTTTCTGATAAAGCTCGGCTGGATTCACAGAACAGCTGTTCTGTGTGCCAATACCAGCCACCGAGTAGCCGATAATAGATTTGGCGTGATTGAGAAAAATCACGATGAAATGTTCCCGCGCATTGTCCACCCGACAATGACGTAAAAATTCGCTAACGGCATGGGGATTGGTAATCGGCGGCGCTTTTCTTTTCGGCCCGCGATAATTGATGATGACTTCTCTGACATACGTTTGTAGTTCATCGCTAACGATAGTGTTCACATCTCACCTGTGTCTTCTGATTGAATCTTCAGGGGTAAAGCAATTTTTCTTCCCTTTCCCCTCTCGCTCGCGGTTGGAGGGGAAAGGAAGAAAAATGAGAAAAGACAAACCGGAAAAGACCGCTAGGCGGCGCGGCGCTCTGCAAAATCGATGACAACATCAAGCCGACCGTAGGGCGGCTGTTGGCGTCGTTTTTGGGGCTTGTGGGGAAGCGGAACTTGTCCGTGTTTACCTTGATTCGGAGCGCATGAGCGCAAGCGATGCGCGGGCTGAAGAAATTTCGATCTGAAATTGATATAAATGATTTATATCGTATGAATAATTTATCTTTTTATTTCGCAAACTTCCTTAATGTTTGCTGATTCGCCACTCTACCACAGCATTTTTTTCTCAAATTCGCGCCATCGGTACGCTATAGATTTTGCTGTCACCGCGTACGGAAAACGTGACTGACGTTGTTATGACGCTGCGGCATACCCGGTAAAACTGGCCTAACCATCCAGTCTAAGGGTGTGGGAGTCGCTACCCACAATGTGCCGTGCGCGTAGAGCTGGATGCGTGGAGACGCGCTTGTCCAGTTCGACGGAGGCTCGTCGGCCTAATCCTCAAACAGTTTTTGAGAGTAATCCCGACGTTCGATCCGATACTTAGCCGGGCTTGTTCAGACGGTCTTTGACCTGGGCGACGGAGACAGACCTGAAGCGAAAGTTTCAGGCCGTTGTATGTAAAGCAGGTGCAAATCCCGTCCAGGGGGATCATGGGCCAGATGAAAATCTGGTTCGTTCAACCTGGCTGGCGTGGGGAGTTCGCTGTTGGTGACAACTGCGACCGAGCCTTGACCGGCTCGGAGACCTCGTTAAACGCGAGGCTGCGAATAGCTCAACTATGAAAGGCCCGTAAGGGCTTGCCAGTCAGTTCAAAGAGAGACGGTACCGAACCGCGAAAAACTTTCATCGGCGGATAAGCGAGCGCTTCTAGGTTCGACTTGCTGAAATCTCGATTCCCATGGAATCGAGGAAACTATGCCAGGGCGGGAGCCGTGGACATACGATGAAAGCCCGGGGCAATGCCCCTAGCGACGTGACTCTTTGAGCAATACATACAACTAATCCGGGAAGCACTTTTGCGGCCGGTTTAGCCACCGGTGCCTTGCTTGGTCAGCAAGGGGTTTCAAAGGCAGAAGTGTGGGAGTGGATCTCAAGTAGAAACTCAAGCAGCTGCGCAACCACTATATAAAAATAAGGATAAGCGGTTAGCGCAACTACAACAAAGAACCTAGTACGACGCGCATGTATGCGCGTCTTTCCTGCTTAAACAGGGCGGGTTCAAAAAGCTTGAGGCGATGTCTACGGCAAGGCAGTCGTAGCTCGTTTGTGCGCTCCAGGTGGTGCTGAGCGTAGACAATGACGAAAGAGATGACGCGCTGTTTAAGCGTGATAACAATGTCTTGCGCATTCCTGCCACTTCGGCACCTGATTCCTGTTTACTTCGGCAGTTGATTCTCGTTTTCTTCGGCAGGCATTCCTGTAGCTTCGGCACCCCAATACACACAGTTTAAACATAAGAAAAAGCTTGGCATAACCTCCTCCTAAAAGTCACTAAACGGCAGGAGGAATCATTATGCGCAAGAGTCGAAGAACCGAGGTATTGGGTATGGTCAAAGTCAAGGAAATCCTACGCCTTCACGGCATGAATTTAAGTCAGAGTCAGATATCGAGAAGCGTCAACGTTTCAAGGTCCACAGTCCAGGATTACATCAGCCGGGCATCGATGCGTGGATTGTTAAAGGAGGATTTTTCAAATTTCAGCGATGACGAAGTCCTGGAACTGCTCGATAAGAAGCGAGGGCGTACGACATCGGTTCCCGAACCGGATTATAGTCATATCAGCCGGGAACTGACGAAACGTGGCGTGACCTTACAACTACTCTGGGAGGAGTACATACGAGACCACCGAGATGGCTTGTCGTATTCCCGTTTTTGCCATCGTTATCGAGACTGGCGCAAGGCTACACGTCTTTCCTATAGCCCTTTCGAATCTCATCAACTGCTTGATATAAATATGGTTGATCTGCAATTTGTTCGAAGCGAGTAAAGAATGCGAAATAATATTTATCAGCTTGGGCTTCACCATACATTCTAACACCGTGCTGGTGTATTCGGATCAGATCGGCTTGAGCATCTTCAGTCAGTCTATAAATCCCCATTTTTCCGCAATTCTTCCTTAGATTTTTCTAGAATCTCATTGGGGGATAGTTTGGTGAATCCGCTTTGTTCGGATGCGATGAGTCGTGCGCGAATATATTCGATTTCATCGGTGCGATTTTGTTTCTCGCGCAATGCTTCGCGGATCAGTTCGCTATCAGTACCATAGGCTCCTGTAGCCATTTGCGATTGTATCCACTTCTCTTGTTGGTCTGTAACGGTAATACTTTTTTTCACCATAGCCATAACAACCCTCTAAAGTAAGATTAAATACTACTTAATCCTACTATTATTTTACCGCCTTGCACAGCTTTTTCTTTATATCAATTATTTTGAGAGACGTTCAATTTTCACCCACCTTTCCTGACCGGAAAAGGCTTAATGATTTTGGGGCGTTAGCAAACTATAGGAGCTTCTGTCCGGGATTTAATGCTACCCAATCCGGCATCACGTGACTACTTAGTCCCGATAAAAGGCCCGTGAATATTACGCTAGCTTGATTCAAGCTTTGGCCGTGCCGACTCCATTCTCTCTTCCACATAAGGCGCAACATCTTCGTAAGCCGCCATAACTTCATACGCAACACTGGAAATCAGCTCTTCCTTTTGTAAGGCAGCCGATTGAATGCCTGCCAATGTCCTTTGCAAGAAAACAAAATTATGCGCGACCTCCTGATAACCTACGTGTGAAGCTTTTGCGAACTCACGGCTATTTAGGTGAGTCTCCACCAAATTCAATGACTCTCGTAATTGGTCCAAAGCCATGGCTACGCCAACGACTTCATGAATGAGGGTCTGATCAATTTGTTCGATCTCGGCAGATTTTGCGTTAACGATGGGAATAATTGTTTCCGGTTCTGGTCGGTGCAATAACGGCGCAATGCTCCGGACCGTCGTGCCGAAGAAACCTGCCATCAACAAGCTTCCCGAGGAAAACCCCTTTACCAAGTAAGCCAAGGTTTTTTATTTCGTTTACCTTCACCCACGCGGCACTGCCAAACACTTCGTTATTCTTTTGCTCACGCCTTCGAGTCAGGCCAACCCCAATACAAGCGATTGATCCGATAAGGGTGCCTACAAATATCCGAAGAAATGCCTGGGAGAGTTCTTCAGGATAAAATTCCTCACAGACCTGCTTTGTTCTATAGAACTTAACCAGTGGTATTAGGCTACTCAGGGAGTCATCTTTGATATCAAAGCACGATGCTTCTATGCTTTGCTCCAGATGATAGTTGGCATAGGCAGACGACAGAAATACACTTGCCAGCATAACAAGTGTTCCGACAAGTATTCGATTTAATCTATTCATGACTGCCTCCTGCGGTCGAAGTCTGTATCCTTAACAAGCTCGGCTCTAGAGACTGCTCGCCCGGTACCCCTGTGAATGGAAGTCTTTAATAGGAGCTTCGAGCCGTCTTCGAATCGTCCCTCAAGTCCAGGAACTTTGCGAAGCGAGAATTCCGCCTTGTTCTCTTTCGATAGCACCATGTAGTAGCCATCGCTTAACAGCTCATAGCCCACCAAACTATAGGTTTCTTGTCCGGCCCTGTTCATTGGCATAAAGCGGCCATACCGTTGGGAGAGTGTTTTACTTAGCTCACGTATTTCCGCAGCCTGAAGCTCAAGGACACTTGACGAACTTCTCACTTGAGTCCGTTCGGCCAGTGAGTTCTCAACGGCCCGGCTAAACATCCCCATCCCCGATGGCACATTCACCTCCCCGGCAAGCATCTGGTCAAGCCAGGTGGCACCCATACGCGATACTTGAGAAGATAGACTGTGATGAGATTTTACACGAACCTCGATAAGCGGCGTGATGCCAAGTTTTTGGTCCAGTTCCGACACCTTGGCGAGCAAGTTCGCTGGAACCTCATAGAGCCCATATCCTTTACGGGTAATGAAATCGTGCTCAGCTAATGTTTCGGCACGCTTTTCATATAGCCCCACGTAACGTTCGAGCGACATCCCCTCTGGCACCTTCCATTGGCCACTTCGATACTCAGATTCTACCGTGTCTCGAAATTTTGCCAGGTCAAACACACCCTGCTTTTCCGCCTCGCGAGCAATAACTTTGTCTGCCCGCCGAGTTGGAATGACCGGAACAATTTCAACAATTGCTCCCTCGGCTACATAAAACCCTTCAGCTTCTGAACCCTCATTAAGTGGTATGTAATGAGTATTACCATCATCAGCAGATACAAGAAGAAATGAGCTCCCACTTAATTCGTCAAAAACTCCCCGCCCTACCACTTCGCCAAGAAATGGTTCAGACACGACATTGCTATCACTGTGAATCTCAAGCGGCTGCTCAAGACCAAGGGACACGAGTTTCTCACCGAAACGGCTTTCTATCTCCTGCCTTTGTCCAAGCTCACGTAACGTATTCCTCATTCCTGGCTTTAACTTCCAGCCGTCACTGCCAACTCGCTTTGCCAGTCCACGGGAGTGAAGAAAGTGCAACCTCGTTACACTTGCAACATAGATACGCTTCTGCCATTCCCGAGCGTTATCATGGGGAGCTCTGATGCGAATTATTCCTTCGGGAGACTCCTCCTCTTCTCGCTCAAGCCGCCAATCAATCGACGTGGAGCAAAGCTCCTGAACATTACGGTCAAGCCTATCCGCCACTTCCAGCTCGCTAACCCGCCCCAAACGAACAGTAGCTTCAAGCTCGGCCGTCTGTCGAAATCCCTGCCTGACATAGTCACGACTTAAAATCAGTGGCCTACCGCTTTCGTCAACGCCCCGAAGCAAGACATGGCAGTGCGGATTATCCGTGTTGTGGTGACAGGCAACAATCCACTGAAGACTGGTGCCGAGGTCCTCTGAGACTCTCTTCATCACTGACCGTGCGTAGTCCTCAAGATCCAGGTCGAAACCACGCTCCGGTGAGATAATGAACCGGAAATGATGTGAGTCATTTGCCCAGGACGCCACTTCCTTGGTGGCGCCCTGGCGATTGAGGGATGATGCCGTGGTCAGAAACTCTACTTCCTGTCCATCACGCCCCACTCCACTTCGTGCCAGGTAGCTCACGTGGGCTCGGATATGGGTGGAGGTCTGACCTTGTTCGGTTTTGAAATAACGCCCTTTTACCAAAACCCGCTGACCGTAGCTGCGTAGGTTGGTGACTCCTCCCCGACCACGGTTGCTAACTCTACCGGTTTTTCCAGTAGCTGCGCTGGCCGATTTGCGATGCAGACGCAGGGTAGAGAGGAGACTGCGCCCGGAACGAGAACGTCCATTTCCGAGGCGAGCTTCAAAATCATCGGTGGTTGAATAATTGGCTTCTAGTGGTGAGGCACTAAGGGCATTGGTGGTTCTGAAATCAATTTGCTTTTTCATGTATGTATCTCTTGTGTGGATGTTTCTAGTTACGGTTTGTGAGGCAAGGTGAATCAAGCAAAAACGTAAACACATTGTGTGTCCTGCTTGCTCCCCGACACACACGCTTTTCCCTAACAATTGAGGGGGGTTTGCACCGCCGAACTACAAGTGGTTTATCTTGCATTAAGAAATTTTCTTTTGGATCTACGTTTGGGAAAGTTGTTTTTTAGGCGGTGATTCTCGAGGTGTGCGCGGTTTACGCTGTTTGGCTGGCAGAAAGTCAGCCTTGGCCGCCGCGGTTAATCTCGCGCGTGCTTCAGAACAATAGTTATCAATCAGGCTGACAAACTTTTCTTCAATGAAATTTTCCAGAGATGGAAAATTTCCAAAATGAGTCAGAGCATCAATATAGCTAAATGCTGCCTGTGGTGCCGTGTATTTGACCTGCACCACATAGTGCTTGCCATTTAAGATACTCTTCCTAACCTCAAGCTTACTATCAGCAGCAAGCCCAGGATTTTCATCGTTTGCTTTGTTTTCAATTTTCATTCGACCTCCCTAGTGTTGGTTTTCAAACCATCTAACACGGGGGGCTAGGTTCTTTTTGGGACTATAGCGAGAATTCTATTTGGAATTTTTGTTGGAATACTTTCTGGGATAGGACTTGAATAGCAACTTGTCCATAAAGGCAGAACTACCAGAAATGTCTGGCAAAACATCGCCGCGGACGCGGCGATGTTTTCAGAATGTGAAACATCCTGAGATAAAAATAAAGTTGGCAGCAGGAAGATTCCTGCTGCCAGAAATAACTAAATTAAGTTTCCATCTTTTAAGGTAACTGCCAAACCATCCATATCATCAGCCAATATTGTTGCGATCGTTCGCACTGTTGAAAGATAATCCTGCAGTTCCGGGGTTAATAGTTGTTGTTTCCCTTGACAACATGGGCACGCAACAATCAATGCTCCCTGACGACAAAACTCCTCTTTCGCCTCATGCCTGACATAGTCCATGTCCCAGGGTTCTCCGCAATTGGTGCAAATTATATCCATCTTATTCTGCTCCCTGTTCTGCATTCTCGAACTTGTCATCATAAAGTTCTGGAAAAAGATCGCTTAATGGTTGAGATGAAAAGTGAATATCTCTTTCAATCTGCAAGCCAAATGGTCCGCTAATTTGCTCAAGCTCCGACAAAGAAAAGTAACCCAGCTCCTTCTCAAACCCGTCAACTAGGCCAAAGAAAAGATCCTCTCCATCAAACTCCGTAACGTACCAACTCCAGTTACTCCACGGTGTAAAAAACTTTGCATAAACAATCGGCACCCGATTATGCTCCTGTGCATAAAGCACAGGAATGTTCTTTCTCAGGTCTTGTGTAAGTAGTTTCATAATTACCTCCATTATTTTGTTCATCGAAAAGGATTTGCTCCTGCAAACTCCTTTCGAGCCCCGCGGCGGCAAGCGGTGGTAATGGGGTGGTTTTGGTGGGCGAGCTCACAGGGGGTGAAGCAGTCAAGCTGGAGAAAGCCGGAGGGGTATCGCCCGGCCAATTACATTGGCGAAAGCTGCACGAAATGAACGAAGTGAATGGAGGAAGCTCGGGGATACCGGATTTTCTAGCTTTACGGCGAGGGGGAAGAATTCACCCTGGGGGTGGGTGATATCCTACTTTTCGAATGACACAAACAAATGATTTCTTTAAAATGGCTATGATCCCAAGCGAGGTTGTTTTCTTCTGTTCTCTTAATATCTGATACTTGTGAGCGTTATGCCTGATACTTTACTGGCGATTATTGCTTCATACTTCTTCATTGTTCTGACCCAGGATGTTCACATATTCCCCGGAGTCATTTTCTCGCAGGTAACAAAACCGTTTAAGCGTTTTCGGTCGAAACCTCTTGAAGCTGAAAGCATTTTCATTTCAACAGAAGACAACAAATCAATTGAACTTTGGCGTATAGGTCCCGATGCGGACACAGAAGAACTTCCTTATGTTGCTGTTATATTTCACGGCAACGGCGCCTCGATGAAAGGATTTCTGGCAATCCAGCTTTGGTTATCCTCGTTAGGAATAATAAGTTACGGATTTGATTATCGCGGTTTCGGCAATAGCACTGGCTGGCCCAGCGAACGGGGATTGGAACTCGATAGTGATGCAGTTTGGAAATACATCACCACACGAGAAAACATTCTACCGGAGCAGATGATTGTTCTTGGAATTTCAATTGGCGGCGCACTTGCTGCCCGTATCGCCTCGCTTCACGAGCCAAAGGTTTTAATTCTTGTTTCTGCCTTCACAAATTTACGTCAAGCAGTTGTCGATTACTTTCCGATGGGCATCTTTGCCCCACTGCTTAAGTACAGACTTCCGACAATAGATTACGTGGGCAAATTAAAGAATGCCCATTTGATAACCGCACATGGAGAACGAGACCGAATTGTCCGTCCGTATCATACTGAAAAGATTATGTCTGCCTATCATGGCTCAGGCACTGCAATAAGAATTACAAGAGATGTTCCGGGGCATAATTCAATCTTCTTTTCTGCACGTCATGAAATTGCTGAGGCGCTCAAAAAGTGCATGCAATAATTCTGCATATCTTGGCAAGCCTTCTTGATCTCTCCTCCTCTGGATTGGCTATCACCCTGACATATCCAGTGGTCTCATTATAAGGAGGCTAGCCAGGTGCCGAAGCTACAGGAATGCCTGCCGAAGTAAACAGGAATGGGGTGCCGAAGCTTTCGGGATTATGCAGTTCAGCACACAAAAAAGCTGACCCCAGTTCGGCAATCAGTTCTTCTGCGGCATAGGACAGAGTATATTGCTACAAGGATATGTTTTTGATTATTTCTTTTAAGCGAGTCACACGCGATTTACCCTCTTGAGCAACGGTGCCTTCTATCAGCTCATGAAAAAGTGAACTTTCCAATAAATCGGCAAACGACCCTCTCAGAAACTCTCGTACATTCGTCCCTGCTTCATTAATAACAGATACAGGATCTTTATTGCCATCTAGCACTAAGAGAATATCTTCTAGATCGGAGTCAAATCGCAAATCTGCGTCTCCACGAGAAGAAAATGCTTCGAGCTTTGTTGCCAAAAAGTATGGCAACGAAAAGGTATATATCTCCCGTCCATTCGGTAAAATATGGCGCGCTTTATTTCTTACGCCGTCTTCATACCATGAATTAGTAAACCCCAATAATTCGGAATTTGTCGGCATAACGTCTACTGTAACATTTTGATAAATCCATCGACAAATAGGAGCACCCTGTCTGAAATCATGAAGAAAGCCCTTAGCACGAAGATTTGATTGAAGTTCCTCGAACATCAATCGTGACGTAATTTCAACAACACAATCAACATCCTCTGTTGGACGCGGAATCTGGGCACTCGTCGAATTCATGTGCAAAATCACACTAGCTCCACCAACAAAAACCATCTCAGGTAATAGCTCTTGAAATCCTTCGGCGACAATTTCAAGTGGAGAATAAAGATTTGTCATAATTATCCGATGAGACGTTTTTTGAGTTCCTGTACGGCGAATTTATGTTCGCGAGCACGCCCGATGCGTATAGTGTCACAAAGAACCAAGAGCTCATATAGAGCATCATCCTGAGCGGCTGCCATTGGCAAAGTCGGATAAAGCGGTGCCAAGGTCTCTCCCCTTACTTCTCCTTCTGACCAAGGCCAGACAACTGGGATACCAGTTTCATTGACAAACGTTGATACGGGCTTTGCCGAATAGGCGGTTGGCATACCACGTTGGACTGATCCGAGAGTTCCAGGAAAAACATACTTTAGCCCGTGAACAAGAAACTCAAAAAGATTGGCCGCAAGGACTTTCTTCTTCTCAGCATCAACAAGCTTGGCACTCAAAAGTCTTTCAAGGCCGTTTGAAACTTCGGACTGACTGATAAACAGGGAATCCGCGACATCGGTCATTCGCCAATTTCTGTCCGGTAGGACTACGAGCTTGAGCGCCAAAATCAGGTCCTGCGGCTTTATTTGTAGAAGCTTATTTTTCATACGATCGACAATATCATACAATATCGCATATTGCAATATACGATATTGTATGAATTACAGCAGGTTAGAAAAGCGTTTGCCTATTCGGTCAAGGAAAAGCCCCGGGGGTGAGAGTCCAGAGAGAGGGGAAAGCTCTCTCTGGCTGCACATAGGAGCGCCACCTTTAACAAGTGGCGCTCGGCGTGTTTAGGCGGCGGCTTTTAGTTCCCCTGCCTGCTGCTGCAACCAGTCAACTGCCTGCTGGGCCTTACTCGCTGCGGTGAAGATTGCGCGTTTGTCGTTTTTCAAGACTTTAAGCCAGGTGGCAATATATTGCGCGTGGTCTTCTCTTGGTTCATTACTTAAGCCAAGTTCAGCACACAAGAAAGCTGATCCAAGTTCGGCAATCAATTCTTCAGCGGCATAAGATTCCTTGCCAAACCGGCCGGACAGGTCGCGATCAAGGCGGCTTTTTGCTCCGCTCCAGTGTGTTACCTCGTGCGCCAGCACTGCATAGTAACTCTCGGGTGCGTCAAACTGGGAGAATGTCGGCATCTGGATATAATCAAACTTTGGCGCGTAATACGCGCGGTTTCCGCCGTGCCTAATTTCAGCCTGAAGGCTTGAAAAGAAGTTTTCCGCGTGTTCTACCCTTCCCGCCTCCGGTGCTTCTTCTTCGGCTTGAAAGCCTTCAACCTGGGCTGCGTTAAAGACTGCATATCCGCGCGCCATAACGGCGTTTGAAACTTTGTTTCCTTCCTGCTCGGCTGTTTCTTCGCAGTCTTCTTGTTGTTCTTTGTCAAAGAATTTCCAGAATACAACAAGGCTTGCTTTTTCGCCTTTTCTTACCTGACAACCAAGCTCTTGCCACTGCTTATAGGTCCCCCACTTGTTCGACTGATAACCCTGCTCAACGGCCTGAACCAACAGGTTCAGGGTATTAACTCCTCGATACGGCTTTTTGCTCACGGCGTTGACCGGCAGCAGGTTTGAACCATCGGCATTTTGCCAAGGTAAACGCCCTTTCTCGGTGCTGTTTTCAAGGGCTGCAATGATCTTGTTTGTGATTTCTTGGTATACGTCTTTTTTCTCGCTTGTGTGCTTCATAACTTTCTCCGCATTTTTGTTCATCGAAAAGGATTTGCTCCTGCAAACTCCTTTCGAGCCCCGCGGCGGTAAGCGGTGGTAATGGGGTGGTTTTGGTGGGCGAGCTCACAGGGGGTGAGCAGTCAAGCTGGAGAAAGCCGGAGGGGTATCGCCCGGCCAATTACATTGGCGAAAGCTGCACGAAATGAACGAAGTGAATGAAGGAAGCTCGGGGATACCGGCTTTTCTAGCTTTACGGCGAGGGGGAAGAATTCACCCTGGGGGGAGGGCAAAGAATTACTTGAACGAATGGCCGTCTCAACAAATAACGGTAGTGTTTATTTAATAAGCCTGTTAGCTCAATTAAAAGAGTGATGAGCAAAGATAAGCTGAAGGTCAGAGCGCCGATATGGTCAATGGACACCGTAGAAACTGTGTTCGACGTCAGGGAATTGAAAGCTGCAATTCAGCCTGTAAAGGTAGCTTGTCATTGATAGAAACAAGACAAGTTTCTACGCATTGTTAGCCGTAGAACCTGATTTTGATTCGCTTCCAACACCCAGTCTGTTGTAATAGTAAAGTATAAATAACTCGTTGGCAGGCTGAGAAATTACGATCTTCTTCTGTGGCTGAGTAGTGTTTGATGAACCACTTGGGTTGATGATATTTGAGAAAATGAAACTCTAGGGAGTTCCGCGATTGACAGACGAGGGAGCGGGTGAGCAAAAGAAGCAAGTCAAATTTCACCGAAGAAAACGATTACGAATCTTTTCAAGCCGGACCTTTCGTTTTTGAGCGCCACGGACGAGTAGTGCGCATACAATCTCTCTTGGATAAAGAAAGTCATAACGAATTTAAAGCTCACCTTAGAGATAGTCTGGATGAGCAGCGTCAAGGAATTAAGTCTGCAATAATAAAGCTTCAAACCCGGCTTTCATCTGTCAATCCACTGTCTATTGTGGGTGCAGTGGCGATGAGAACGATGGCGTCACACACAGCACATCCTTCTGGTGAAGAATATATCTTCAGTAAAATGGAATATCTTGTGAGCCATTTGGCTAGCTTGTCTCGTCCTCTATCCGCTAAACATCCAACAGGCGATGACGTGATCAAAACGATATCTGATATCGATGATGTCTTCAAAAGAACGCAGGAGTATTTTATATCCGAGTTTGCCAATGACAGTTATACTCAACATGAACAGAAGTTACGGTTTCATTTAATTATTAACTCTCTTCTTGTCAGAGGAGACTCCTACAAATCTCTAGTAAAAGACAGGTTCGACCGATTCTTCTCAACATTTGATTCTGAGTTGCAATCTACATTTGGGTTTTCCGCTACCGACTTCTGGGGGGCGATAGAAAAATTCCGTGAACAAATCGAAGAAAACATCGAGCTTTACTTTTCTAGTCGTAGAGATCGACTGCTTAAGCTAGTTGATGATGAAGTAAATCTTTCTACCTCTTGCGAGAGCGGCGAAATTGAAAGCATTTTTTCTCTTGATGGAATTGAGGATGTTTTTAAAATTGTTCCTAAAAACGACATAGAAGGTCACGTACTTCGCTCTATATCTACCGACCTTGGAACTAACTGCAAATTCACAACCATTCCTAACAATGAGGGATGGGTATTAAACCTTAGTGAAACCACTCTAAAACCGGCGGTTCAGCACGATGGCAACTACTATTTGTTTTGCCTGCAAAGTTTGTTTTTTGGAATTGTCGAAATTACGGCGAACCTCGTTAAACAAAGCGTGAAGAAAGAAGAACAATTCTTTCGTCGCCGAGATGCCTATGTGGAGAGTGAAGCGCTTAATGCATTAAGCTTAATTCTAGGCTCAAAGTCTTGTAAGTCCTATGCAAATTTATTCTACGATGATGCAGAACTGGACGGGCTGATTATTTACCACAATGTTGCTTTCATCGTAGAGGTAAAAGCTGGTCGTATTCGCAAGAATGCTCACCGAGGTCATATTCAATCATTTCTAGATAAAATGAAGAATGAACTTTTAGGGAAAGCGTTTCTTCAGAGTGAGCGAGCTTACGATTATATTGTGAATAACCAAAGAGCAGAGTTCTACGATGCCAAAGGTGATATATTAGTAACACTTGAAGGGATTGAGCCAGAGAACATCTACTGTATTTCCGTATATGATGAAGCATTCGGGCACATCATAAACGATATGAGCCTAATGAAACATTTGGGGTTAGTTCCACATGCTCGCCACTGGGCAGTTTCCCTAGATGATTTATCCACCATTGCTAAGGTTAATGCGCATCCAACATTTTTCCTTAATTATCTTGACAGAAGAATAATCACTAATGAGCTTGAATGTCTACGCTCGGTTGATGAGTTAGACATTTACATGTTCCATATGAGAGATGGATTGCCACTCACTACAGAACCTGATTCGGCGAATTTGTTTTTTCAAATAGGCGACTATACCGAAGAACTGAACGGTTACTTCTATTTCATTGAAGGACAAAGGCCTTTTAGCCCCAAGCCATCTTTGAAGTTATCAAAAACTTTTGCCGCACTTATTGGTGCACTTGAGGAGCAAAAACCAAAAAACTTTGTAACAGCTTGCCGCTTTCTATTTAATCTTTCAGGACAAGCTAGGGATGACTTAGTGCAATCGATTGGAAAAATAGAAAAACGTTTTCGAAAAGATGCTGGGCCACATTCGGTATCCATGCATTTTGACGATACCGTGTTGGTTCTTATTGTTCCCAGTGATCCTTCGATAGACGAACTATTAGAGGCAATGAGACGGAAATATCTTAATCTAGATAAAATCAAGAAGCTGCTTGTTATCTCATGGACCTCTCCGATTGAGAAAAAAAAGCGCGGCGTGCGAGTTGCATATTACAGGCGTTAACCGCTCTTTACCTCTACTTTTTCGTGGACACTAGAAGGTGTGAAATAGCAAAATCCAAGAGGTACTTTGTGCCGCTAAAGGTAAATTATTCTGAATGTTGGCTAGCCTTCTTATAATGAGTCCACTGGATGTGTAAGGGTGTGAGCCTATCCAGTGGACTCATTATAAGAAGGCTAGCCACTGCCCCTAACATTGAACTTGGTCTCAACATTTTGGGCTTGCCAGAACGCCTCATAGAAACCGATTACCTTTCACCGGCTGAATATAGCAATCTCGTATGACTATGTTAAGGCTTAATTAACTCCACCATCTCGTACCCTTTTCTAGTTACGTGATATATTTCCTTTTTTGCACCTGTTGATTCGATAAGTTGAAGAATTTCAAGCTCTTTAATGACGCCTTCCCAGACCGCGCGCGTGCGAGGTGATTTATCATCAACAAAGTTTTTATTATTAGTCTGAACGGTTAGACCATCCATCGTGTATAGTCGAAGTATATCGCCATCTAAGGCAGCCTCTATCAATAGATTTTTTGCTTCATTAGATAGATCCGGTATGTCAGGAATAGTAGACTTGACGTGAGGACTCGTGCTTTGTTTTAGCTCCCTAGTAACGGCAAAGTTTGGATCATTATTTATCATCAATTGGAGTTGCCTAAAGAACTTGTCCCTAAATGTACTTTTGTCCTCGTAAGTTTCATAAAGTCCCCTTGATTGACAAGACTCCTTAAAGTTCTTTAAGGCTGAATATTGCTCTGGATCAACACTATCTGGGTGAACTGGCGCACCTGAAAAATACAGCATCGCTGGTTTATTTGCCTTAATATGCTCTTCTATTTCTTCAATAGTCCCACTTGCATAATTCGCAGTTGATGTTCCTATTCTAGTCCAAAACACACCAACTAATAGATCGCAGCCATTTAGAATTTGTTTGTTAATCAAAGCTTGTGGTTCATCTCCCATTGCCGGATAAGAATTTGTTTCCCAGCCGACAGGACGCAAAATAGATTGAGTCTTCTCAGCATGTATTCCATTCCATTCGTAGATGACCTCCCGAATAATATTCCGCTCTGCTGCAACATCACTGGGCGAAGCAATCATGACGTTATAGACTGTAGCTTGAAAACTCATGCATTATCCTAAGATATGGTTCTGAGGTTTGATGACATAATGCCAATAATCGTCCTTCTCACGGCATCTTCGCCAACATATCCAGTGCGTAGCGATCACACCACCGTTCTTCCCCAACTGATGATTTAAATCCCTTAATATTTCCACCGGCGTCAATATGTAAGGAATATGCGATATGTGCTATTTCATGAAAAATCAAAAACATCGCATACTTCATAGCTCCCTTTCTGTCCCAAATCACATAAGGATCTTTTGATGAAATATCGCCTCCACAAAGCCTCACCGGCACAAGCCAAGATTTATCTTTTGATACAATCCGCGTTCTAATCTTTGAATCTACAAAGAAATTTACATTAATCTCGCAACAGTCTCCGCGCTGAATAATTCTACCTTCTCCGGTTGTCGAAAGATTTCCCTTGAAAGTTATTTGCCTAACCCGGGCTAAAATTGCTGGATCGATTGCCGTCAGATAAGCTTCAACTTCCTCTCTGTTGATCGCATGAAAATATCCATCAGGTAATGGTTCAAAAAATATCCTCATGACTCATTTACCCGGTGGAAAAAACGGGGTACCTTTCGGAGTTCTACTATGCTCCTCCGCATTAGGATGTTTGCTGTTTCTTGGACGAAGCCCCTCAGGGCCCCTTTCATCGGCCCCCTTCCGCTTATTTGGATTCTCTGGGGTCTTATACTTCTCTCGTTTGGGTCGATCCTCACGGCCATCCTTGTTACAAAAAACATCACCACGCTCAGCAGCTGGACGAGGCGGTTTAAAGCAATATCTCAGATCGTTATAGCAACGAATAGCATCCTCAACAGCTCCGGTAACCTCTTCCCTTGACGGCAAAAAATCACAATGGCCCGGCTGCATGCAATACGTTATGCCAGCTGCAGTCGCACCACTCACCACGCAAGCTACGGGGTGCGCAAGACATAGAGCAATCTCTGCTACATCATCAGCACCAGCGATTAAACCAGTTCTATCTGTGTAGCCAACCGGATTGCCCTCCACATACGCATATACATTATCACCACCGTCATAAAGTATCGGGTCACGGCTAAACCAGCGCATCAACCCGGGGTGATACCAGCGTTGACCGGCAAGGATTAATCCTCCGTAGCTATAATACCCGACTTTTCCTCCGTAACGGAAGGAATTATATGAACTGCCGGTGGTAGCAGTCAGAACCCCGTATGCCGAGTAGTTGTAACTGTCGGTAATCACACCGCTTGAGTTGGTTAAATATCTCGTCTCCCCCTGAGGCCCATAATGTAGCCAGCGGGAAGTTCCGGATGTCACATCTCGTATCGAGACAACGCCATCTGCTCCCCAGGTATAGGCTTTCTGGTTGCCGTTACTGCGGACTTCACCAATTAAACTATCACCTGAGAAAACATAATAAACCCACTGCCCCTCGCTCGCTTGAAAACTCACGAGCCGCAAACCACGGTGGTCATACTTGTACGTTGAGGTAACGCCTGACACTGTCTGGCTCGTCATCTTGTCACTTGAGTTCCAGATAAATGAACCGCTACCAATCGTCGGGTGCGACAGACTTCTTAGTCTGCCATTTCCATCAAAGCTGATAGTACCGCCGGTCAGTGAAGAGATTTTGTTCCCCGCATCGTAAGTGGCAAAGGCGGAGCTATCGACTTGGGTGACGTTGTTTGCGAGGTCATAAGTATACGAACGGGCAAACGGGACTATCCCGGTTCTTGCTTCAGCCGTCACCCTGTCAAGGTCGTCAGCAAAGAACCTCGAACAGCTCATTTAATAAGTTTGAGCTCAGTCTGGTGCGCAGACAGCCCTGGATACAACCTGCTCGGTGAATTGCACAAAACAAATATCAGCGGAATGATCCTCATCAAGACGATAAACTAGCTCTCCAGACAGACTTGTTTCGCGTAACAGCTGATACTCTTTCATTAATGACAACACTTCATCATAAGAACGCCCTTTACCGATTCCTTCACATTTACGGCAAAAAGCATCAACAGGATTTGAACACAAAAATATTATCAACAATATAAGTGCTAAACAGAGAACAGCAACAACAAAGAGCTTTCGGGATGTTAATTTACCTCCGCCTAACACTGAAGGTAGCTTACTACCATGTAATTTCACACCCTGGTCCATATGATCCTTTTTTACACACAACTTCAACGTACCCTGGCACCCAGCCATTTGTGAAACTTGTTCCTGGTACCTTCTCCGCCATATCTCCAACATCCGCCACACCATCATCATTGCCATCAATTGCATCGACGTCACGAACTCCTCGCTTAGGTGATAGCAACGAGCAGCGTTCACCCGGATTCAACCTGATGTCAGGAATCTGAGGGCCCTTTCCTTTAATCGCCCCTTTATTCCCGCCGATAATGATCGGTCGATCTGTCATATTTTTCACTGGAGCCAGCCCATCCGGATCTACCCAACCAACCGGATTACCCTCCACATACGCATAAACATTATCACCGCCATCATACAAAATCGGGTCACGGCTGAGCCAACGCATCAGCCCGGGGTGATACCAGCGCTGTCCGGCAAGGATTAATCCTCCGTAGCTATAATACCCGACTTTTCCTCCGTAGCGGAAGGGATTATATGAGCTTCCTGTAGAAGAAGTAACAACCCCGTATGCCGAATAGTTGTAACTATCAGTAATTGCTCCGCTTGCATCTGTTAAATATCTTGCTTCCCCCTGTGGTCCATAGTGTAGCCAGCGGGAATTTCCAGCAGTAACGTTTCGGATTGAAACAATTCCATCAGCTCCCCAAGTAAAAGCTTTTTGCTCACCACTTGCGCGGACTTCACCAATCAAACTATCGCCTGAAAAGATATAATAAACCCACTGACTCTCACTTCCCTGATAACTAGCCAATCGTAACCCGCGGTGGTCATACTTGTACGTTGAGGTAACGCCTGACACTGTCTGGCTCGTCATCTTGTCACTTGAGTTCCAGATAAATGAGCCATTACCAATCGTCGGGTGCGACAGACTTGTCAGTCTGCCATTTCCATAAAAGCTGATAGTACCGCCGGTAAGGCCCAAGATTTTGTTCCCGGCATCGTAAGTGGCAAAAGCGGTGCTATCAGCTTGGGTGACGTTGTTTGCGAGGTCATAAGCATACGAACGGGTAAACGGGACTGTCCCGGTTCTTGCTTCAGCCGTAAGCCGGTCAAGGTCGTCATAAGTGAAAACTTGAGCCGAGCCGTCAAGCTCGGAAACATTTGTCAGGTTTCCAACCGTATTTGCCCCCTGGTCATAGTTCAGAGAGTATGAAGCAAAAGGAGTTCCCGAAAGTGCGTAGAGGACCGAGGTTGGCCAGCCTCTTGCCTGATTATAGCCATAGGTCAGCATCGTGCCATTTTGGTTACTCTGTGTCAGCAGCTTTCCTTCGCTGTCATACGCATAGCTGGTCGTTTCACCAAAGCTGTTTGTAACGGACGTAAGCCTGCCCGCTCCGTCGTAGCTGTAACTCCATGACGCAACAGTAACACCACCACTCTTCCAGGTTGTGGATTCGGTCAGACCATCGGGGTAATAGGTGTATGAAACCTCCTGAAGAGCGGTGAGACCGTTTGCCGAGAAATCATAGGTTATCGTCTGCGGACGTTTGGTCGGTGTGGGTAATTTTCATGTCACTTTTGTAGCATAACGACTGGGCGCTTTTTGGCAAATGTGAAGAGCTTTTTTGGCTCGTTCAATGGGCTGATTTTTCGTGATTCCATTGCTGCCTCCTTTCGTTTTTATCGAAAATGGAGGTTAGCACAGTTCAGTTTTCTCGCTGGGGAACGATAGATGGAATAGTTTCTGGAATTTGTGGGGGAGAACGCTGGGGATGTTTAGCCAGCTGGTTACAGCGACACTCTTGAAAGAATCGGACTGCTATCGCCGATTAATGTCGGCAACAAAGGAGCTCAGTCCCTATCTGATATAGACAAACAGTCCGATTCTTTCTGTTTACAACATCACTGACTGGAAGAGCTGCCAACTGGAATATCACCTGGCAAGCCCCACTGCGCACCAACGTAGTTGGGGCTGTCGCTATAGATATAAAATCTGTTGTCCGATGGACGCCAGACAGCCGGATCGTTCACTCCGTCCGCATCATAATCCCCAACTAATGGACGATCCCCCGGTAGTCCCCATTGGATAGCCGTTCCCTGAGCGCAATCAAAACCAACTTCGGAGCTGCAAATATACCAAGTTCCGTTACCAGGACGCCAGACAACCAGGTCTGATTTCCCATCTCCGGTATAATCGCCCTGCATTGGATAATCCCCAGGAAGGCCCCATTGTTGCCAGATATACGGCTGCACATGTGTGCCAACCACCGAATTGTAAGAGGAGTTTAGAACGGCCCAATATCCTGAGTCGGGGCGCCAAATCGCATGATCGCCCACGCCATCACCATCGTAATCATTTCTACTCAAAGCTGAGCATCCACCATCTGTACCATCCTGGGAGACAAACATCTCGTTATGCCCGACCGCATTTAACGAAATATCGTTTAACAAAACAGTTATAGGTTCAATATCAGAATCAACCCAGGAAACTGTAAGCTGGGCAGACTTTGATACAGAAAGATGTCCGCTCTCGAAAGTAATATTAGCGATGTGCCCTACCTGCATCGGAATTCCAGATACGGCTCCAACATCCGCTCCATCTACAAAAACATACAAGGTCCATTCTGAGGGGCCACCTGCAAACCAGTAAAAGAATAATGTTTTTTGACTATTGCTTTTGGTGCGTATGTCAACTGTATGCTCTAAAGCCGCTGCACTAGACAGGTTAGCAAATGTTAATGGGGAAGGAAGGCTGGCAGAAGTTGCGTTAAGATTAAGGGTGCCTTGTAATGAAATGTTTCTTGTCGGACAGGCAACGGCATTGCCAACAAGAACGAGCGTTGCAAGCACGAACAAAAGTATATTTTTCATTGATTCCCCTGGATGGATTTCAGCTTTTACCCTTAAAGACATTCGATGCATATCCGATCATGCTGGATGCAGAATAGCTACTCTGGCGACTTGCCGGTATCGGGTAAAATTCTAGGTATTGGATATAAGGGGGCTAGCCACTATGCACACGAGCAATTGACTGGCAGTCGAAAGGTCGGGCGGCGCGAATTGGTTCAAGGGTGCAATGATGTATCGTTCAATTCCTAAAACTCCGAGAGCGGAAATACTTTCCGTCAAACTCGGTTACATTCCAAGTCAATTGTTCCAGGGTAAAGAATTCACTTTGCTTCTTTGCTCTACCAGCCATTCTCAAACAATGAAATATGCTTCTCAGAGAAGGGTTCACTTAGAAGCTGTACCCCTTTCTCATTTGCTATAAATTCGTAGTTCTTGAGCGTTTCTTTACTTGGATCAATAACTACAACTGAGCGCCCTTCTTCTCCAAGAAAACTCGGAAGAATATCGAGAAACACACTTCTAATAAAAAAATCATCGTTGCTCATACTTAACCCAATTACTACAACCTGTTTCTTTCCCCACAACCAACCTTCAGGCTTATACCAAAGCCATGAAAGAGGTCTCACATCAAATGCCTTACCAAACCCGGGCAATACGATATAGGGATCTATTTCGCCCAGCAGGGCCTCGGGGGTCCAGACTCTTCTATTGTTTCTGACTTCTTCCGAATAGTATACAGGAGGGATATCTTCAAACTCGTTATATTCGAGATCGTTCCATTTGAAAGAATTAGGGGACCGATAACGCCGAAGCCTCCAGTTAACAGAACCATGCATTTTCGCTACCCATACAACTCCTGATTCCATTTTATAGGAATACCTCGTCCCGATGTATTCTAGACTATTTTCAAGTAAACAGTCCCAATTGAAGGTTACTACAAGATCCCCAGGGCGAAGTTGCTCTGCAAATTTAAGATAAAGCTTTGGAATCTGTTCGCCATACGGCGTGCTATTCACAATAACCTTTGAGAGATAATATCGAAGAGTTAGCTTTTCTCGGGACCCATTATCACTCCAACGCTCCCCACCTGCAAACTCGCGCAAATCATTATACTCTATGAAAGTGCATAAATCGCTCAACTTTTGGAATGAACTCTTTGAATTGCCGGCAGTTCTGCACACCTGACTAAGATAACTATTAATTTTTGATCCTAGATACGGCTGCTCCCTAAGCATTAGTTCTAGGGCCTGATCCAGAAGGTTTTCTGTTATGGGCACACCTGCGGCCGCAGAAAACCCCGCTCCTAGCACGAATATACGGTCTCTTTCACAAGATATACTTTCACTGTTCTGATTTATCTGTTCCGTTCCCATCTTGAAGTTCTGCTACTAGCTATTGCCCCCCAGAAAGGACCATTGTTTTTAAGTCGTTAAATTGTCTCCTGAAACGTATGGGAGAAATTATTGTATCTACAAGCAGGCAAGGTACGTGATTCTTCTTCCTGAATTGCTTGCGCTGATTCTTAACGATGTACGTCAACTGCCGAACGATCCTCTACCTTAACAAGTTCTATTACCTCTTCCCCCATATACCAAATCCGCCGGAAAGGATTATTGTTTGACTGGTCAACGCAATACTTAAGTGTAGGAATGCTCACATCATCTGGGGTCATTGTTCGACCATTTGTGTAACAAAGAAGTTCTATCGGATGAGGTGTATTATAGTTCTTATCTAGCTTTTTGTTTATTATCTGTTCACCTGGAATTTGAGGGCGAATGAACCTAGTCTCATCATTGCCTTCCTTTCTTATGACCGTTAATAGCTGGGCAATCTCCGGTGAACATAATTCCACAAGTTCAAAAGCTGTGATTTCCCCGCTCCCATTAGCAGCTCTTATGTCGGGCTCTGGTGGCTCTCGTTTCTCGATTGATGATAAGTCAATATTCAGCTCAGTCATTCGAGCCGCAAATTCTACAAAGACCTTTAGCTCATGAATTGCTTTGTCTGCTTCGGTTCTCATACTTGTGACTAGAGCTAGATGAACCTCCCCATTATGAAAAGTTCTTTTGCGGGGTGCATGGGCGGCCTGCCGGTCGGGGCTCCCGACTTTTCTTTCAAGAAAAGAGCCCCTGCAAAATATCCTTCTTTGTCTCCCCCATCCCCTCTTAACCATCGAACCATCGTAGGTTCGATGGTTCGCGACTAACTGTTGGCCGCTATTTGCTCGTTTTCAAACAGCACCGAGTCTGGTTGAGAAGATGCTGAATTAATCAACTCAGCAACTC
>JAQTWB010000147.1 GCA_028689495.1 bacterium | reverse complement strand
AAGAGACCGAAGTTGAGCTGGAAAATGCTCTCGCTGCTTTCCTTACTGAGGAGGAAAACGAAACTGAACTGGAAGCGCAGCCTGAGGATGATACCGAATTCGCCGCACATGATGCGATTTATTCAGCTGAAATCTTCGGCACTGAATATGCCCCAGGTATAAACGAAGATTCCAATACAGATGAAGAGCTCAGTCTCTCAGCACTTGAAGCGGAAATGGCTGATGAGCTAGACGCCCTGCTGGAATTACACGAAACACCTGATATTGGACCAGCTGATAACGACACTCTCGCAAACGAATCAACCGAAAAAAACGAAACATGCGAAACAACAAATAACGAAACCGGCGAAATCAACTTCACCCTGATTGAGCCTGCGGCAGAAAATTTACCTCAATCCTTTACAGATAAAAACATAGAAGAGACCGAAGTTGAGCTGGAAAATGCTCTCGCTGCTTTCCTTGCTGAGGATGAAAACGAAACTGAACTGGAAGCGCAGCCTGAGGATGATACCGAGTTCGCCGCACATGATGCGATTTATTCAGCTGAAATCTTCGGCACTGAAGATGCCCCAGGTATAAACGAAGATTCCAATACAGATGAAGAGCTCAGTCTCTCAGCACTTGAAGCGGAAATGGCTGATGAGCTAGACGCCCTGCTGGAATCTCATGAAGCACCTGATATTAAACCAGCTGATAACGAAACTCTCACAAACGAATCAAGCGAAAAAAACGAAACGTGCGAAACGACAAATAACGCAACCAGCGAAATCAACTTCAGCCTGGTTGAGCCTGCGGCAGAAGATTTACCCCAATACATACCAGATGAGATCATAGAAGAGACCGAAGCTGAGCTGGGAAATGCTCTCGCTGCTTTCTTTGCTGAGGAAGAAACAGATAATGATGGGGATATTGAGAAAAATAAAGATGATCTTGAAAATGCACTAACAGAGATATCAAAGGAAGATCGCGACCTATCAAGCTGTCCTGAGGGAGATGTCGACAATGCGCCAATAAACCCTGAACTGACTGCCGACTTTGTCCTTGTCAACAGTCCTCTCAGAGACATCATAAATCACCTCACGGAAGAGGAGATAAACAACAGCAATGAAGCTGATTGTCCGCAGCAAAAAGCAGTTACAGTCGCTTTAACGCTGTGGGAAGATTCAATCAATGAAGCTGAGAAAAATGACCACTCCTCGGAAAAAACTCTGTCAGCTTCTTTTTTCAGCCGTGACACTAACCCGGAACGAACAACCCTTTTATTCGACCTGGCAATAAAAGAGCTGACAAATCCCAAATCGTTCACTGCTTACAAAGAGCCTATCTCCGAGATCGTCAATAGAAACCTCGATAACAGAAGATTGGAATCTGCTCTCAAGGTTTACAAAACTGAAGAAAAAATTGTTAAAGAAGTCAAAAAGGAACGGCAGAAGAAGGAAGCGCAGAAGTCTCTTGGAATATACGCAGAAGCTCGCATATCAGACAAAGTCACTCTTGCTCCCCTCTGGAGACGAAGCCTCGGTCTGACCGTTGATCTGCTCTGTCAAATCTCTATTGGCATTGCCGGACTGCTGCTGATGCCGGAACTTAATCGGGTTTTCGACGGACTTCAAAGAGGGGCTCTACCTGACCTAGAAACAACTATCCTTTTTTCATTTGACGCATTTGCTGCAATTGCTGTCCTTTGGGTAATCACCGCCGTCCTGCTCAACATTGGTCGCGGCCAATCTTTGGGACAGTGGACAGCCGGTCTGGAAGTCGTTGACTACGATGGACACACACCATCAGTTGCTTCATGTGCAATGAGAGCATTTTGTCTACCAATGTCATTCTTCCTGCTCCCACTCAACTTGGTCATGCTGCTAATCCGCAAACAACCAATTCACGACACCCTTTGTCGCACGGCAGTAATCAAAGCAAAATCAATCTAGCCCGAATGTTGCACGTAGACCCGTGAACTTAAAGCGGTATCCGGACCAAGCACAAGAGTAGAAAATTCAGAAATGAGGTGGATTTAAAAATAGGAAAGTGCCCAGGGACGGATTTGAACCATCGACACGCGGATTTTCAGTCCGCTGCTCTACCGACTGAGCTACCTGGGCATAATCTGGAGGCGTTCTTCTAAATCACCAACATATAATATGCAAGGGGACGTCGACAATTTGTCATCAAATATGGCTTTGAAAATCCCTCCTAGACCCCCCGCCAAACTCCTGCCGCGTTTGTTTATACCGTATCAGTATTCTTTATTGTCCTACCATTCAATGAAATTTTCACACGGTATATTAACCGGTTTTCAACTATCCAGCTTAATTTAGCGACTCGGCATAAAAGAGATAGCCCAAAATTCTTTTATCTTAACTTTTTTTATGAGATGAACTATCACCTTTAAGTTCATTCTCTTAATTTCCAGCGAATAACCTACATCGCTTGCCGGGAATCACCAACCAAAGAGAATTTCCAGCCAAAAGGGTTCGTAAATTGGCATTCAAAGGTCAGACTAAAACAACTGGTTCAATAACAGCCGAACAACTGTTTGCCGCTATGCGTGCAGCTATCTCCAACCGTAATCCCAACGATAGTCTGCTGCAGATCCTGGCCTCTGCTGCGCTCCCACAAGTCCTCATCATCGAAAGTGAGGACTCCCTCCGCAGCCAGCGCCTGATTCACTGGCTCAATGAAAAGCTGTTGAAAATTTTTGCGCAAAGCAGCGTCTCCACCCTATTCAGCTTCCAGGTCGACACAGCAAGCTTACTTGAGTCGACCCTTCGAGAGCTCCTCACTCCGTCTCTTTTTTCCCAAACTGGCATGATAGTTCTTCATGATATTGACTCCATGAAAGTCACCTCGCTCAAACCACTAGCCGAATGTTTGAACCGCTTACCTGAAGATAAATTGGTTATCCTTACCGCTTCTTCTCTCGATTCGCGAAAAACCTTCCTCAAAGATACTGGCAAAAATGCCCTGGTTGTCAGCATTCCACCACTCGGCAAAGACAAGCTTGTCACCTGGACAGCTCGTGAAGCGAAAGAACTTATCGGAGAATCAGCAACAGTCGAGGCTATCCATGAACTTATTTCTCTGGTCGGTGAAAAGCCGGCCCACATCTACAGTGAACTACTCAAACTATCGCTAATGCTTCGGGAGGGCGAAAAACTAAGCGCCGATAAAGTAAGAAGTTGCGTGCAACGATCCGCCGAACACTCTTCTTTTGAATTGATCGAAGCCATGTCTCGCAAAGATGCGGTCGGGGCCGGACAACTGGCCAGTGATCTTGTTGAGCAGGGCCAACATCCTCTTCAAGTCCTTGCGTTTCTCAGCAAAGCCTTCCAAACAATGATTGTCGCCCGAGAATCCAGACGCCAGGAAAATATTCATCCTCAATTAACCAGGTATGGCTTTGTCAAAGGCCTAGCTTCGGCTACATCACAGTTCTCGCTCCCAGCTCTTAATCATGCGATGCGCGTCCTGAAATCTCTTGACGAACGACTTAAATCTTCAAGTCTTCACGAAAAGGAAGAGTTTATCGCCGCAGTCATCGCCATAACGCTTAGACGCGGTTATTCCTAGAATGAGAATATGAAAGCTTGTCAACTCACACTAATTTCACACGCGCCATCAGATCAAAGTAGCTCACTTATCGACAGTCTGTATGATTTTTCTGATTTTGGTCGCAAGACGAGAGCGGTGCGCCGTAAGATCGACGGTCTATCTGAAACTGTTATGTATTTTTACAACGAATTCTGGGAGGCCCGCCAGCGACAATCACTTAATCTGCATGAAATCAGCTATCGCGCTTGTTTTAAAGCCGAGCTTCCCAGATTTTTTATCAGCAGACTAACTCAACCAGGTGAGATAGTTTATGACCCTTTTATGGGACGAGGAACCACTCTGCTCGAAGCCGCTCTCCTCGGCAGAATACCTTACGGTTGCGATATCAACCCTCTGAGCGTTCACCTTGTTGAGCCTCGTCTAAATCCACCATCTGCAGAAACAATTACCGAGTTTATCAAACAGATTAAACTTGAAGAAAAGTTTGATTCTGAACCTGAGGATCTTCTTGCTTTTTATCACCCGAAAACTCTGGGCGAGCTTAAACAGTTACAGGAGCAGCTTGCCGCAATTGATCTATCGGACCAATCAGCAACAACCACAACTTGCTGGCCCTGGATAAGAATGGTTGCCACGAACCGCCTAAGTGGACACTCTTCCGGTTTTTTTTCGGTATATAGTCTTCCGCCAAATCAATCGGTCTCTGTGGCATCACAAATTAAAATCAACGAAAAACGCGGACAAATCCCTGAATACCGAAACACTCTTGCCATAATTCAAAAAAAATCTCTTTCGCTGCTTAAAGGTCTTGATGAAACCTCTTTAACGAACCTCAGACAAACGTTCGATAAACGAAAATTACTCGTATCCTCTGCCGACCGGACAACGGAAATAAAAGATAATTCCGTTGCACTGGTTGTCACATCTCCGCCGTTTCTTGATGTCGTGCAATACACGACAGACAACTGGCTCAGATGCTGGTTTAACAATATAGACAGTAGTGCCGTTCCGACATGGCAGATGGGATCAACAAAATCATGGTGTGAAAAAATGAAGGCGACCCTGACCGAACTGCACCGGATTATTCGCCCCGGAGGGCATCTAGCCTTTGAAGTCGGCGAGGTCAATAAGGGCCAGGTCAAACTTGATGAACTAATCATCCCTCTTGGCGTTCAGACCGGTTTTTCGATCCTCGGGGTAATGATCAATGAGCAACAGTTCACAAAAACCGCAAATTGCTGGGGAGTCGATAATCAGACCAAAGGGACGAACACCAATCGCATCGTTCTGCTTCAGAAACGGTCCAATTGATCACTGAATAAATAGTAATCAAAGTAAATCTTATATTACAAGATTAATTTCACATATACCGTGTCGGCATTCTTCACTGTTCCACTGTTCAACAGAGTTTTTTGACACGATACAACTCTAAGAGTTATTCAAGCAGAGTTCCTGTTTTCTTTTGCGAAACGGTATACCGTCTGTCACAGCAATCCCCGAATTGCCTCGGTCATACCCGAGTCATTTCAAGTCCTGATAGTGAGTTTTTATGAGTAATATTAGTTACGACTGTGTAGTTATCGGGGCCGGCCCCGGAGGATATGTAGCGGCAATTCGCGCCTCTCAACTCGGATTGAAGACTGCTGTTATCGAAAAAGAATCACCCGGGGGAGTCTGTCTCAACTGGGGCTGCATCCCCTCCAAAGCCCTGCTGAAAAGCGCAGAGGTCTACACAGAAATCAAACATGCCAACAATTTTGGTATCACCGTAGATTCAGTTTCCTTTGATTTCCCCGCAATCATGAAACGATCGCGGTCGGTAGTTGATCGCATGACAAAAGGCGTGCAGTTTCTGCTCAAGAAAAACAACATCGATTACCTCTCTGGCACAGGGAAACTGCTGTCGCGAAACAGTATTCAGGTCAGCACGAGCGAGGGCAGCCGTCAGGTGGTCAACTTCCGCAAGGCAATTATTGCCACTGGCGGACGGGCAAGAACTATGCCCCACCTCCCGATCGATGGCGAAAGAATTCTTACATATCGGCATGTTCTTGCACAAAAAGAACAACCAAAGGAAATTCTGATTATCGGC
>JAQTWB010000036.1 GCA_028689495.1 bacterium | reverse complement strand
CGGCATCTGACCACGTTGTTGGTGTGACTCGTCGGGCAACAAGTGGACGATCGGTAAGGTTCCAAAGGTCATCATCGTGATAAAGGTTGAAGCGACCAAATGGTACAAGTACAACTCCGGCACGCATACCGAGATTTCTGGTCAGTTGAAATTGCAGCCAAGCTTGTTCTATTTCAATTTCACCACTTCTTCCATTTGAACCATCAAGTGATATGGGGATGTTTCCGGCTTCCGTAGCACTGATTATTCCATCTCCATTGCTGTCATCAATTGATATTTCTCCTTCTGAGGTTGTTTCACTGGAGAGTGCTGTCCCATGTTCAAATTCAACTTCACTAAAAAAAGAAAGTCGCTCGTGGACTTGACTCTGCACGCTTAAAACTAGTCGATGCTGATCAAAGGTGCTGTTTTGTGATTGAAAGTCTTCGTATTCAGAGCTGATGTATCCGCCTACTGTAGTTTGTTTGACAGCCTGCTCGATAAAGGAAAGTTCATTATTGTCGGCAAATGAATCGTCTGTGGAAGTGTTCTTGTTGTCCGTTTCTTTTTTGCCAGTTTCGGCAAGCGCCAGCGTAGTGAAGATTAGTAACTGTAGAATGAGAGTGATTAGGGGGATACGTTTCATTGTTGTCCTTGTCTGGTTGAAAATCAGGAAAAAGGCCAGGGCAGGTCAAGCGACTGCTTTGATAATCGTCACTTAGTTTGGCATGCCAAGCAATGCGGCTCATTATCAAGCAATTTGGAGACATGCAACTTTGTCGGTCAAGAAAATTGGCCGCCTCGAAAAATAAACCATTAAATCACTTGAATTGAGTTTGTATACAGGTGTATACGTTTAGTAGGAAACGTAAACATTCAGAGACATGGAGCGGATTATGTCCACAAAAACAGTATCACTTAGTGTCAGGGTACCGATGGAAGATGCCGAATATATATCCAGACTGGAGGTGCCGGGGGCGACTACGCCGAGCGACAAGCTTAGAGCGCTTATTTCTAGTGCCCGAAGCCGTGCTGATGGCAGCGGTAATTTTGATGAGGCGATGCAGAGTGTTCAGGAGGTGAGTGGCGGAGCGAAGTTGCGCTTACGGCGCATTGAAAGCACCTCGGCCATCAATTCGGAAATTATTCGAAAATCCGTCGATTGGTCCAGTGAAGTGCTGGCGATCTTTTCTGCCGGTGTTCCGCAGGATGGGCTGAAGAATCAGCAAGAGCTGCTAATTGAACTGGAGGCACAAATCGCTGAAAAATCGGTGCAGTTTACAGAAGAGATTTTGCGGATGGCCGTTACCGAGAAGGCGAACTGTTACGATCCGTCTGTAATTCGTCGGCGTGTGGGTAGGCCACTTGAGCTTCTCGCCGTGCTGCAAAAGTTGTTGGATATCAAATAAAAGTTAATCAGTGCGCGTTGGTTAAAATTATCAGAACTGAGGAGGATGAAATTATGAGCGAGAGCATCAGCAGCAGAGTAGGACGAATGATTTCTGGTGGATTTAATTCTTTGCTTGACGCAGTTGAAGGAGTAGCTGCCGAAACAATCATGGAGCAGTCAATTAGGGAAATTGAAGATGGCATTACAGAAGTCCGAGCAGAGATGGGTCGTGAGATAGGCTCCCGTCATCTGGCGAGCAAAAAAATTGCGGAAAAGAATCAACAGCACGAGGCGCTTTCTGAAAATATCGCTTTGGCGATAACTGAAGGTCGTGACGATCTTGCAGAAGCGGCTATCGCCCGTCAGCTCGATATTGAAGTTCAGATACCAGTGCTTGAGCAGAGTGTAATTGAATGTTCTGCCAAGGAAAAGGAGCTTGAAGGGTATGTTCTGGCACTTCAGGCAAAGAAACGGGAAATGGAGGCGGAACTCAAGTTTTATCGTGAGACATTAAAAGTGGCAGCGGCCGGCGAATCATGTGGAGTGACTGTGAAAGGTGAGGCAATCGATACCAAAGTCAGTAACGCAGCTTCGACTTTCGAACGACTAATGGCTCGTAAAACAGGACTTAAGAGTAGTGGCGACACAACCGATAAGTTAAACGATATAAAAATCGCCGAACTTGAGGCTCTGGCGCGGAAAAATCGCGTCAAGGAGCGCTTGTTGGCGGTGAAAGGGCAGGTCAAGGCCGGGGAGGATTCTTAACCTGATTTGTCCGGGTCGACACTCGACCGGACAAGATAACCACGGTGAAGATGTACAAGGCTCAGGCATATCTCTGAGAGGCATGGGAGTTAAAAGCCTTGAACCTCCAAACAAATTTGCCTTCACCATATCGTGAGGCAAATTTTTTGGAATTCAAGGCGTTCTGACAGTGTCTGTCAGGTTAAGTCTGAGCTGGTACACCTGATTAGGCTCCTATCCTATCCGATGTACTACTGAGTTGGTGTTTTGCCCGGGGTCGATATCGACCCGGGGTTTGAATGAGGTTGAGAATGATTGAATTTATTCTGGCTGATTCTAATAGCGCGTTTGCGATCGCTCTGGGGTTGATGGTTCTTATCGGTGGCCTCGAACTTGCCGGCGCGCTCATCGGTATAGGTTTCTCGGATCTTCTAGGTAATCTGATTCCGGATATTGATATTGATGGTGACCTTGATGGAGATGCTTCCTCGCTCGGTCATATCCTGGGTTGGCTGAGAATCGACAAAGTGCCGGTTATCATTCTGATAATTGTATTTCTTACCGCCTTTGGGGTGAGCGGATATTTCGTTCAGTGGTTTATTTTTACTTCCACAGGTCACTATCTACCAATTGCAGCGGCTAGTCTGATTGCTGGGGTCTGCTCTCTACCGGCAGTGCGATTTTTTGGTGGTATCTTTTCAAGACTGATGCCAAAGGATGAGAGCTCTGCTGTTTCACATGATAGCCTGATTGGTCGCAGCGCGGTGATTATTCAGGGGGTTGCCAGAATTAAGGCCGGAGTGCAGGCCAGGGTAGTGGATAGTCACGGGAAAACTCATTACGTGATGGTTGAGCCGGAAGACGAGGGGAGTGAATTTGCCGCAGGGGAAAAAGTTCTTTTGATTAGTCGAAGTGGCGCATTGTTTAAGGCTATTGCCGAGCAGGCTTGAGATTCGAGAACCTGAAGGATTTATAATTTTTTATTACTTCAATGGAGAAGATAGTTATGGGAGAGAATCTGGGTTTTATTATTTTTGTAGTCGTTGCTCTGTTTTTTGCCTTGATTACCATGGGATTGATTCTGGCAAAGTTATACAAGCGGGCTTCAAAGGAAGTGTCATATGTCAGGACAGGACTTGGTGGTCAGAAAGTTATTATGGATGGCGGTTCGATAGTTCTCCCGGTGCTGCATGAAGTGATCCCGGTCAACATGAATACCTTGCGACTTGAAGTTGTGCGCAGTAATTCAGCAGCTTTGATAACCAAGGACCGGATGAGGGTCGACGTTCAGGCTGAGTTTTATGTGCGAGTTAAACCGACTGAGGAGTCAATTGCCGATGCAGCACAAACTCTTGGATATAAGAGCATGAATCCTCTTGAGCTAAAAAAACTTGTTGAAGGTAAATTTGTGGACTCGTTGCGCGCTGTTGCTGCAGAGATGACCATGGAAGAATTACACGAGCAACGTGTAGACTTCGTTGCCCGGGTGCAGCGTGCAGTAACAGAAGATTTGCTCAAGAACGGACTCGAACTCGAGACAGTGTCACTAACCGGTCTCGATCAGACTGGGAAAGAATACTTCAACCCTGACAATGCATTTGACGCTCAGGGGTTGACAAAACTTACCGAGGAAGTTGAACAACGTCGCAAACAGCGTAATGACATTGAACAGGATACTGAAGTTGCGATTCGCTTGAAGAATCTGGAAGCGGAGAAGCAAAAGCTGGCTGTTGCTCGTGATGAAGAATACGCCAGATTGACCCAGCAACAGGAAATTGAATTGCAGCGAGCTTCGCAGGCAACTCGTATTGCTCAGGAGCGTGCTAATAAAGACAAGGAATCTCGGGAGTCTCAGATTGGTGCGGCACAACAGGTAAAGACGTTTGAAATCGTTGCCGAACGCGCAGTAGAAGAGGAACGGATTGCCAAGGAGAAAGAGATTGAAGCACGGCAGATCGAAAAAATGAAGGCGATTGAAACCGCAGAGGTTGAACGTAGAAAAGCGGTCGAATTAGCGGAACAGGAGCGCAAAATTGCCATTGCTGAGAAATCCAAAGCACAGTCGGAATCTGAAGCTGAAGCGGATAAAGCGCGTGCTCTTGCGGTAAAAGCGCAGGAGTTAGTTGTTACGGTACGTGATACAGAGGTTGCTGAACGAGGTAAGCAGATTGAACTGATCGAAGCGGCAAAAGCCGCTGAGCGTGAGGCTATCAAGATTACCGTTGCGGCTCAGGCGGAAAAAAAGGTCGCTGAGGATAACGCCACTGCTGTGACAACTCGGGCGCAGGGTGATGCCGATGCTGAACGTCTGCGTTCAGAAGCTGCCGAGGTGCGGTACGCCGTTGAAGCCGAAGGTATCAGAAAGCGACATGAGGCTGATAACCTGCTGTCCGCCGATCAGATTGCAATGCAGATAAAGCTTGCGATTATTGAGAATCTGTCCGAGATCGTTGCTCAATGTGTTAAACCGATTGAGGCTATTGAGGGAATAAGAATTGTCCAGGTCGATGGATTAAACGGACTGACGGGTGGAGGTGCTGGTGTAGTCTCGGGTGAGGCAGGTTCTGGACGAAGCGGCAATCTTGCTGAAGAAGTAGTTTCCAGTGCACTTCGTTATCGAGCCCAGGCTCCATTACTGGATTCTCTGTTGAAGGATGTCGGTATTTCAACTGACAGTCTCTCGGGGTTGACTTCAGTTCTCGGCGAAGTCGGTAAGAAAGATAAAGAGTAGGATAAGGATCTTACTTTACATGACTTTTTCGATTGGGCGGGACTTGTGCCCGCCCGGTTGTGTTGATGTTGACGCGGGTGGTGAATAAAAACACTACAAGATATGCTTAAGCAGTAAATTTACTTGTATCGAACTAGACCTGTTCTGGCAGATGATGTCAGAATGCCTTGAATTCCAAAAAATTTGCCAAGTGGTGTGCTGAAGGCAAATTTGTTTGGAAGTTCAATTCGTTCAATCCTGATGTCTCGCAGTTTATTGCCATTCTGGATTTTGTCCGATATCCCAGAGTGAAGAGTCGTTAACAACTTTTCTCGATTGTATTATTGAGGGCAGAGTTGCCTAGTGATTCTGACAACTGACGGGTCGTGGCGATAAAATCTTTCAGCTTTTGTAGACTACCAAGTCTTTCGCGAATGTCGGTACATATCGAAACCAACTCGCTATCATCTTCAATCGCCCAGACAAGCTGCCGCAGATCCTTAAGCATCTCGTAGATCACTTCAATCATTTTTGCTTCTTTTGGCTTTATGCCGTGTTCCGGAAGATTCGCAGCCAGATCTGTAATAAATCCATCTACGCACCTAATACGCATATTATGTAGGCGTTTGATGCGGCCATATTGGGCAACGGTTATTTTGGATTGAGCACCAAGTAACGTTTCCTTTTGCAGCTCAGTGGCGACGGGATTATTCACCAGTTGGTTGATCTTCTCGAGAAAGCTGGCGATTTCCTGCTCCAGATCAATATTTAGCAAGTCTTCAGTCTCGTTTGTTGATAGTGACTGATAATTACTAACTTGATCGTCTAACTCGTTCATTGCTTCACGAATGGACCACGCCATGTCAAGATATGTAGCGATCGTGAGGTTGAACTGATCGTGTGGACTTTCTCCTGTCGCTGGTGATTTATCTGTCAGCCTTTGAGTCAACTGTTGCAGACTGCGATAGGGGATCACAATCTCTCTTTCGAGCAGATTACAATGAGCCAATCTTTGCATGATTTTACCTAGCAATAGAGATTGGGCCGTCAGTCCGGAAGCGATGGCAAATGAAATGATAGAATCTCCGGACGATGAAAACATTTCAGAAAAGTTGTCTGCAATGATTAAGCCAATAAACCACCACGATAGTAGAAGTTGCCCCATATCGAGCGCATGCCCCAGGTCGCCATAAGAGTACCTTAACGAGTCAATGAAATGTTTACGCCCGAAGAAAATAATGACAAGCAAAAGAAACGTTGGAACAAGGTAATGGGTCCAGATTGCAGCGAGGACCAGCAGAAAAGGAATGCTGAAGAATTTCGCTAATGCCGGCCACCTAAAGTAGGCATTGACAGCAAACATGCCGAACAGGACAAAGAACACTGTGTTAATACTATTTTTGAAAATAAGTATTTCCACTAACGCCAGAATCAAGACCTGGGATAGCAATAACCAGTAATGGAACGGCCAAGAGAGAAATAAGGTATTTTTCTCATCAGCTCTTAGTGCGATAATAGTTGCTGGAACCGAGATTACAGCCAGAACAATGTAAATATCTAATGCGTTCATTTTAAAACCTCCAATTGGAAAAAGAGAGTGAGAGGAAAACCTTGGTTTCACCACCCACACCGGCGAGCCCTGTAAGAATGGCCGGTGTGGAGTGCATTATCTCCCCGCTAAGCAGCAAGGATACCCGGAACTAGAATGAAAAGATCCTAGAGGCTGTATCACGCAGTTAAATGATGGTCAATTTGTTGGGCGAAGCCTGTTTGACAGAGTGCAAATGAGAAGGTGAACCGGAAAATCCGTATTTATAGATAATGAACTGTGATTTCGGAGTGTTTCCCGGAATCACAGTTCTGACAGGATTAGATCCCCGGTATCGCTCTTAAGCGGTGGCGTTTTCCCCATTTACTCCTGCTGTTAAGGTATCAGCAGCAGCCGATTTGCCATAGGCCTTCGCCAAGGTATTGAACTTTTCTTTGAGTGTAAACAAATCTTCATCGACAAGATCAAAACAAACTATAGTGTTGAGCAGCGCTTTTCGTGCATCTTCCAGCAGTTTATCAAGCTTGATTTTGTTGGGATTACTTCCCGGTTGCACATCAGGTTGATGTTTGAGTGTCGCTAGCAGCAGACTGTAATATGCAAGTCGCCATTCGGTAGAGCTGGCAATAAAACTGCTGAAATGCCTTTTTATTCCTGAACGACGCATCAAGAGCATTACGCGATCATTTCTGCTCAGAGACGGATTGTTAAGCAAATTTTGAACCCTTAACATAAGACCCCAATAGTTTTCGTCAACAAGCAGTTCTGCTGGCAAGTCATCAAGGATATGTTTGCGTTCTGATTCAGATAGCTGACGTTCCAGCGGATAGGTTGAGCAAGTATCAATCTCTTTGAGCAACTCATCCACTTCCGCGAAAAGTTCCTGGCAGAGTTTCTTGGTATTCTGCGCTTCTTCGCCGATCACTTCAGTGCTTGTTTCAAAGACTCGCTTGTGAATAGCCTCAAAACTTGTCAGTTCAGAAAGGATATCAACACTATTCTTGCGGTTTAAATGGGCCCGGAGCTCCGAATAAGGTTCCGCAAGTGTTCGTTTAAGACAATGATAGCGACGCAGAGCTTCGACACCGAGAGTCGACAATAATGTCAGCTGTAGAAGTGCCATGGTTTCGAGAAACATTATCCGTCTGGTCTCGGTAAATATCTCGGGGAGAATATTTAACTTTGGCATCAGGATAACAAAAAATATCCATGACAGACTGATTGTCGTCGACAGCAGAATTTGCCGCAACCGTTTCATAGAGTCCGGAATAATCTCCAGGATGTATACGGGCAAGACAATGTAACAGGAAGCAGCCGCGGTTATCGTTAGAACAAAGAGAATCGGGTCCCCCGGAAGAGTTTTGGCGATGGAAATTGCCTCGGTTTGCCAGAGACAAGCTGCCAAAGCCAATGCCGTTGTTATCCAGAGACAGCGAAAACATTTAAAGGACAAACTACTGACTACAAGCGCGGCAACCGCCGGGTAAGTCAGAGTCGCTGATTGGCCATGCAGTAAAATGTGAAATGCCAGAAGAGCTATGACCTGTATTAACAGAGTTCGCATCAGACGTTGATTGTTGTATTTGCCAAGAAGCGCCCGTCGAAAAACGAAAGGCGCATCAAGCGCGTAAATTACCAGAACCAGTTCCATAAAACCTCCTTCAGTAAAAATGTATCCGGTTTTAACCGGCGATAAATTTGGACTGGATTGAAAACCATTTGGTTCACCATCCTCACCATCTGTGACTGGTATTTGCGGCAGATGGAGAGGCAGGTAATCAGTCCGAGCCCCAAGAGGTTCGGATACACCGGGTTGAGAAGGATTGGGAGAGAACGGTATGCGGGCGGCAAGGATAGCAAAATCAAGGAAGAGCGGCAATCGAATGGGGGAGAGGATGATGAACAAAAACATAAAATGCTCCAGCTTCAGGTCAGTTAAGACCTGAAGCTGGGAGAGCCAGCATGCTAATTTAAACAGAAACCTCTTCAGGTAACTGTTTTACAACTGGATTGACAACCTTGTCAGAGTTGTCTGTTGTCGAAACCCGTGGCTTCAGGATTTCCTGAGCCACTCCGTAAATCGCCTGCCTTGCTGCAAGCATGGATTCGATTTTCTTCTGAGTTTCTTGTGTTTCTTCCCCAACAACCTCGGTCCCAAAGTCCTCGGCGTAGCCAATTACTGCTTCCAGTAACTCACGGGCTCGTTCGAGTTCGTTGTTATACGGTGAAAGCTGCCCGCTATTTTGCACGGTGTCGGCTACACTTCTGAGCAGGCTGTTGGCCCAACTGATACGTTGTGGGTGCATCATTATCTGATATTCCCTAAACGCATCCCTCAGGTTTTCAGCGGCAGAAGTTAGTTCCTCTGTCTGAGCAGGAGTCGTCCTCTGTGCGGCGATCAGCTTTTCCAGAGTTCCCAGGGTTTCGTGAGCAAGTGTATCGACACGAAAGTCCTTTGGAGAGACTTTGTCGCTTTTGAAGAGGCGACTCAGTTTTTCAACTCTGGCTATTGCTTTGACTACAGCCGTCTGGGTTTCGGCCGCTGAGGTAATCAGTTTGTTCGTTACCCAGTGGAAGTAGTCTTCCTTTGTGCCGGACAGATTACTAATTTCTTCGGTTACATAGTCGGCATCGGCCTCATGCAGCTCTTCTGCCATTTGGGCAAATGGTTTGAGGAGCGCATGTTCCATGCACGAAGCCTGGCGTGCCATAGTCAAAAGCTCACGTATCAGTATAGTTGCAGCGGATAACCCCAGAATACAACTAATCCGGCTATAATCCGTTTCAGTCAAGTAATCAGGTATCAAGTCAAGCTTCATAACTAATACTGACAACAATATCAGTCCAAAGAGCGTTGAAATACGCTCAAGTAATTGTGCAAGACTTTTTACTGAACGTGGAAGCAACCACCCAAAGAAAGGAGTGATAAATACGACAATGACAGCTGTTGCAAAACTATATAGCTCAACCTGTTGGTTTGTCAGGTGCTCAGTCGGAAGATGAACACCTTGCTTTTGGTAGTAGATGCCAAGAGCACCTGCTGCAATTGCTATCAACAGTCGAGTTAACCCGGGCCAGGAGATAGCAATGCAAACTAGCAGGACCGTTGGCAAGTAATAGATTGCCGGTTTAAAATCTCCATTCCAGTGGGGGAAATCCAAAAACATAACACCTGCTATCATGCAGAAGATCAGCAGGTCCGTATGCAAAATTGAGCGTTTCGCCCAGAATGCAATACATGTCAGAATAGGCAACGACAGTGAAAAAATAACCAAACTAACTTCGATTAAAGACATAAAAACCTCCGGGTCTCCCCGTTTAAAGTAACAATGAAATGTATAGTTGAGGGGAGTTAAACCTGATGTTCATCACACCTCACCAGCTGGGTGGCAGCGGGTGAGAGTGAGAGTAACTTCACGATGTTATTTAATCGCGAGTGCCCGGATTACAGTGTGAAAGAAGCTGTGCAGATTGAAGTCGAGGTAGTTGTCCTCGTTCGGTTATGGCGAGATATTACAAATCTGTGCCGAAAAGTGGAAACGGCATCTTGCCGTTTGCTCGCTGGCGCATCAGCTTTAATATTCAAGATGTTTTGTGAACATAAAGAGTCAGGGTGATGAACCGCTATGGTGGGGAACGGTCATTCTGAGAATCTCAAAATGACTGTTCTTACCGTAAAAACCTCCTAATGTTCCTGTTTGCCGATATAAACGCCTTCAATCGCCGAATGAATGCGACCTAGCAGATGTTCCAGTTCAAGGACAAAGCGCGTGTTGTTTCCAACGCTTATGAGCACTTTTTTTGTTGCGAATAACACCTTTTCCGCGATTTCAAGTTCGGCAATCAGGCTGCTGCTGCTGTCGACAGAATAGGGATTAAAGTCCTTAAGCAGTTGTCTGGCCCATGTAGTGCGTAGTGGTTGCAGATATTTCAGGTATCCAGCCAGCTGGTTAAGCAGCATCTTGCGGCACTGAATCAGTTCTTCACGCATGCGTTCACTGACCTCGGTGCTGGTTTCCATCAGCCGGATATCGTCTGCGAGTTTAAGGCTTTCGCTTTCAATGACGAAGTGTGACGGCTCAGGTTGTGTCTCTCCAGGTTCGAAGTCGGCGATAATCATCGACAGTTCATCTGCCCGGCCAAGCAATTTGTCTATTTTAACTGAAATTTCAAGCGCATGATCGGCATAGCGTTCAAGCAATCGATCCAGTGCCTTACGGCTCTCGTCAGACAGGGAGGACAGTGTTCGAAACGCTAAAGCAGCTTGCTCTCTCGGAGCAGGAAATTCGAGCAAGTCGAATGTGTTGCCAAGATTCTGTTCCAGACATTCCGCCACGCGAATAGCCTGTATCGCCCGGGCAGCAAGCCAGGTTGCAGTTGCCAGGTGCAAGAACAACATACCGGGCAGATAGTCGAGAAAAGGCCAGGTGGCCATCAGCAGCAACACTTTTCCGTAGCTTTGCATTCCCTGATACGGGCGAAGAACTTTCAGAATCAACAACAACAGTGTGCTCGAAGCAAGAATTGCCGCGTATATTACTGCCACTTGATTGACATGGACATAAGCCACGACCATACAGATCAGCAGTACGAGGATAGCTGGCTCCAGGCAGGCGATACCGATCATTAATGCAGCTGCCGCCAGATTTAGAAAGACCGATTCCGGTGTTGCATGGAGAAAAATTATTAAGCACTGACTGACAAATACAGCCTGAAGGGCGATCATAATTTCCAGCTGGTAACGTTGATACCAGAGCTTTTTGTTGTCTCGAAGAGAGAGCAGATAAAGCAATGGAACAGAGATAGTGAATATTGCAAGGAATATAGTTTCCATAAAAACCTCCGGGTTCCCCCGTTTAATTATATTGAAAGGGATTAAGGGGAGGGAAAACCATCAGGTTCATCACACCTCACCTGCTGTGGGCAGCAGAAGAGGTGCATAAATTCGCCCATTGCTTTCAATGAGATACCCGGATTTGTCTGCAAGACTTGAACGATGTAACAATCTGCTGGCGCAGATTGCTCTATCTGTTTGTGGGTTCTACCCGTTTGGAGTTACCTCGACAACTTTTTGGATTTTATGCACAGAACAAGGATAGCGATTATTGGTGGTGGGGCCGCTGGATTTTTTGCAGCGATTACCTGTGCGGAGTCGGCCCCGGACTGCGAGGTGGTGATCCTTGAGGCTGGCGAGAAGCCGCTGGCCAAGGTCCTTGTTTCGGGTGGGGGGCGTTGCAATCTGACAAATAACTGTCCCGATACCTCGGAACTTGTGCGCAATTATCCGCGTGGAGCAAAAGAGCTGCGCGGGGCATTTTCAAGATTTAACGTGCAGGACACAATTGAGTGGTTTGAAGAACGCGGGGTTAAATTAAAAACTGAAGCCGACGGACGAATGTTTCCAACGACCGATGACTCGGCGACGATTGCCGGGTGTTTGACGAGAGAGGCAGAAAGGGCTGGTGTCAGGCTCTGGACCGCTGCTCGAGTGCGTTCGATAAAGCATGAAACAGTTCCTGAGCCTGAATTCATTCTCAAGCTGGGAAACGGTCAGGAAGAACGCTTTTCTCGGGTGGTAGTTGCAAGTGGTGGAGGTAAAACCGGATTTGAACTGGCGCAAATGCTTGGGCATACGATCATTGCCCCGGTGCCTTCGCTTTTTACATTCGCAATCGTAAATAAACGGCTTGACGGGTTGAGTGGATTGAGTTTCCCCAAGGTAGATTTGCAGCTTGGGACTTTATCCGGGCGAAAGTTCTCCCAGACAGGTCCGTTATTGATTACTCACTGGGGACTGAGTGGACCTGCAGTTATCAAGCTTTCCGCTTGGGCGGCCCGGGGACTCCATGTTGAGGGTTATCAATCGAAGTTGAGAATAAACTTCATCTCTGGTTGTCGCAGTGATGAGGTCGTCGATCTGTTAAAAAAGCAAAAATTGTCTTCGCCGCGAAAGGAGCTTCGCACCGTGTTGCCACTTGGGCTGCCATTTGAGTTGCCACGGCGTTACTGGTTGCGGCTGCTGGATGTTCTGGAGTTACCAGATCGTCTTGTTTGGGCCGAAGTGCCAGACAAACAACTGAAGAAGCTTGCACAGGAAATGACTGAAGCCGAGTTCCAGCTGCAGGGCAAGGGAGTTTTCAAAGAAGAATTTGTTACTTGCGGTGGGGTCATGCTCAAAGAGGTCGACTTTCGGAAAATGGAAAGCAAGCTGTGTCCGGGGCTGTACTTCGCTGGAGAGGTCCTGGACATCGATGGTGTGACAGGGGGGTTTAATTTTCAGGCTGCCTGGACAACGGGTTATATTGTCGGGACAAGTGCGGCGAATGGAAAGTAGGTGGAGTGGGGAGGGGGTGAATTATAACCTTTTGAGCGGTTTGCCAGTGGCGCCCGGGACGATTGTCGACCCGGGTACCAGAAGGCAACGATGAAATACATCAGGCCTGCAGATTCTGACCGCCTTTGATAGCATCAATATCTTTGGTTATGGATTTTCGCATTGATTCCAGAGTCATATCAATAACAGTTTCCTGCCCGGGATACAGGAATTGGCGGAGTTGTTTGCCGGCAAGAAGCAGATCTATACGATCAACGATTGCGGTTCCATCATCGATGAATTGCTGGGTGTCGAGCGAGTTGTCAGAAATAACCATATTGCTCACTTCCTCATGCCATTTGAGCAGGTCTTGGTAAAGATCTCCGACAATTGTCTGCCATTTTTGAATCAGTGAGTAAAAGGATTCACCGAGGACAAGCATATCATTTGATGTAAGGAGTGGGTTCACTGTCTGTTTCATTAGGGCAATTAACCGCTCCTGTAAATTGGCGAAGGCCTCAATGTTTTTGCTGTCGTTTGTTAAAGTCTGCAAAAGGAGTTGGCAGTCATTGACAATTTTTTTAGCTTTCTTGAGCATTTGATCGCGACCGTTTTCAACATGATCAACTAATCCATCGATTAATCGTTGCGTTGCGTCTCTGCCGATGTTTTCGGTATTACCCAGTGAATGTTGTTCAACCGAACGATTCCGTTTGTTTATATCATCAAGAACAATCAATGCCGCTTCGAGATGAGAGACAACGGTCTGGTCAAGAACAGTATAACGAACGGCGGTTCTGGTCGCGCGGTAGATGAGCACCGTGATTAGAAGTGTTCCAATAATCAGCGAAAACCTACTCATGAAAAATGCCAGTTCAACGGACTCCTTGGGGAGCAAAGTTGCTGATAGTAAACAGAAGACAAACCAGAACAGGCAAAGAATCACCGAAAAAAATTTGTTCTTGATTGTCTGAAGTGACCCAGGGAATATTCGGGAGCCGATAATCCATGTGGAGAAGGAAGTAACACCGAATATGGTAATTGTGTTTGACCGGAATTCGGTGAAGGCTTCCTCCGATATACCATTTAGTGCCGAAGTAATCGTTCCCGATACCATCCATAGTGCGAACAGCGACACGACAAAATACCCCTTGATGTGACCGGAGCTATGTATTACTAACCCGTAACCCACAAGTCCGGCCCAGATAATTTCGGAGTGTCCATAGAGGAAGATGTCAAGCAATCCGATAAGGACAATTATTGTCAGACAGATCCGACCAATCATTTTTTCATTGTGACCTTTCTCGTTTACTGCCGCGTAAAGAGCGAAGGGGCAAGCTATCAGTGTAAAAAGTAGCATTTCAAACATAAGAACCTCCAGATAAAACCGGTTAAGAAATAGAAGATAAGCAGGGGAAAAACCTTAAATTCACCATACCTCACCAGCTGCGGTAGTCAGCGGGTGAGAGATGACAGTCTGCTTCAGGCTTTGCTGAAGCTACCCGGAATGAAGGTGTGAACAGATTGGACGGTGCAGAATTTGCTGCACGGGAAATAGCACGGAGAGGAGTTTTTCTCCAGCTTTTGAATTTTTCGCTAAAGCTCGCTTGCGAAACTGCCGATTGGGACCACATCAGAGGTGCAAGGATAGCGCCCTAATGCAGTACAGGGAGGTCTTATGCGAATAGAAAGTTCAACGATTGCAATGCAGTCGACCCATTCTCTTAGTGTTGTTCACGAAGAAGCAGCTAATTTTTCAGCTACGATAGCAACGGGGAGTGGAAGCGGTGGCAATGCTGCTGTAAATATCCAGGCGATTTCGACGAGTAGTCAGGAGTCGGCTAAGGCAAGTTTGTTTTCATCGTCTTCTCTGGTCAGTCGCAGCGGGGAGCTGGAGTCGGCATATAGTAGCTTAAGTTTTGCCGAATCAGTTGCTCAGGCTGTGTTTTCTTCAGTTGGAACAGTTTCGGCAATTGCGACAACCCCCGAAGAGGCGCAAGACCTGCCTGCTACTTCTGCCGAACTGACAATCTCGAGTTATCAGGCTCATTCAGAGCGGGAGCATACAACCGTGCAGGCGGGTGGAACGGTGACTACCGAGGATGGAAGGACAATTGATTTTCAGATGCTCTTGTCTCTTGAACGGCAATTTGCCAGTGAAGAGATGAATCAGCTTGATATTCAGGTGGCCCGATTGACCGATCCCCTGGCTATTAATTTCAAAGGCACTGGAGCATCACTAAGCGATACGACCTTTCGGTTTGACCTCGATAGCGATGGCAAAGCTGAACAGATGAATTTTGTCGCGCCTGGTAGTGGCTTACTGGTAATCGATCGCAACAAGGATGGTGTGGCAACTGACGGTAGTGAATTGTTTGGTGTGGCTACCGGGAATGGTTTTGCCGAGTTGGCGGCTTATGACGAAGACGGCAATGGCTGGATTGACGAAAACGACAGTGTTTTTGGTGAGCTATCGGTTTGGCAGAAAAGTGTTTCGGGGCAGGATAGTTATCAGGGCCTTTCTCAAGCTGGGGTTGGTGCCATCTTTCTCGGTAATGTCAGTTCCCGTTTTGATTTGACCGACGACAGCAATAATCTTCAGGGACGAATTCAGAGCACCGGGTTTGCCATGATGGAGAACGGAGAGGTGCGCTCGGTTCAACAAGTTGACTTAGCTACCCGGGAGGTCGTAGCTGCGGAGCAGAACCAGGGAGAGGAACAAGGAAACAAAGTCAAACGCAGACGCCACGGTGAGGGGCATCAGCATGGACATGGAAATAGTGAAATGCACGGACACGCTCGTCTGGAGCTGAGAATGAACCTGGCAGGAGCTTTGGATAATCGTCCGGCCGGGAAAAGCAAATCACCCCATGGTGAGATGAAAAGCACAGAGGATTTTATCAGGGACTATTTTTCACTCGACAAGCTGGTGAAGGAAATGGAAAAGAAAGGGAAAAAAATGTCCTCGATGGACAAGCTGCTCAAGACGTTAGAAGAGCTTGACCGGTCGATGAAGGGCTGTTGCGGAGACGGATAGGCTTCCCCGGGTGAATTTTACCAGCTCAGACTAACCTGAAAGACACTGTCAGAACGCCTTGAACTTCTATGCCTCTCGAGATTTGCCTGAGCCTTGTACATCTTCACCGTGGTTATCTTGTCCGGTCGAGCGTTGACCCGGACAGGTGAACTTTGAATCATTGCCAAACTCTGTCGACTCTGTCAGTCTTATCCATAGTAAAAATATGCGAGTAGATGAGCTGTTGCTGGTCCACCTTGAGCTGTTGTTCAGGGTGGGCAGGCGCGCAGAATCAGGTTTTATCTGATTGAGTAAACTGTGTTGTTTTCTCACGAACCAGAGGTTTTTGTTATTTTGTCTGGAGGTTGTCATGAAAACTATAACTACAATTGGAGGATACATTTCTCCTGCAACACAAAGGGTGATCTTTCGCTGGCTGGTTAAACACTGGTGCGGAAGATGTTATGCTTGGACTTCGCGACTCTATGTGAAGTTTGTCAGGTGGTATGTTTTGCGGCATCCGGCGCTGGGTAACTACCCCCGAGTGTATCTGGGGGAGCTTTCGAAGGTGTTTCAGGACCATCTCGATAATCATTGTTTGTCGGTTCCAGTAATCTTGAAAATCGCTTTTTTGCTCCACTTGCTGGGCTCTGATGACAGTGTCGCGCTAAGTGTGCAGAAGGATATCGGATTGCCGATAGTCGTTTTTTCTCAACCACATCGGTTGAGGGTCTTTCTCGACAAGCGCGGAATGGATTTTAAGATTGTCGATTGCGGTCGGGTGAATTTTTCTAGCCTTATTGATAATTTTCTTTGCGAAACAATTGGGGTCGTATGAGTTGTTTCTGTGAATGAAGGTTTGGTATAGCGGCAACTGAATAACTGTTGCCGCTGTGCTATCTGCGCCTTGCTTAAACTCTTTATTCCGACGTGTCCAAGGTGCCGATTGCGGCAGACCGAGCGCCTGTATACCCCTCCCGCTATGAATTTCCCGATTCATTCTGTTTTTCTTCTGCCGCCTGGGCTCGTGCTTGGCTTTCAATTTGGTTTGCCTGAGCTGCTACCTGTTTATCGCCTGCAGATGGCTCAGCCGGAGCCATCGCCGCGCGCTTTATGGTTTGCATTTTGCGCATTGTCTGCTCAGGGTCTTTTTCTGGTGAGAGGTCGACAGGAACAGAACCGCCAGTTGCATAGCGTTTGCCATCGGGTCCTGTTTCGTAGGTGTATTTTGGGCCACCGGATTTATAAGGGCCAAGACTCGCGGCGTGAGTTTGCTCGTGTTGTTTAACTTCGGAGTCACGGGCTTTTAGTTTGCGAACCTCTTCTTTTTCTGTGTCGGATTTCACTTCTGTCGACGGGTCTTTAGTTGATTCGGATGGCTTCTCCGCTCTTCCTCCCCGTGGATGGTCTAAGGGGACTGATGCGGTCTTCAGAACCGCCTTGTGATTGTAGGTTTGATATTTTCTTGTCTCGGCTTTCTCGGAGGAGCCTGAGGAGAGCGAGACTGTGACCGCATCTTTGTCACAGTTACAGGAAGTATGTTGAGAACCATCCTGCGATGCACGATCGACTGTTGCCCCGGTGGTCGGGATAGACTGAGATACTTTGTAATAGCCCGAATTTATTCTCATCTCAGGTGCTCGCAGTTGTCTCGTGTGTTCTGAGTCCGTTATCGGCAGTTTGCGGGCGAGACTTTAGCGAAAAGTATGGGAGCATAGAGTCACTGGGGATGATTGACGATAAAATTTCTGCATGTTAGTCGTCGTTCTTCTCAACCCAATCTGTGTAATCCGCCGCACTGGCGGATGTGTCCCTCTTCGTGCCAGCGCTTAGTAGTTGTTTTGCGCCGGTGCGAGTGGTGAAACCATAAGGTTTTGTTACTCCCTGTTTTTTTAAACTGAGGAGGTTTTTATGTTTGATTTGATATCCACGATAATTTTTGCGTTTGTTCCCTGCTGTGGAGTGGGGATTTATAGGGCGCTTTATACTGACAACATCCGTCGGCTGATTTCGCTGACAGTGGTGGGCGAACTGTTTGTATTTTCTTTGATTGGAATATTTTTTGATTCTGGTCAGCTTGTTTTTACTGCGGCGGCTTTTGGTGCATTGTTATTCATTTCGGTGGCTGTCATGGCACAGATACATTGGAGTATTACTGTTGCAGCATTGATTGTACTGATGGTTGATGCGTCGATGTTGACAGGCAGCCTCGGTTTACTGGTACACGGAGTATTGATTGTTACTTTATTGGTGCCGATGATATTGAGCGTAGTCCGGCCCACTTCTTTGCTTTTAGGTAAGTGCAGCGAGTTGGCCTTAGCACTTGGTTATATTACGCAGGTGCTTGTTTGGGCGATGTTCTTTGGAGTAGCAGTTGTTTACGGTAGAGACTTGGGTCTTAAACCGTATGAACTTGGAGCTGTGACTTATGTTGGTGGTTGCCTGTTGATGTCCGTGATGACAGTGATTGTCGTTTACGGAGTTTATGCGCTGCGTCGTGCAGTTGCGATGGATATTACTCTTCGTCAGCCGTTTGTCGAAGCCTTGTCCGGGCTTAGAGGCAATGAGTCTGCAGCTTCTACCCTTGATCGGTTGGAGGGAATTCCCGTTGGTTTTTTTAACCGGATTTACGAAGGCGAACTTCGTCGGTTGGAAGAATTGCGTGAGCCTATCGCCTACACGAGCCAAAACTGTAAAGTTTTGGCTGTCAGTCTCGCTTCAGATCGTAACGATGAGGCTTATTACTGCCCAAGATGGGAGAGTTTGGCGGTTGTTGAAATCCGTAAGGCCGAAATACTGCTAAGCCAGATAACGATCGATGTTCCTGGACAGGTTGAATTGCATGAGGCTGTCCTGGATTTGAAGATTGCTTTGTCTTCGCGCTTGATGCGTCTGCTGCGTTGGCGCCTTCATTGTGCCTGGAATGATTCAGCGGATCTGTTCAAGGCAGCTCATGGCGATGGGTTGGATGATAAGCAAAAGCGGCTGGTAACGGATGTGCTTGAGATGCTCAAAAAAAGCGAAGAGCAGATTGCTGTGAGCGGAGCGAAGTTCAGAGATAACACTGTGAGCGACATTACTGGTATACGTCAGGAATACGAAAACCTGGCAAAGACCTTCGTTGAAGAATCAAACAGAAACGACGGTTCGACTGTTGTCGCTGAGTCAGTAGTGATTTAAGTCGCATTACCTGGCTTCAAGTTCGCTTGGAGCCAGGCATTTTAAAAGGTTACTATTCACCACTTGCTACTGTTCTAATGCTTGCGACAACCTGTTGCGATTACTTTTTATGACCAGCCATTGGCATTATGGGCGTGTTGAAAAACACGCCCATAATGCAGACGGCGAAAGCCGGATGCCTGTGCGCTCAAAAGAATATCGAGCGCAGTAGATGTAGGGCCTGCAAGGTCCTACAAAAGAAAAAATCATAGAGGGGAGACTTTTTCGTGTCGAAGATGCGAAAAAGTGGATTAACGGTAGTCAATCCTGGCGAGATGTTAATTTCGCAACACTCCCATTTATTCCCTGGTTGAGCCAAGATGCGATTTGAACTATGTTCCCAAACATTGCCATTTTTATAGCAGGAGGCCCATGAAGGAGCTGGAAAGATTGTTTGCAAATAATCTGGCCTGGGCTCAGGAGATGCGGGAAGAAGACCCTGATTTTTTCTCCCGTCTGGTGCAGCAGCAGGCCCCGGAGTATCTCTGGATTGGCTGTTCGGACAGTCGCGTGCCTTCAAACCAGATCGTTCGGCTTTTGCCCGGCGAAATCTTTGTTCATCGCAATATTGCTAATGTCGTTGTTCATTCTGATTTTAATTGTCTTTCGGTCATTGAATTTGCCGTGGATGTTCTGAAAGTAAAGCACATAATAGTCTGTGGACACTATGGTTGCGCCGGGGTAAAAGCCGCCCTTGGTCCGGAAAAGCACAGGTTGATGGACAACTGGCTGCGCCATATTCGCGATGTCGCCCGCATGCACAGTGAGGCTCTTGATGCATTGGAGGATGTGCAGAAGTGCAACCTTCTTTGTGAGCTTAATGTGATGCAACAAGTGCGCAACGTCTGTCAGACTTCACCGGTGCAAAAGGCCTGGGGTTCCGGACAAGAGCTGTATGTTCACGGCTGGATATACGATATTCACGATGGTCAGTTGCGGGACTTGAATGTAAGTAGTTGTGATGATTGAGTTGCTTCGCCAGGGGGAGATGTGACCTACGGGCCTTGGACTTGGTTTGTAAAGTAACCCGGTCCCAAAACAACCCAAACAAACCTGGTCCCAAATTAAAAATAGCAGATGGGTAGTTCGTGGTTTAACAGTTTCGCTCTGCCTCGCTGGTTGGGCGAAACTGCTTATTCAGCGTTGAAGGTTTTTTCAATTTTTTGGAGATCGCCATGAACTCAATTTTTCCTGTAACAATGTACCTGAAATATCTGCCACCAATCGGCCAGATTTATCGGGCCTTGCATGAGCACAAACCTGCCACCGAGGATGTAGATTTTTTGTCGGGTATTTTCGATTATTCTTTTTCGGCCGAAGTTATTCCGGTGCTGGAGATTCTCGATGAAGGCGGCAATATTGTCGCTGATATCTTTCCTTCGGCAATCAATGTTGCCAATTCTGAAATATCACCGGAGCTTGAGCTGGAAATCATTGCCGATGGGCGGCTGATTTGTTGCATCGCCAAAATCGATGGGTGTCTGGCGGCGCACGTTACGGTGGCAGACGGAGTGTGCCTCATAAAACAGCCTGTTGGTCAGGCGGACGGAGAAGGTGAAGCGGCGGTTGTCGAGTTTGTCGTTCACATGTACGGACTTGAGCTGAACAATTACTGGCTTCCGTCAGGAACGGGACATGTTCCCGTGCTTGGCTACTTCATGGGTAGCCTGAATTACTTTCACGCACTGCGTGAAAATGCTCTTCAGTCTGCCGAGAAGATAAATCAGTGCGCCGGCGAGCTTGTCGCGATGCTCAATTTCCTTGGTCTTCATGACGTGAATTCGGAGATGCCAGAAGTCTTCACGGAAGCAGGAGTGAGCTGGAAACAGGGTGCGGATGACGATGGGACGATGGCTGATAACCTGGTTATCAACCGGGAGCAGGGAGCGATTAGTTTGCGTCTCGACCATCACTTGCGCCGCATAAGGATAAAGTTTGGAAACGCCGGTGACCTGCTGATCCATTTTGTGAAAAGCGATGGGAAACTTCAATTGCACTACTCGCGCCTTGAACTTGGTTTCCAGCGCAGTTTGCATAGAGCGATGCTCTGAGACGGTACGTTTGAAGAATACTTCCGTATGATGTTTGGAAATAGTTGGGGTCGCTCTCCGAGCGACCCTTTATCGTAGCGGACTCGATATACGGACTCGTCAGTCAAAGGTTGCGGCTGGATAAGCAGTATTGCCGAGGTAACGGCCCGGTCCTCCCCAGGCGAATGTCCCAAACTTGATTCAATGGTATTTTAGTGCCATAAAGCGACGATCTTTATAGTATTAAATTACGAGTAGTTTTTTCGCTGTATCTTCCGCCAATTACCCGAAATTATTAGCCGAAGATGCAAATGAAGAGAAGGTTAACACCGAGGTTTCCGGTTCGGACGTGACTCCCTTAACGATAAAGCTGCAGCCTTGAGCACCCGCCATAGGGTCTTCAGGGCTGTATTTTATGCCATTTTTTAGGAGGTTACCTGGTTCCTGAGCTGGTTGAGGAAGTTAAATGCTCACTTGGGAAGTTTCAGAAGAACGAACTGGTGTCGTTCATCAGCAACAGTTAGTTGCATATCTGTTCAGCGCAACGGCCAATTGGTCCTTGCGCTGGACAACCCAAGGTTCCACTTCATTTGCATTTTCTACCACGACTAACAAAAACGGGTAAAACGGCCCAAACAAAACCCTCTAAAAAGTAACCCGGTCCCAAACAGAAACAGAACCTGGTAGATATCCCGCAACGCATCGACACACATCCGGCACAAGACTTTTATTTACTCGAGCCAAAATACTGGAAAGTTAACTTCGAACAGCCACGCAAGAACGCCGGTTAGGAATCGCTTACTTTTTAATGGTTTAAACTACTTTGCATCACATCTTCGTTTTTCTAAACCATAACCGACAGGTAACCAGACTGTATCCTGGAGATCCCATGGCTGACATTGAAAACAGAATCACCGACAAGAATCGCCCCCGGCCTGACGAACAGGACAACTCTCCGTTACAGGCGGGATGCGCCGACATTACAAACATCAAAGACAAGTTGAGCTGCCTGAAACATGCCGCAATGGATGGTGGAAATCAGGGGGCAGTAAAGGACCATCTCCGGGGCCTGCGAGAGAAACTGCGAGAGCAGCTGGAGTAGTTTCACGAGAGCAGTCGGCGTGCGCGGCGTTTGTCATAATGTGGCCATCGCAGCGTAGCCTTGTGCATGGTTTGAATATGGGTCTCCACATCTTCATCTTGTCACGGAGTTCCCCATCAGGGCGGGCCGAGTTCAGGGCCTCGCAATTTCACCGGTCTTTCGAGATCCCGACTTTTGTCAGGAAGACGCACCGGCCATCTGGGTCACCGAGATTTCACCGTCATTACCTCGTAATGTTGCGAAGGAATCAAGGCAAATCAGGGATTCAAGATAACGAGGCGTGGGAGCATTTCCGGATCCGGAACTTGACATCTAAGGGGGCTTATTAACACTGTTACATCCGCGATCATGTCGTAATCCCTTCGTGATCGTTAGGTCAATGAACATTGGCGCCAACAGCGGGAGAGGAACAAGAGGAACGTCAAACAGAAAAAAGTAACCCGGTCCCAAACGGAAATCCCAAACGGAAAACGGAAACCCAAACGGAAAAAGAGAATAAAGGTAACAAGATTAACCATTTCGCTCATAACAAGGTCAGGGGCCTGACAGGGTGTATTCAGTTGGGCATCAAGGCAGTGGCCAATATAGCCGATTTAAACAGTCGAGATTAATTTTGGTAATGGTTTAAGGTGGAGATTTGAGATGATTAATTTTGGAACAAGCACCGGTTCTGCGCCAAGTCTGACAACTGTGCTGAGCAATCTGACTTACAATTCCCAGTGTCAGGATTGTCGTGATTCCTGGCTGGCGATGTCGGGTAACCGCTCCATTGGTGGGCAGGATCTTAAAGGTGCTTCGGATATGATTCAAAATGGGGTTTCCATGGCGCTTGCCGGGCAGAACCCTAGTAGCGCTTTTGTTCAGTCAGGTCTCACCCAGTCGGCAGGTGGTGGAATGGCGACAAGTCCTTTTGCCTCATCGGTTAGCAATACCCTGCAATCGGCAATGAGTTCAGGTTCGCAGTATTTTTCTGACCCCAAGACCATGCAGGGTGTTGTGGGGGGGATGTTGGGGGCTGGTATTGAAGAAGCCGTCCGTGCCGCCGAGGAACAGAAGAAAAGGGAAGAAGAGGCAGCAAGACTGGCACGAAATGGTGGACCGATCGGCAGGGCTGAAGCGAAGGCTCTGGCGCAAGGTAGTCCCGGTGTGGCCGACGCTGTTGAGCGGGAAGAACGGCTTAATCTGGCTTCGCAGAAGGAGCCTAACGTGGGAGAATCTGTTTCGTCCGGTTCCAAGGTGACACTCAGCGGATTTGCCTCAAGCTATATGGGGGTGATTGAACAGGTCCGTGATGGAAGTGGCAAATTTGCCGGACTGGATAACGAGGGGAAGCTGGAGAAGATTCGCGGCTATCGCGATGTCGCACTTGAGAAACTGGAACGCGATCCGTCGTTTAGCGAAGAACAGCGCCATGAGTTTACCAGACGCGCCGATATGTGTATGAGACAGGTCAAGCATCAGGCCTAATCTGGAATTGCACCAAAGTTCACGGTAGAAATAAGTTTCACCGGGGAATTTATAAATGTAACGGCCGTTTTTGGCAGACTTCACTGTTTTCGGTCGCTGAATGGCGCCTCGTGAGGCGCCATTACAGGCACTTCGGGGCGATTCTGCTGCGGTCGCGTAAGAACCCCACTGTCAGAGATATTTTCGTGTCCCTTGTTACCCTGAAATCCGTAAAAAAGAAGTTTGGTCCAGAGGACCTGTTCAGTAATTTTTCGCTGACGATAAATGATGATGAGCGTCTTGGTATTATCGGACCTAACGGTGCAGGTAAATCGACATTGCTCAAGATCCTTGCTGGAGAGGAAGATATCGATGCCGGAGATATTTTTCGTAAGAATGGCCTGAAGACAGTTTACGTCGAACAGCTTGCTACCTTTGCTGAGGGTGTTTCTCCGAACGACTTGTTGCGGGCAGTTACCGCCAGGTTCGGCGGCACTGCTTCCCTGCAGTTTCAGCAGGGAAGCAAGGTGATGGCGGAGTTTGGGGTGGAGAACCTGGAAGCCGATGCCTCGAGATTCTCGGGTGGTCAGAAAAAGCTTCTGCAGCTGGCGCTCGCCTTTTCTGAGGAACCGGACCTTTTGTTACTCGATGAACCAACAAATCATCTTGATAGTGATCGGGTGCAGTTTCTTGAGGGGCTCCTGCGCCGGGCCTCCTTTCCCTGGGTTGTCATTTCCCACGATCGAGCATTCCTCGAAAACACTGTCCGACGAGTGGCAGAAGTGAATCGTATCTATCCTGATGGAGTATTCAGCAGTATTGGCGGATACCGGAAATTCAAGGTGGCCCGAGAGGATTTTCTTGATGCTGAACAGAGACGCATCGAGTCATTGGAGAATGTTGTTCGTGTCGAGAAGGCCTGGCTGGCCAGAGGACCGAAGGCCAGAGGGACGAAGGCGCGGGCACGAAGTGAGCGGGCAGAGGGGATGATTCAGAATCTGTCCGAGCTTAAAGACAGGCAAAAACAAAGCAGTGCTGATATTTCCTTTGCCTCAAGTCAGAGGAAAACAAAAGAGCTGGCCGAGCTTGTTGAGGTATCAAAGAGCTATGACGACAAGCAGGTGCTCGACAATGTTTCCTTCAAGCTTGTTTCGCGGGCGCGTATTGGGGTTCTCGGGGCTAATGGTAGCGGCAAAAGCACTTTACTGAAAATTATAGGCGGTTTTGAGGATCCGAGTTCGGGTAAGGTTAAGCGTGCCAACGGTTTGTCGGTTACCTACTTTGAGCAGATTGATCGCGACGACAATCAAGGTAAGTCGCTTAAAGAATATCTCGCACCGGACGGAGACAGTGTCGTGTTTCGCGGAGCCGTGCATCATGTTGCCTCCTGGGCGAAAAGATTTCGTTTTGGCTTTGAGCAACTGTCTCAGCCCTTATCATCTCTGTCAGGCGGGGAGAAGGCCCGGGCGCGGATTGCACGGTTGGTATTGCAGGAAAGTGATGTGTTGCTTCTTGATGAGCCTGGTAACGATCTTGATATTGATACGCTTGAGTCGCTTGAAGA
>JAQTWB010000146.1 GCA_028689495.1 bacterium | reverse complement strand
TTACAAAAACAACCATGCCGACGGCGATACTGCCACCGACAGCAAGCTCACCAAAGGTTCGAACGATCTCAGGCACGTCATTTCCAGAGAGAATTTGCCTGGTTGTTGCGATATTAAGTGAAAGACGAAGGACGGTAACCAACAGAAGAACTGCCGGAAGAACTGTAAGCTTTTTTGCACTGTCGAGGAAAAAACAAAACACAAAAAGTAGCAGGGAAAAGGCAATATTCAGTGTTAGAAGGCAGTCGAGTATCAGCCTGGGCATAGGGACCACCATAATACCAACAACCGCAATAACAATCAGCGGAAGAACTATCTCAGCCGGCTTCTTCATCTATACCGTTTAAAAAAAATACTTCAGGTTTAATTCAAATGAGTTAAAAGTTCGCTGCACCATTTTTTACACGAGGCAGTAGGTAGTGGTATTTCACCGTTCAGCAAAAGTATCGATCACGCCATAACCCACAACAAAACATCAAATTTATTAGAGCTCGATTGTATTCGGCTGTGGATTTCTCAGGCAGGGTGATATCCCGGATCGGACTTGACCGGACAGACATGGTCTGGACAATTTGAATTCCAAAAAATTTGCCTACCCTATGCACACATAAACTATGGTTGTCTTGTCCGACCAAGTATCGACCCGGACATATCAGCTGACGCGCATATTGTGAATCGCCGCCATTTTTGCTTCATGTTCAGACTTTTCTATATTCGAAATCATCGAAATTTTCTGCATTCTCTCCTGCTGAATTCTCTGTTGTTCAAGCAGGCTGGCAAAACCCATATCCTGAACAACCCCAGCACCCGGAACTGAAACTTTTCCCAATTGCGAAACAAGATCAACGAGACCATTAAACATCCCGGTTGGGGACAGTGATGGCTCTGGCAAGTAACTATTTACTGATTCCATTTTTCACCTCATACGGTCGATTAGTTCACATTGGCAGCAACGTGCGCTGCCTTGCTATTCACCGGGATAATCGTCCGACGGCCAACTTTTGTTTCATCCATTGCTTACCCTAGCCCGAAAATTGCACCTTTGCCCCCATAGAATTTTAAACTAAAAAAAAAGAGGGGGGTGTGAAGTCTTAGGCAAGGTGTGTGTAAAACCTGTTTCAATCCTGAAATTACGTAATATTTCCGAGATAACTTCATACCAATGCAATGACCGATGACCCTCCATAAAGAATGGTTCAGCAACAAATCGTTGATAGAACCTGGGTCCAATTTCAGGTGAAGTTGACATTCTCTTTTTCACCTATAGCCGCGACCTCAAACTCAGCACCAGATTGAGTTAGTTGACAAAGCTTCAAATTAAAAAGAATGACACCACCTGAAACAAGGCTAAATTCGTGACCCTCGGCAAAGTGGCATTTCAGAGTGTCGCCTGTAGTCAAAGACACAATATCAGCAATAGTCATTTCCCCTGCCCCGGCAAGAATGGTTACCGACACTTCCGGGCATTGTTTTCCCGGTTCAGACAACAATTTCCAGCCATTTGCCGGGCTTTCATCGTTGGTCAAAGTGTCCCGGTAACAAGCGGAACTTTCTGTCATTCTTCGTGTATAGTCTCTATAATCTTCATGTGATTGTTTGGTCGCCATGAATTGATTCCTCACTTACTTTATAAACAGAGATTGAGGATTCAACTTGCCATCCGCTCGGGATGAGCGAAAGATTCTGTTCCTTCTATGCTTGAGTGCCAGAACAAACATTACGACAAGTATTACCAGCGGGTAAAAAACACTCCGGAACCTACCGGCACCGATATTCAACAAACCACTACTTTTGCGAGCTGCGGATAAATACCCGGTTGAAGCTTTAACATTTCTTTTACCACTCTCTCTTGTGAGAAGCGTAGACGGTTCTTTTTCTTCCTGAATCACAACCGCAATGTTACCTACATCGCATCCACTGCCTTTTGCCACCAGCATTCTGACTGCTTCTTCATCGAGTCCAATTGCTTCTTTGACAAGAAGCAAAACACTCGCACTCTCGATTCTAGTTTCCTTTTCCCAGAACGATCCCGGTGGACGTGACAAATGTACGCGAGCGTCAATGACTCCTGGCAGAATATGTAGACTTGCGGCAATCGCCCGCCCCGACTGTTCGGTGTGATACCATATTCGTTCATCACGCGAAGAAAACAATGATGGTGCCTTTGACTCAACCTGTATTTCTGGCTTAAGTAAATTGCGATGCCTGACCAAGCTGGCACGAGCGACTTCAATGTCTTCGGCTGCAACTGTAAGATCCCAGCTTTTCCCATCAAAGATACTCTTCGAGACAAGCCCCTGGTCGGCCAGCGCTCTCTGAAGTTCAATCGACTGGATTTCGTTCAGCCCATGCACCAGCTCCTCCCGGCAAGCTGACAAACCGCAAAAATTGAAAAACAGGCAAGCGGTCAAAATCACCTTCCTGCTGATTATTGGTTTGTTCATTTCAGCAGGTACCTGCCGCTACCAGCAAACTCAGGTCTTCACCTACACTGGTTATTCTTTTTCTAAGAGTCCCCACCGCTTTGGCATGATCCCGACAAAGAGTTGCCCGCGACAAATTTTCCAAACGAGGTCTAATCTCATCCAGTGTTCGACCCTGATAATATACTCCCTCAATCACAGCCTTCTGACGCAATGGCAACTCGTTGATAAAGGTCTGAACTGTCTCCCGCAATTGTGTTCGATGCATGTATTCTTCATGTCCTTCGTCATCCGCATAACAACATTCAGAACCTTCACAACCCAAACTTCGAATATCGATATTAAGTGCTTCCTTTACTTCATCCACAGGTGCTCCGGCAATGCGATGGACAACCTCCTGATGCACCGTGTCCTGACTCTCTTCAATCAACCGATAACGCGCCTTGCTACGAGATTTGGAATAGCGAGCTTCCCCGCGAATGTAATCAAGAATCGCCCCTTTTATTCGGATATAATAATAAGTCTCCGGAGCTTCACTTTCACGTTTGCGGTAGTGAATTGCGGCCCTGCACAAGCCAACCAAGGCTGCTGACTCAAGTTCTCCTAGCTCCGCAATCGGCAAACTACGTTCACGAAACATTTTTCCGGCGATACGCCGAGCATACTTAATCTGTTCGTCTGTAATATGTAGAGCTTTTGCATTATCTGTGGCGTTGATTAATTTCATTGACTACCTCCATTCTGAACTTGTCTCACGCGTTACGGACCTACGCCGCCGCGATGTTCAGTGAATGCAAGTCATGCCAACTTTGGAGGACCCAAAAAAGTGCTGGAAATTCAGCTGGATAAGATTTAACAAAATTCTGGTCGCCTGATTCTTTTTGACTCAACTGCCTCAATTTGACTCAGGGCTCGCCGTCTACTTGCTGCATATCCTGCAAGCGGACATAACCACGACGGCCCCGGACAGAACGAACCTCCAGCCAGGGACCAACAACGGAAGTCGCCTGCACTTTTGCTCCGGCAGGCAATTGTTCTCCTTCACGGGACATCAAAGACGGGCTGGAAAATACCATCGTTGTGGCTGTAACCCGATAAAGGCGTGGAGAGGGAAATTTATCCACTTCATAAGCACGAAGCGGAGTTCCATCCAATGTCTGCCCGCCTTCAAGATCGTCCGGATCAAAATTATCCGGCAACGGCGATATTTCACGCCTTGTCACCTGAAGATGCTCACTCGCTTCACGCCCCTGAGTCGTACCGAGAGATTCGCGTTGATATGAACTCAATCGCGAGGAAGATATGGACGGTGGTTCAGGCAAAGCTTCTGCGCGATCACGATTATAACTCTGCCCCTCGGCGGCGCGCTGCCCTTTTTCCTGTAGGTAGCGGTCGTCCGACACATCGGCAGCGTCATACTTCAGTTCTTCAGAGACAACTTTGCGACTGTCCGCAGAATCATCAAGTTTGCTTCCCTGCTCCTGCAACTTATCCTTCATCCGCGTTATCTCGCTGATGAAATCAGAAGCGCTGATTGCCTTATCATCGGCTGTCTTGGGTAAGACTTGCGGAAGGGGTATAGCCTTCTCCGTAATTCTGGCAATCTGCATCCTCTCTTTCAGTTCTGAAACATCCGGAGTTTTAGAATAAACAAAAAAATAATAGCTACCAGATGCACACAACATACTGAGAATGCCAACAATCAGTATCTTCGGATATCGTTCAGTTGTAGATTCGATGCCCTGCATCTTCTCGACTTCATCGTTTGCCGAACCAAAGGATTTATCAAATCGAACAGATTTATCAGACTTGCCATTTGATTCCGAAGGCCTGATATTCGCACCAGAAGCACCAAAATTCGACCCGGAAAACTGGGGGAGCGCATCGGGAAGAAGACTGCGAGAATCAAATGAAGACACTCGTCTGTTCCCTGCTCCAGAACTATCCACAGTCTCAGCCAACGACTTGTCAGCGACAGACATGCCTCCTTTCTTCCTCTCCTGCTCGACAATTGCACTTCGCAATCCTGCGAAATATATTCCTTGTTCGGCCAGCCATTCACGATAATCAGATTCATGGGGTAGGGTACTTACCCGCCTTTGTTCTTCCTGTAACTGCAATTCAACCGCCTCAAGGATCTCCTGCGCCTCGCTGCTCAAGTCTTCACCAACAAGAATCAAAAATTCCAGGGCCCGAGAAATCATTATTATCGATAGACGGATATTGTCTCTCTTCGCCAGAGCACAAGCCAGGGAGACAAAGGTCAGTCCGGCAAGTGGCGCAAGTCCTGTTTCCCGGCGAAACTCTTCGACAAGAGAATCGAGAGGGGCACTAAGCGCACTGACTGGCACTTGGGCCAGCTCAAGCTGCGCAATCACCCACCAGAGACGCGACTCATAACACTGCGGCTGACGAGCTGTCTCTTTCTCAAGCTCGCGCAAAAGAGCTTCCGGGCCAATTGCTCTAAGACGCAAATAGGTAGGATTATCAGACAGACTACGTCTTATGCGCTCCTCACATCTCTCCAGTGTTAAAATCATCTTTTCCATCAAATACCCTATCCACCACTCCGATACGATGATTCACCCAGATCGATACCCGACCGGACGCGACAATCACTACCGATATTTCTCGCCATCGCCTATTTGCAGTATGCTGATTTTTCGCCTATCCGTGACATTGCGGATTAGAAGAAGTATATATTCAGCAAGCTTATTGTTTATTACCCTTGGAATACAAAACATTTCTGGCAATATCATATGCGTGTAAGAGCTGCACCCGCCCTTTGCGGGTTGTCATGCTGCTTTGCTGTTGCTCCTGTATTACGACCCCGTACCCGGTCTTTGGCCCTTCAGCGATGCCGCCCGGGAAGTTAGTCGCCACAGAATCCTCGATTATTCCAACCCCAACTCTATCAGTGCAAAATATTGCCATCTTCTCAGCCATTACGCCGGCTGACAACAAAACACATCACCTTGGGCATCAATACGTTTTTGGGGGGCTCCCTTTGACAAGCCTGACCGTAAATTTACCCCTGAATTCTTTTGTTGCCGAGCTTGCACTACAAGCCGCTGAGCAGCTAGGCTACCGCGTATGGCGAGGCAATCTGCCAGCGAATCACCCGGTAAACCACCCGGCAAATCAATCCGCTAAGCAATTACTTCCGGAAATGAACTCGCTATCAGTTGAAGAAGCAGACTTCTCAATTACAGCTTACGATGCCCTGCTGTTTCGCATCATACACC
>JAQTWB010000145.1 GCA_028689495.1 bacterium | reverse complement strand
GCCCAGGAACCAGGATCTTGCCGGCGGCGGCCTGTCGGACATGCATCAGCATGCCCTAAGGCCTAACCGGCAACCTCCAGGCCCCTGAACAGCTCTCGCTCGGGCTTACATGCAACATTCGGGCTAGAGCAATGCACAAGGACGGGTTGATTAGGATAGTGCGACCGGGAACAATCCAGATTCTGGATCTATTGGGTTTGCGGCTGCTTATTGACGCTTCTTGATATTTATTCTTGCCGATCTGATGAGCAACATACCTGTTTGGGTCGAAGAGCCATAGGGTCGTATTTTTACGAACTAAATGGAGAAAGTGACATGAATATCCAGGAACAAATCCTTAAAGCGGAGTTGCGTGAGCAGATTGCCCTTGAGGAAGATCTTTGTAGAAAGTTCGAGAGCCAGATTAGCGAAATTGAGAGCGATGAATTTCTCGATGCGAAAGAATTGCTAACAAACGCCTCCAAAGTACTTGAAGGTCATTACAATAAACTTAATGAACTCTTGGATACGCTCGAAATTGAAGATAGCAATGGGCACAGGACTGCGGTAGTGACGGTTTCTGATAGTATAGAGACTGCTGACAAGAATTTGCGTCAAAAAAGAAATATCTCGAAAATACTTCGTGACGACTATTCGGCCCTTAATCTCGTTACGATCAGTAACACTATTCTTCACACAACGGCATTAGCTTTAGACAATTCTGCTGTAGCGGATGTTTCGTTACAGCACCTTGCGAATCTTGCACCGTATGTTGTGCGAGTTGGTGAGCTGGTTCCGAGAGTGCTCGCTCGGGAGTTGCGGTCTCAGAGTCTCGGAGTCGATATGGCGGTCGCCGAGGCGGCGTTGGTGAATGTTAAACTTGCCTGGCGCAAGGCAAAATAGATTGACTGTGATTTCTCTCAACCTGATCGGGGTCATGTCTGATACTCGTGGTTTGAACTAGTATGACAACAAGCCAACCGCAGTAGCTCTTTTGAAAATTATTGTGCACGGATTGATTGGAGATGGGCGTTGTCTGCTCTTTTCGGTTCGGTATTCGGGGACTTTATTCATGGAAGACGTTCTTTCTGTAGCCATTCTTCTATTATTGGTTGACTGGATAGCGTTTATGCTTTTTACCGGCGGAAATGCTGGAGATTGGCTTGCCGGTTTAACTGCAGCGGGAGTATCCGCTGCTCTCTTCGGTAGTTTGGTCGCAGGTAGTTACGAGGGGTGGTTTGGTGAGATCGGGTTTGCCATTACTGGCGTAGTTGTTGGGTTAATTTGTCTGCGCTTGGTTTATGGTAGGCATGAATCAATGATGTGAGTAAATAGAGAATTGTGAAATGAATAAGAAAATAAGAACAATATTAGCTCTGCTATTAGCGATAGTTAGCGGCTATCCTTTGGCAGCAGTGGCTCAGGATATTTTTGCAGAAAATACGACTATGCGTGTGTCGAACGAGCAGAAGCGGGCGAGAATGGGAGAGTCAATTGAAGTGCAGGAGCGATTTCGCAGAAGTATTGATGATGCCACTAAAGCGTATGGCGCAATTGTGAAGGGAGAGCATGGGCAAGTGCCAGATAGTGTGCTGCGCAACGCTAGATGTATCGCAATTATTCCAAATGTGGTTACCGGCGCGCTTGTTGTTGGCGGTGCGCATGGCACTGGCCTGGTGAGTTGTCGAGGAGCCAGTGCAACTTGGAGTCAACCTGCGACTGTGTCTTATAATCAAGGTAGTATTGGGTTACAGGCTGGTGCAAAGTCTGCCGACCTGGTTGTGTTCTTTCAGACACCTGAGGCTGTTAAGGCTCTCAAGAGCGGTAAAATAGCACTTGGAACCGATGCCAGTGCAGTTGCTGGACGATATGATAGTACGTCTGATACCTCGAGCGCCGGTGTAATTGTTTACACTCGGTCTGAAGGCTTTTTTGCCGGTGCTTCAATTAGCGGGAGCGAAATTGTCGGCGAGAGTAAGGAGTTGGCTAACTATTACGGCACGAAAGTTGACTATGCGGCCTTGCTTGAAGGGCGTGAGAATCCTGACAGTAGCGGCTATGCAAAGCGACTTACTAGTCAGTTGCCCGATATGATGAATATCGAATAGCAATATGGATAGGCGGGTGTGTTGTAACGCACACCCGCTTAAATTCATTGGCGAAAACCGCAGGGCGATTTAGGGTTTTTGACGCCTCATGCTAGTTCCTGAACGACTCTAATCAGAGCATTCATGTCGTATGGCTTGCCAAGACTTCTCAGTGACATGAACTTGAATTCATTACGGGCGATTAGTTCGGCGGCATCTTCTTCAAGTCCACTTATGATTAAAACCGGGACAGGGTAGTTTGCTTCTTTGATTTTCAGCAGGACCGAGTAGCCATCCATTCCCGGCATGGAAAGATCGAGAATCACGAGGCAAATTTCGTCGCACCGGTCGCGCAGAATTTCAAGTCCGCTTTCACCATCAAGAGCCGTTATGCCATGGTAATTAAAGCGTTCGATAATTCTCGTGGTTATCGAAACCACTGATATGTCATCATCAATAATCAGGATATTTTTATTATTGTTACAGCTCATAATTCAATAGTCCATCGATTTATAATAATTCAATATTAGCCCGCGGTATTGCTTGCTCATGGCCACTGTCCAGTCTCACATTGGCGATGCGAACAATTGCTCCGCTGGCAATTGTTTCCGGGGTAACCGGCAGCGATACAATTTCTCCTGTTTCACCAAAATATGGTTCACGGACAATTCTCACCTTGCTGCCGGGGGAAAATGATTTATGTTCCGTGGTTGTTTTTGTATCTGCTAGTGGCTCGTCACCGCGCAGAATGATCAGCTCTGGTCTTGTTGCTCCGGCACGGACCTGTGTGGTGCCGTTAATTGCCGCCTGATATCCATCGAAACGTCGAGCTATTGTCAGAACCCTTTCCGACATGGAAAGTCGGCCAAATCCTTCTGTGATAATTAACGGGAAGGGAATGTCTTCATCACCAGTCATTGATACGCCGATTGGGTAGCCAATATAGTTGTGTAATACCCCCGCATCAATTGAAGCAGTGACCACCCCTGCTGCGCCGTATTTCGCCGCTGCGGCGAGTGCATCAATTGTAATTTGCGCCCCACCGACAATTATTGCGCCTGAAATTCGTTCTTTGTGAGTATCAATGTCGCTTGCCGAAATGATTTTGTCTGTTGTTACCGGAAGACAAAACACCGTTCCATTTGCTTCACTGCCCACACCGAAGATACCTTGAATTAGTGCACCGTGTGTTTCAACTACTGCGCCGATATCTGAGATAATATCAACAACGGTTCCACTGATGTATGAATCAACGGAAAAAGGTGTGGCATGATGTCTTATTCCGAAGTGGGCATTGTCTTCGGTGAAGAATTCGACAGTGCCGTCGGTCGGGCTTTTGCAAACTGTTTCAAAAAGGCCGAAAAAAGTGCTGACCCGGGCAATTTCGTCTCCAGCTTTAATTACGTCACCCTTTTTCAGCTTGACGACTGGAGCGATACGTTCAGGTTCGACCTCCATGCGATCGGCCAGTCTGACAACTGTGATATCGCCAGGTCTCATGGCTTGAGCTATTTCGGTGTTTGAGTTGACGCGATCGCCAACTTTAACCAGTACCTTGCCGGGTAAAGGCAAGCTTCGTTTACGTTGTATGACCAGCGATTCGCTACTTATCAGGCTTGGAGCGTATTCAGAACTGCTCATTCCGGGAATCCTTTAGTCTCTGGTTCTTTGCCGGTGAAAGCTGCTGCGGAACTTTGATTTACTGAGTCCCAGCTGTTGACGAGAATTTGACGTTCTTTTTTATCGGTTGGGAAGAATATCGGTCGACCGCGCAGGTCGATATAAACACCAGCCTCTCCGCCAAGCGCGTTTATACTCAGAGTTTCTCCTGGTCCGGCACCGAAATCTGTTGAGTGTTGGGATGGAGTAATGGTCAGCAGGAGTTCTTTTTCTGAGGCTAATTCTATGTGGACAAGTTGTCCCCAGAGCAGGGGATGTTTTTTCCCGCTGTGCTCAAGCACTCCTGCTTCCTGGTTGTGACGGTAACGACCGGTAGCTGAAATTGATGTGCCTAGTGGGACAAGACAGTTGTGGTCAAATATTTCATCAGCTGCATCTGCATGATGTTCCGCCAGCACACCAAGGTGTGGCATCATGAAAACCGAGTCGACGGCCAGCAGACAGACGCCGTGGGGAGTGAATGCATCGAGCAGCATACGTGCGGCCTGTTGCCGTTTGGGTGCATGGCTTAGCACTCCTCCGGAGCCGATAATCAGGTCGAGTTTTTTTAGAGGATCTTCTTCGTCCGAGGTGCGACGGAAAATATCAGTTACCGCACCGGTCTTTTTTCTTCCTTTTAGATCTGTGGCTAGTGTCTTATGGTGAATTAAAGACAGGCGTAGCGCTTCACGGGCAATAGCGTGTTCGAGTAGCAGGTCTTCTATCCTTTGAGGAATGGTTGTCGGCCTGATCATTTTATTGCGAATCTGGTTTTCTGTATCCGGTAGCGATACGGGGAAGGTCAGCCAGCGAAGAATATTGTCTATACCCGCTTCCAGTAAGACATTGGCAACTGAATAGCTCATACCAAGGTTGGCACTGACTGTGCGGTTAAAACGGATGGCCCCACCATCCTGTTCGTGTAACGCGGAAAAAACATCAGTAGTGGCTCCACCAATATCAACGGCAAGAACATTTTCCCGGCGCTTTTTTGCCGCCCGCATCACCATATTTCCAACCCCGGCAGGAGTTGGAATTACGGGATGTGGGGACCAAGAAAGCAGTTTGCCGTAACCAGGCGCATGGCTCATGACGTGTTGCAGGAAAAGCTCATGAATAGCTTCTCTGGCTTCGGTAAGGTTCTCTTTTTCCAGTGTCGGGCGCAGATTGGCAACGCTGGTAAATGAAAATGACCCGGAAAGAATTTTTTTGGCTGATTCGCGCGCCAGTTTGTTGCCGGCATAGATTACGGGTGTTTTTAGTGTCGCACCGAATCTGGGCTGAGGATTGGCCTGGAGAATAATTTCACAAAGTTCAAGCGGATGTTCGGTCGTTCCGCCATCAGTTCCTCCGGAGATGAGAATGATATCCGGTTTAAGATGGCGCACCTTGCTGACAAGTTCGAAAGTTTCTCTTTCATCGTCAAGAGACAGAGAGTCCATGACAATCGCTCCGGCACCAAGCGCAGCGCGTTGCGCAGATTGGGTGGTCATTGAGCCAATCACGCCAGCGACAATCATTTGCAGTCCGCCACCTGCGGAGCTTGTAGAAAGGTAGAGGTCAATACCTTGTTCCTCGCCTGCCGGAAAAATGAAGGGGCTGTTGCTCTCGGTGGGTTGTCCTTTGAGCAGTCTGAGACCTGATAGTTCTTCAAGTTCGCGAAAGGCGTTCAGGGCGCCAAGGGTCACATCTGCGACAGGTTCTTCGACTGTAGTTGGGGCTTCTCCTCTCGCCGCCATTTGCCATTTGTTATGTTTTTTTTCAAAAAGCAGGGCTTTGGTTGTAGTTGAACCACAGTCGGTTACTACAATACGGCGGAGTTGATTTTGTGTGTCTTGGAGGTTGTTCACGCGAACCCCCCGCCGATTATTCTGGCAATTTCCGGGATCCAGGTGTTGATGAGGAATTCCAGGCGTTCAACCAGAAGCGCCATACGTGCCATGATAGTGGAACCAAAATAGGCGCCAAAGCAGCCCA
>JAQTWB010000035.1 GCA_028689495.1 bacterium | reverse complement strand
AAAATACCGGCAAACTGCGGTATTACCAATTTCCCCTCTGCTGCACTTGAGCAAGAAGGAAAGTTTGTGTAAGAAGCTTGAACATTTTCACCGAAGGCGATGTAGCTCAGTTGGTTAGAGCGCGGAACTCATAATTCCGAAGTCCGTGGTTCAAGTCCACGCATCGCCACCACTCCCTGCAAAGGACCTCAATTCATACGCACCATTTTCACGCCAATTTGAGGTTTGATGTTACGTACATGCAACATCCGGGCTAAACGAATTTTTTCATCGGGTATTTTTTAACTTTCGTCGCACCGCGCGCTACCTGGAACACGGTAGCAGTGGTTAACTCAAGGCAAGTCAGCTTGTTGTTATAAACAAGACCGGTATCCAAACCAATTTTATATGGCATGTGGATTAATACTTCTTTGAATGGAGTGTGGCCAAAAAGAACTGTTTTGCCGAATTCGTGATTCTGGTTGATAAATTCATCGCGAATCCAGAACATGTCTTCCTCGGTCTGCCTGTCCAATGGACGATTGGGATTCAGACCGGCATGAACACAAATAAAATCATCAATCTCAACAACACTGTCGAGGTTGGCAAGAAAATCAAGATGCGCCTTGGGCATCGCCTCAATAACAACCTCAGGATAATCGTATACCGAGATGCCATAACTGTGGATCGTCTCGACACCGCCATTCTGCAAATATACTTCCCCCAACCTGCCACCGACGCCAAGATAGCCCAGAAACATGTCTTCGTGATTACCTTGGAGAAACACAGTATCAGGGAAATGCCTGCGGAAATTTAGCAGCATCTCGATTACCTGACGGCTATCTTCACCGCGATCAATATAATCTCCAAGAAAAACTACCAGGTCGCGCGTGGAGAGCTGCTGCTTGCGTTCGAGATGAACGAGCAGAGCTTCGGTCTCACGGATACATCCGTGAATATCACCGATAACAAAAACTCTTTCTCCTCGTGCTTTCTTTAATTCCACGCCTGACCAATTTAAATTAGTAACGTCCTTTTATTCAACAAGTGAACCAGTGCCTATGACAAAGAGCGCATAAGTTCCGAAGCCACCAGCCTCTTTAGCTCAACCTTGTCCGGAACACCCTTTCCCAGCTTTCTTAATTCCGCCGACAAGGAAGTAATTACTTCTCCGGAAAATCCGCATGGCGAAAAAAGCTTATATACGGATAAATCACAATCGCAATTAAACGAAAAACCATGGTTCGAATAACCCTGTTCAATTTTCAATCCAACAGAGGCAATTTTTAACCGCTCCCCGAAACTGGAGACTATCCAAACCCCGGCATCCTCAAGATTGCTATCGGCCTCAACACCGAATTTCTTCACAACATTCTTGAAAGCATCAAGGCCCGCCGTAACAAAATCCCGCACCCCAAAACCTCTTTTTTTCAAAGAGATAACAGGATAGACAACAATTTGTCCTGGCCCATGCCACGTCAGCCGCCCCCCACGATCGACTTCAACCATCTCAATCCCAGCATTTTCCAGCAGCTTGCCAGCCAGTCCGACGCCTTCCCGTCTCGAGCGTGTGCCAGAGGTAACTATTGAAAAATGTTCACAGAACAGAAGACCCTCATCACCCCTCCCTGACCGACAGTCCTCTATCAACTGCTGCTGCCTTCTCCGCCCCTCTTCGAATGTCACCAAGCCAAGATCGATAATCGCTAAGGAAGGTTTTTTGTCAGACTGATTTGAGCACATTTGTTCGCAGGCTTCTTCCAACTCGACTCCATCTAACATTCAGATCATCTTCGCTGCGATCCCAAGACCAATACACCATTTCGGCACAGCCTTCTATCTCGGCTCGTCTTACCGGACCAAAGTCCCGACTATCCAGACTATCGCGCCGATTGTCGCCAAGGACAAAATACTCACCATGAGCAAGCTGAAAATGGCTGATCCCGTTATCGTATACTTCTGTCATGGTGCCAGTCTCAAGGTAATTTTCCTCAAGCGGACGGCCATCGATAAACACTCGGCCTGAACTAATCTCAACCGCCTCGCCCGGCAAGCCAACAATCCTTTTCACAAAATATATCCCCTGATCATTGTCACCGGCGTCCTCGGAGCTAAATACCACCACATCTCCTCGCTCAGGAATCCGTTGCTCTGTTTCCGGTTTAAAACTCTTCTCAAGGTAACTTTTTCCATAGCACAGCTGATTGACGAGAATATAATCACCAACCAGCAAACCAGGCTCCATGGAGTGTGAAGGAATGGCAAATGTCTGAATCACGGTCAGCCTGATACCAATCGCGAGCACAAAAGTCAGCCCTGCCAGCTTGAGCCAGCCTAAAAACCGCATTTTTGGTGGTGAATATATTGCCATTCCCTGCCATGTCTCCTCTTTGTTGCCCTACAGAGAAGATATCGACGGCAATGAAAAAAACATTAACTCAGAATCTTACGGTGTCACTAATCCGCGAGGGAGCGTTCGGTCGGTGATATTACCTCCACCTCGTCATCCCCGACCTTGACCGGGGACCGCCGCCAATGACTATTCGGTCACTAGCTAACCAGCCCGTAGAGCTCTACTCCCACACCTTGCCTCAGAGTTCACAACATTCCCCTGATTGCAGAATTCCAGGGGGCTTACGTGCAACATCCGGGCTAATTGCCAACACCATGCCGGGGGGCAAGAATTTGTCTTGGCTTTGCACCGTCGGCCGGTCCGACCACCCCCTCACTCTCCATTGTCTCAAGAATTCTCGCGGCTCTATTGTAACCAATACGAAAATTTCTCTGCACAAGACTGGTTGAGGCCTGGCCTTTTTCTACAACAAGATTTACCGCCTGATCATATAGCGGATCATACTCATCCAAATTACCGCCGCCTGACCCATTATCGGCCTGCTCAAGCTTCTCGATCACCTGATCAATCTCCGGATCGTAATCGGCTGGACCCTGGGCAATCAACGCCTCCACCACGTTATGAACTTCCTGGTCGCTGACAAACGCTCCATGCAAACGTCGCGGCCGATTCAGCCCCGGAGAGACATACAACATGTCACCACGTCCCAGCAGTTTTTCCGCACCACCCCGATCAAGCACAGTGCGGGCATCAATACGAGTTGCCACTTGAAAGGAAATACGCGAAGGAAAGTTCGCCTTGATAAGGCCCGTAATGACATTAACACTCGGCCGCTGGGTTGCCAGAATCAGGTGAATCCCCGATGCACGGGCTTTCTGAGCCAGGCGAGTCAACAGTTCTTCTATTTCCCGGCCAACCGTGAGCATCAAATCGGCAAGTTCATCAACAACAACAACTATACGAGGTAAGGTTTCAAGCCGCCCGGACGCTTCGCCTTTCTCTCGACTGTCTTCTATCTTCTTATTGTAGCTTGCTAGATTACGCACGCCGACATCCTTCATCAGGCCATACCGACGCTCCATTTCTTCCACCGCCCAGTAAAGCACTGCCCGAGCACGTTTTGGATTGGTCACTACCGGCGCTTTAAGGTGTGGAATCTTTTCGTATACGCTAAGTTCCAGCATTTTTGGGTCAATAAGCAGCAGGCGCAATTCAGCTGGTGTATTGCGATAAAGCAGACTGAGTAACAAAGAGTTGATACAAACCGATTTACCAGTGCCTGTAGCACCGGCAATCAGCAAATGTGGCATATGAGCCAGATCTTCAACGCAAGGGTTTCCAAATGTATCCTTGCCAATCGCCAACGCCAGAGAAGACTCTTCCCCATTATAAGCCTCGCTCTCAAGCACATCCCGCAAACGAACGAGTTCACTGCGCGGATTTGGCACTTCAATTCCAATTGTTCCCTTGCCTGGAACCGGAGCATATACACGCACACTGGCGACCTTCAGTGCCAACGCCAGATCATCTGCCAAACCGATGACACGCTGCGCCTTGACGCCAGCAGCAGGAACAAACTGATAAAGAGTGACGACAGGACCTGGCTGAGCTTCAACTACCTTGCCACCAATTTTAAAATCAGCCAGTGCTTTCTCGAGCGTCCTGCTATTTGCCAACAGGTCGTGCTTTTCATGAACAACAATATCCTTCTCCGTTGAAGGATCGAGTAAATCAAAGGCCGGAAGAGCAAATACTTTCTCGGGAGATGAGTCATGGCTCTTGCCAACCCGGGATCGAAATCTCTGCTTGCCACGAGAACGGGAAAATCCTTTAAAACTGCGTTTTTTGGCCGAAAGCACAATCTTCACATTAGGATCTACTTCCCTCTTCCCCTCCTGCCGCGCAGCGCCAAAAACACCGGTGACATGATCGGAATCATCGTCCTCATCTTCAATCAAATCTTCTGATGTATTGAGACTGCCCTCCTCAAGCACCCAGGAACGATCGTCCAGGGCAAGTCTCGCCTCATGCTTCAACGGTCGAATGCGATGAAACAAAGACACAGCGAGATGGAAAATTCTACCCGGGACACTGAAAAGGAACGCTACTTTTTCCTTAACCCAACGCGCAAGAACAAGCATGAAGACAAACATTGCCTTCAACAGGAAGAAGTCTCCCAGCTTAAACAGCGATGCCGTTCGACCGAGCCCCCCTCTGAATACTGATAGGCTGTCGACAAGAAATTCTCGCAGCAGACCGGCGAGATAACTGATGCCACTGAAGACCTTGGTCGTCCCGATCCCGGTTCCGGCGCCAAGTGACAAAATAACACCAAGTGAGGCGATAAGCAGGGCGCCCAAATTTGCAACATAACCAACCAGCAGATACGCCACCGAAGAACCTATCCGTCCGCCGCCCTCAAAATCAAAAATCACCGCCGATATTGTCGCACAGGACACAACCAGAGCCATTGCTCCGAGTACCGCCTGAACAAAAGAAATGACACTGCCATCACTAGCCTTAAATCCCCCGGTCCAGACAAGTCGTGCCAGCACCAGCGTATAAAAAACAACAATGAATGAACACCAGCCAAGCAACTCAACCAGCAGGGACGAGAGCCCCTCACCGACTGGTCCAAGCATATTGCCCTCTACCGGGTTCGAAGAATTAACCGAAACCCTTTCAAGGAAAGACGAAATTGGCGTCAGCTGCAGATAGGAAACAAGGGAAAAAAAGACAAATACCGCAAGGAAAAAAAGAACCACGGCCGAACTCTCACGGGCGAGTGAGCGCTGCGGAGGCATCTCCTTCTTTTTAGGCTTTTTCCCTGTGTCATGTCGCGGAATCGATGGCACTCTTTTTCTGACTGCGTTCCCCACTACGGCAAACCTCCTCCTGCTACGTTTCCAGACAAATCTACAAATCCGGAGAACACAAAAACGTACTCCGGATTGCCCCGATATTTTGATGACACCAGTATTTCGATGACAAACGAACCCCGGAGGATGTTATAAGAAAAAAACCTCTCTAACCATTACAAAAATGCCCAGGCCGGCCGTATACCAGGCAAAGGGCGTTAACTGCAGTTTTCTGACCATTCTGACAAGCAATGCCATGGCAAACCAACCACAGATGACCGCAGAAGAAAATGCAACGAGCAATGGCAGCACGAATTGACTCTGAATACCGCCAATACCTCGGGATTCCAGAATTGCCGCCCCAAGCACAGCTGGAAGTGAAAGAAGAAAAGAAAATCGAACTGCGATATCCGCCGGCAATCCTGTAAGAAGCCCCGAACAGATTGTCGAACCAGAGCGAGAAATGCCAGGTAAAATAGCCACGGCCTGGAGGCAGCCGACGATGAGTGCCTGCTTCACCGTTGGGGGATTGTCGGCAATAGTCGTCACGGCAGCATCGATATCGTTATCCCTATCCATTCGATGCAACCGAGAGGTGATAGTGAGAAAAGCACTTGTCAGCAAAAAACCTCCTCCGACAACCAGCATTGAGCTGAACGAGGCTTCAATAACCGACTTCAATGACAAACCAACTATACCCGCCGGAATAGTGCCAACGACAAGGGCAATGACGAGCTGCCACGTCTTTCGCCGCCGCTCGTCATTTTTTTGCAACAATCCGGAAAATATTGCGAGAATATCCTTGCGGTAATAAAGAATGGTCACAACAAAAGTCGCAAAATGCACCAGGACATTAAGAAACATGACAAATCCTGGATCATGTCGTTCCCCCAGGCCAATAATGTTCTCGATCGTTGCAAGGTGACCAGAAGAGCTGACTGGCAGAAACTCGGTTACCGCCTGTATAAAACCGATAAAACCGGCCTCGATAATATTCACAATTTACTCTCTAGTTACTCAGTTACTCCTTTCGGAGAAACAATTAGCCGCAAATCGGCAACAACTTTCTCCAAACCATAGTTCAGCAATTCTGGCGAGGAACGATAACGAAACCCTTGAGCTGCCGACTCCTGAATGCGCAGAAGATTTTCACTGAGCGGCTGGTTGAAGTTAGTGTAATTGCACTGCCAGAGAATCCGGCCACTACCTGCCTCAATCAGCCAGAGAGAAAATCCGGCACTCGCCCCGGCAAGGTCACGCATATCACGACTGGCATCTGTCCCAAATCTGTTGATTGTCCCATAAACGACAGAGCTCACTCCTGTAAGCTCACCAAACAAAGCTGCTTGACGATGCGAAGGCAAACGAGATTCAAGAACATTCTCAAGAGCTCGCTGGCGCAGTGCACTGCGGGCGGGATTTTCAAAAGCCTCTGATGGCAACTCGGCGGCCAGGCGCCGTCTAAGTTTTTCACTAAAATCAGCGGCAAGTGCCGGATCCAACCCCTTCCCGCCAGCTATCCGCACCGGGAATACTCCAATAGGTGACACAGCCCGAGCATCAACTCCTTTCTGCAGTTCTGCTCGATAGGGGCTGGCATCGACGCTCTTTGACAAATGGCTCGAGACTGAAGAGCAGGCCGTCAAACAACAGGCAAAAATAAGGCAGACAAGCCCATCCCGCACCGCTCCATACCGAACAAGTGACATTTCCATAAGCTCCCCCCCATAATGAAGATTTCCGGCCCTTCTGACAATTCGCCCGGTTGGAAGTAGAAGTATTGTCACGACTGACAAATTAGGTCTATATAGCAGCAGCAAAAAAGCTGAATCGGTCAGATAGCACTATACCTCTAAGCATTCAGGCCGATTAATCGTATTAAATATATTTCGTTTGAATACATTGTCTGTGCCATAAGCAATCACTTGCACACCGTCACCGGTTGGAACCTCTGGCGACAGAATGGATAATGTGTTTGATTTGATTTCTGTTTAATGGCATTCGTGCGGCAGTTTGCAGCAAATTTAAACTTGGCAATTTTTAAACAAAAGCGAAAACCAAATACGGGGTTAACACCATGAGCAGCTCTTACCAGAAACTAGACCAGGCACTGACAGATCTCATCGAAGCTTTTGCTGAAATTGAAAGCGACTTCGACGAGGAGGTTGAGGACGATGAGGAGTTCAACAGCGCAATTATTGAAATCCTCGAAACATCAGTGGAGAACGCTCTGGAAGAGCAGGAAGTTGATGCCAGCTATCTCGCGGTAATCCTCTCCGCTTTATCTGAAGCTCTGGAGTCAGTCGATCCTTCAGCCTTCGATGAGGAAGCGGCAGAAGAAAGCGAAGACTCTGACGATGACGACGATGAAGAATATGATGAAGACGAGGAAGATGAAGAAGAAGTCGGGGAAGACGAGGAATAGGCTTTGAATCCATTTGTTGAGGTTAAAACTCTCGAAAGATTCTCCCGGACAATATTTTCAAGAAACTTTTAAGGGCTTTTCTGGAAACTTTCATAAGGGATCTTCTGGGAACTTTTACGGGAACTTCAATCTTGAAGAAGATTCAACCGGAGAGTCTCTTTTTCACATGTAGTTCCCAGGCATGTTGCGAATCATTTACATCTTCCATTGAGCCCTGTCCCGTCTATCTAATGACAAGGACAGGGCCGTTACAATAAAGCCCATGTGTTTATAGTCTGCTCGAATACAAGCAGAACTGGTCGCCGGAAAATACAATGAAAAACGTTCTTGTCACTGGCGTTGCAGGTTTTATTGGCTCTCACGTCGCTCAAGCTCTACTAAAGAGAAAAATTGAGGTTATCGGACTCGACAACCTCAACGACTACTATCCGGTTCGATTCAAGGAAGAGAACCTGCACCGTCTCGAAACATTTCCGGGATTCACCTTTCATAAACTGGACATATCCAACCTGGATGGGCTTGACGAGGTTTTCAGACGACACCGGCCTTCTCACATTGCCCACCTTGCCGCCAGAGCTGGCGTCAGGCCCTCAATCGCCGAGCCCTTTCTCTATGAACAGGCAAACATTCACGGAACTCTCGCCCTGCTGGAAAAAGCCCGGTTATACAATATAGAAAACTTTGTTCTTACTTCGTCGTCTTCTGTCTACGGCAATTCACAGCAAATCCCCTTCCGTGAGGACGACTCGGCGACCGATCGCCCAATCTCACCCTACGCAGCAACAAAAAAGGCCACCGAAGTAATCGCCCACACCTACCATCATCTGTATGGTCTTAACATCAACGTCATCAGACCGTTTACTGTCTACGGTCCGGCAGGAAGACCCGATATGGCGCCTTGGTTGTTTATTGATGCCGCACTGAAAAGACAGGCGATTAAAAAATTTGGTGGCGGAGAGACACGCCGCGACTATACTTACATTGATGATTTTGTTGCAGGGTTCATAAATGCTATCGAACGCCCTTTGGGTTATGAGATTTTTAACCTTGGCAACTCGGCAACAGTCTCTCTCAACGAGTTTATTACTATCGTCGAGCAGATAACCGGCAGAAAACTTTTAATCGATAATTACCCTGCACAACCAGGAGATGTCGATCTGACTAATGCCGATATCTCCAGAGCCAGAAATTATCTTTCTTATGCTCCGCAAACATCTTTTCCTGAAGGGATGGAAAAATTCTACCGCTGGTTTCTCGAGCATCGCCAAAACCAGTAGCGTGATATTTGACCTTGTTTCGAAACAATCGTTCTGTGAAAAGTCGTCTTATGAAGTGCGCTTTTGTGACAGGCTGTCTTTTAAATAGCGCGGAGAGGCGTAACTGACTGCGTACATAACAAGGGGCCGAAACCGGCCCCCTGAATTTTGCGAAAAGAAAATATCAGTATCGTCGTGGACGAGCTGGTCTCTCTTCTCTTGGCTTGGCTTGGTTAACCTTTACAGGTCGTCCACCAATTGTCTGGTCATTCAATCCCTCGATAGCGTTGGTCGCATCCGAGTCATTGGGCATTTCCACAAAGGCAAAGCCTTTAGAACGACCAGAGAACTTGTCTGTTATAACGTTAACACTTGCAACTTCACCGAACTCGGAGAAGGCCTCTCTCAGCTGGCCTTCGGTAACACCGTAGGCCAAATTTCCAACATAGATATTCACGTGCTTTTCTCATCCAAAATGCATCCTGTGTGAGACAACCGCGGGAGCACCAGGATCGCAAATCCTCCAGCGGCATATAAAATTAGGGGGCACAACTACCACCTATTGATGAAGATGTCGACGAATATGTTTCATAAAACCTTCATTGTCAGTAAGAAATATGCCTGGTTAGGCATAAACCACCATCGCTTTGGACAATTTCTTGCAATTGCGCATAGGTTGGAGTTTCTGATAGTGGTAAGAAAAAGCACAACAACTCCGCATAAGGAAATATGGTTAAATGTGGGAAATTCTTGCTGATATAGTTATCCTGCTCTCTGGTAGCTTCCTCTTTGGCGCAATAGCCTCCCGTTTTGGTCAAAACCCACTTGTGGGTTATCTGCTGGCCGGTATGGTCCTAGGTGGCCCCGGCAGCCTGCAAATTATAGGTGCCGGTCACGATATCGAAGCCATTGCCGAAGTCGGAGTTGCGTTATTACTCTTCAGCCTTGGTCTTGAATTCTCTCTGGCCCGCCTTAAATCACTTGGACAAACCCTGCTCATTGGTAGTGCCCTGCAGATAACAATCACCTTCATCGTCGTTTCCGGTGCTGTCCTTCTTGCACGCGGACATCTCGCGGAAGCAGTTGTAATTGGAGCAATGATTTCACTGAGCAGCACCGCCGTAGTTCTCCGCACACTCTCTGAAGAAGGAGACCTGGAAAGCCTCCACGGTAGAAACAGCCTGGCCATTCTGCTCATGCAGGACATAGCGGTTGTTCCCTTCTCTATTGTTATCACTCTGTTCTCTGGAACAACCAAATCAGGAGATGCCTTAAGCGAAACATTGCACCTCCTGTTCCTCACATCTGCCCTGATACTTTTCCTTTATTTTTTTCTTAATAAAGTTGCGGTAAAAGTCCTTGAATCCTTGAGTTACGGCCGGAATAGGGAACTGACAATTGTTTTGGCGATTGCGATCGGCCTTGGCTCAACCTGGGCGGCCCATGCCGCAGGCGTTTCCCCTGCTCTTGGTGCCTTCGTGGCCGGAATTTTTCTTGGTGCTTCACCTTTCTCTACACAAATCCGCGCCGACATCGCCGCACTGCGAGTTGTATTGCTGACGCTATTTTTCTCATCAGCAGGAATGCTCGCCGATCCTCTCTGGATGATGAAAAACTTTTTCCTTGTGGCCGCAGTTACCATTGCCGTGATGTCCGTAAAGACAATTATTATTTCATTTCTCTTTCGCAGCCTTGGTCAACATAGCTCGGTAGCTTTAAGCACCGGCATCTGCCTCTCGCAAATAGGAGAATTTTCACTGGTGATTGGCAGTATGGCTCTTAGCGGAGGAATTATTTCTCACAATGTTCACCTCCTGCTTGTATCTTCAGCAATAGCCAGTCTCTTCCTCAGTCCTATCCTAATTCCACGGGCTCCATTTATTGCGGGTTATATCGGCAACCGCCTCAAAGCTACAGTAATCGAGCCAATTCTTAGCCGCCAACCGACAATCACATCACGCGTAATAGTTATTGGCTTTGGCCCAACAGGACAGATTGTTGCAGAGTCAGTGCATGAACTCGGAGTTCTTCCTGTGATTATCGACAGCAACTCGGAGTTACTGCGAAAAGCAGCTTCCCTTGGATACGAAACTCACTTGGGGGATGCCACCCAATATGAAGTTCTGGCACATGCGCACATAGATAGTGCCAGCATTGTTATCATTACGGTTCCTCACCAAAGAACAAACGCTGATATTGTCAAACTGGTCAGGCAGATGGCGCCCAATGCGCATGTTGCTGTTCGTGCGCGATATGCCAGCGATAAACACAGCTTTACACTGGCTGGCGCCCATGCCGTATTTGGAGACGAATTGGAAGTTGGGAACAGGCTGGCAAGCCACCTGCAAGACTTATTGCGCAATTAATCCGGAAACTGCAGCTGGGAACTTCCCAGTTAATAAGCGCCGGTCCTCAACAAGACCAGCGTACAGGCTTCCAGCACCTCAATACCATTGGCCCGAAGCACTGTGAAAAGTTCCTGATTCTCGGCGCCAGGATTGAAAACAACACGCCTTGGTCGAAGTGCCAACAATTCATCAAGAAGAGAAGAGCTCTTCGCTGCGCCAACATAAAGAGTAACAGTATCCACTTTACCAAGAAATTGTTGCGCAGATTCAAGATCAGGAAGAACCTTAACCTCACCGACTGCGACAAGCTTCGGATGAACCCCAACAACTGGATGACCATATTCACCAAGCATGCGAATAGCTTTATTGGAATAGCGATCTTCCTTATCCGAAGCACCAACAACGATAGTTGCCTTTGCCTGAGTATTCACTTTATTATTTCCTCAATAACGCGTTCGGTCAATTCAAACGGCTGATGATATGACAAACCAAGTCCGGACACCGCCGCCTCAATTACGATATCTTCTTCCTGATGCTTGATTCCTTTGGATGCAAGAAATTTGCTGCCGGCGTCGAGAAGTGCAAGTCGCGGGACAAGACCAACAAGTTCACTGCCGATAACTTCAGCGCCAAGTTTTTCCGCCTCAACTTTAACGGCAGTATATACCTCGTACATACCTGTCAAACGAAAATCAACCAGATTACAGGAAACCTGTGCACAATCGTATCCTGGCATATTCCAACCGATCGCCTTGAGGGCGGGTAGCGCAGCACGCTCTCCTCGACCAGCACTAATCGAACGAATACGCCGGGCAATCACCTCAGAAATCTTGAGAGTCTCAGCACTACCAGCAGGGCTGTAAAGCGAAATATTAAACGCAATCAGAAACCAGCGTGCACCTGTCACCAGCGCACCAAACGTGATATGCGGCGCCAGCTGTGGACCATAATCAGCATGCCACTGCGCCTTCTTCATTTTCTCCGGCAATCCTTCAAATTCACCCGCCCGAATGCTGCCAAGAGACCTTCTGCGTTCCTCTCTGGCTGACTGCTCATAAAGATAAACAGGAATATCAAGTTCACTACCGGCCCAGGCAGCCACTTGTTCCGATGCCTGATGACACTCCTCCATCGAGGATCCTAAAAGTGGGACAAACGGCAATACATCGACAACCCCAATACGCGGATGAGCACCCTTGTGCGAACGCATGTCAATCAACCGCAATGCAGATGAGATTAACTCCTTTCCTGCCTCGACCACAGGACCGTAATCACCGACGTATGTCAAAACAGAACGATTTGCATCGTCATTGCTGTCAACATGAAGTATTTTGATGCCGCTGACTGCGCGGACAGCTGAAACAATTGCCTCGACAACACTCCGATCAGTAGAGGCACTGATATTTGGAACACACTCAATTAATCCCATATCACCTTTTTACACTAACCTGCAGACCCAATACACGAGCATCAGCTCCTAAACGATACTGTTTCGGAATCCAGGTCCGACTGACCTCAAGGCAAACCGTGCTTCCAGTCCCGTGCACTGAAAATACACGCCACTGATTATCTGCAACAGTAAATTCTTCTCCCCTTCCACCAGGCAAAGAACAACTTACTGTTTCTCTGGCCTTTACCGTAAGGGGAAACTCAAAAAGATCAGGCTGCAAGGCCCTAAAAGATAGATTTCCAGCAGACGGAACCTGGACAAGCGCCGTCCGCCCTGTCCAGAATAACCTCTCCTCTGTACTCCCTTCATCTGCATAGATGCCAAATTCTGGGCGAGGCCAACTAACCGAGATGATCGAAAATACTGCTCCACAACATACAAGTAACCCGACAAAGAAAATATTTTTAATATATCCCTCGGCGACAGGTGTAACCTGACTCCCCGACGACTCACAGGCAAGCAAGAGGATCGCCATCCAGAGTGCCTGAACCTCATAAAAATTTGTATGTGGACCAGTAAAAAGTATTACTGGAAAAACCACCAAAGGTGTCGCTGATAATAGGTGAAAAACAGAAAACCCGAATTTACGGTCTGATAGATTACCGAAGTAGAAAACCAACAAACCAAGAGTAAAGATCCCCAAAGCAGCAAGAGATAGAATTCCTCCTGCGACAAGTACCTCAAGATAAAAATTATTGGCGTTGTCAATCCAGTCGGTAACCTCAAAACCCAGTCTAGCTGCGGCCTCCCTCTGCAGTGCCATGAACATGCCAAAACCAACTCCAGTAATTGGCTCGTCTTTCCAAACTTCAATCGCCAGACGAGCAAAGTGCAGGCGACTAAACAGCATTTCAGCTGCTGTTTCAAAATTAACAGTCTTCATTACTCTCTGCAAAGGAACGAACGGCAAGCAGCGTTGTAAAAACAGATTACTTTGCGGATAGACGAGCATCACCATGACACTTGCGGATGCAGATATTAATAGCGCAATGGCTCGTCCACTGAGGCGATAACGTCCGCGTTGCTGAATCACGAAAAATAATACCGCGCAGAATAAAGCCAAATAGAAAGTACGCCCACCGGTAACCAACATCAGACAAAAAACAGACAGCACCACGAAAGCGGTAAATAAAGATTTATTCGCCATGCCCATAGCGATAAGCGGTGCCAGTATCAGACTTCCGGCGACCGTCAAAGCATTGGGATCGGAAAAAGTCCCTGATATACGCTTCTGGTACAACCAAAACGGCGAGATATTATAGGAAAATACTGGATGAACAGAGTAATGCTGAAGAACAGCAAGGAACGAACAAACAAAAAATCCGATAACAATCCCGGAAAACAAGTCGCGAATCTCGCCACCTGGCACGGTCAGCAATAACACTTGCCTAATTGCCATATTCTTCACCCCGGACTCAGCCCTTATTTGCTGACCACATCCACTATCCTGGGCGGAAGTCCGCGAAAAATAATACATCCAAACAAAGATCAGGGACGTAACACCCGAGAAAGCGAGAAAGCGCAGTGCTCCGAACGCCGGATAATAGCTGGCAAAAAGCGCATCACGCAGAACAGTAAAACTCCACTCATGATATATCTCAAGTACCTGCTTCATATCGCCAGAGTGAAAAATAACGTGAACAGAAGAGGGAAGCCAGACCATCAACCAAAGGGCAAAAAGTGCCAACGCAGCGGGGTCACCAGACACATTGCGCTTAAAACCACTCCCGAAGGGAAACCAGCATACTCTGACAATACTCGCCAATAACCAGGAACTATAGAATACCATCAGGACTGGCGCTCCGAAAAACGGCAAAACAACTGTCATCAGTCCAACTAACCGTGCTCCAGAAGCACCAAGACAAGACAATACTCGAATAATTTGTCGCCGAGCAGACGAACAATGTTGTCCAGGTTCAACGAAAAGAAATAATGGCCCGCAAAATCCGGCGGTACCAACAATAATTGCCACATAATGAATGAATGGTGGATATACGGGTAGCGAAAAATAAATCAGTGGGAATGTCGCCAGAACAAAAGCCAGCGAAATAAATGTCAGCACTGGTCCTGCCTTCATGTCACAATTATTTGTATCGGAGATACGAAAAAGTCTCCCCTCTATTAGTTTTTCTTTTGCAGGGCCATTTTGGCCCTGCAATTACCGCGCTGAATATTTTTACTAGCGCGCAGGCATCCAGCTTGCGCTGTCTGCATTAAGGGTGTGTTTTTCAACACACCCTTAAACTAACGAGAAAGTGTAACCCACTTTGCGCCGCCACGCAGTATCGGTGTTACGCGCAGATCGTTGACAATCACCTCTGACCTAAACATCAATTTCCACGCCTTGTCACCTGGCGCCAAAAGCGGCCAATCGACCAAAGTGGCTTGCGCCACGGCCACAGTCTCGGGTAACGATGAGAGCTGGGAAAACGTGACGGCCGCAATTTCACCGACATAGCCCTCCTTCCTTCCAGCCGAAGTCCCAATTACCAGAGGAGCCTCAGTCTGTACTTCATTGTAGTCAGTCAGTGGATATCCGCCAAGAAAGTTCACCTCAGCAGCACGTTCTCGGTACTTGAGTCCAAGTCCTCCCGGCACTTCCTCTCCGTAATCTTGGCTATACAAAGACACATATTGTCCTGGTTGGACAATAAGAAAAAAACCATGCCAACGCTCTACAGACAGACTGAGCCGCTCAAAAGTCAACCAGCCACCATGTCCATCTCGATCCTGCCAGTATAATTCAGGTCGGACGAAACTCCCCACTCGCCTGAAAGCAAAGGCCCAACCCGGATAAGGTTGCTGCTCGGCAACATACTTCGATAGAATATTAACCCTATGCCCTTCAGATGGGAGCGAAATTGGCTTAACAAGAAAGCTGACAACATTCCAGGTATCATTCCCTGGTTCTAATATGCGGCTATGAGGGAGCTTAGCGTATGAACCAGACCCTGAAATTAACAGGGCCGGATAAGTGCGGGGTCCATCGCTATCCGCATGGACCTGGGCGCTGGCGCTGTGAACGCCAATAGTCATGAAAAGAAATAAGATACTGCACAACAATCGACAAGCACGATAAAAGCTAGCCAACACTGTTTCAGTAGAATACCGACTGATTAAAAAGAACTCTGTTATCTGCAAAAACATCTCAGCTCACCTGAGCAACAGTTGTTTTTGCAGATTCCTTAACCTGACTGATTATCAAATTACTCTCAGATTATTCTTCTGTATCGTCATCCAGATCGTAAGCAGCTTCTTCAAGTCTGTTGCGAGCTTCTGCGGTTTCCTGTTCTTCCTGCTCGGCCGAAGCTTCAAGGGAAACAACCACCACCTTTACTTGAGCAGAAACTTCCGGATGAAGTTTAACTTCAACAAAATGAACTCCAATCTTCTTCAATGGTTCGGCAAGAATAACTCTCCGACGATCGATTTCGATACTGGCGGCAACAAGTCCTTCGGCGATATCCTTTGCACCAATGGAACCAAAAACCTTTCCACCTGAACCGACACGAAGTTCAAATTTCAACTCGGCATTACGGACACGGGAAGCAACTTCTTCCGCTGCGCCTTTCATGCGACGTTTTTTTGCATCAATCTGTCTAATTTTGTGAGCTTCTGCCCGAGCACTGCGACTGCCAACCTCAACCGCCAATCCGCGCGGAATGAGAAAATTGCGGGCATAGCCTGGCTTCACCTTAACGGACTGTCCGATATCTCCCAGTCCCGATACGTCATCTGTCAGTATAACTTGCATCTCTCTTAATCTCTCGACATTTGGTTCGGCGTCGAAACGCCGCTATATTTAACATCCACCTGCATGACACCCCATGCAGGCAGGAGCTTTTATGATTGTCTCCAATTCATCAACCAGCACAATACCCCCCATCGGAGATATCATCCCGAGACCCGAATCAGTATCCTCCCGCGGACTGACCTCGTCGGCCACCACCGGCAGGGCCGTCAAAACTCCTCTCGCCACGGGGCTGAGCAGCTTCTCTGGCGGCCTCTCTGGCAGAATCACGAACGTCAGGAATAAAATCCGGAGCATCCTTATCCTTGTGAACAATCATGTGGCGCAAAACGTTATCCGAGATCCGCAAAGCGCGATCTACCTCAGCATTCATTTCATTAGAACCAACAACGACAAACAGAAAATAATAACCGTAGCTTTTCTTCTCAATTTCGTAAGCAAGTTGACGACGACCCCAGTTATCAACTCTTTCAACTGTCCCGGTATTCTCTGCGACAAGCTGTTTTACTCTGGCGGTTTCATTCTCAAGTCCTGCCTCATCAAGGTCAGGATTAAAAATAACTACCAACTCATATTTTCTCTCGCTGCTAAATCTTTTACTCATCGCTCTCACTCATTTGCACTGGATCAGATTTAATTACTGACCAAACTCTTTCAACTTAAAATCGATATCTGTGTATACTTGCTATGTCCGTGGAATCCTTATCTTCATCCAACAACGGTGCCTACTTATAAGAACCGTCTACAGAAAGAGAATCAAGAGGTTCCGACAATTTCTGCTGCCAAATGCCCAGCAAGATACAAATTTCCGGCACCCCCATTTACCTTGTCTAAAGCAATGGTGCAATAACCAGGGCCACAATCGACATCAATTTCACCAAAATATTCATCGCCGGACCGGCCGTATCCTTAAAAGGATCACCAACAGTATCACCAATCACAGCCGCTTTATGCGCCTCACCGCCCTTGGACTCACCATCGACCTCACCAGCTTCAATCATCTTTTTGGCATTGTCCCAAGCTCCGCCGCTATTCGCCATGAACAACGCCAGCACGACACCTGTAACCAGCGAACCGGCAAGCATCCCCCCAAGAGCCTCACTTCCAAGAATAAAGCCAACCAGTATCGGAGCAACAACTGCAATGAGCCCGGGAACAACCATCTCCCTGAGAGCAGCGTTCGTGGATATCTCGATACAACGCTGCGAGTCCCCTCGCACTCCTTCACGCCCTTCAAGCAGACCCGGAATCTCATGAAACTGCCGTCTAATCTCTTCAACCATCGCCGAAGCTGCGCTGCCAACTGATGTCATGGTTAAAGCGGCTATAAGCGCAGGTATAAATCCACCTATCAGCAAACCGACAACCACGTTGGGATCGGTCAGGCTGACCTTTACCCCCGGTACGGCCTGGGTAAAAGCGGAAAACAGAGCCAGCGCAGTCAGTGCCGCAGAGCCAATGGCAAACCCCTTACCAATAGCAGCTGTGGTATTGCCAAGACTATCCAGACGGTCAGTAATTTTTCGAACATCAGGTCCCAGGCCCGCCATCTCAGCGATACCACCTGCGTTATCAGCAACCGGCCCATAAGCATCGACACTCATTGTGATACCGACTGTGGCCAGCATGGCAACAGCTGCAATACCAATCCCGTAAAGTCCTGCGCAATAGTTCGCCACGAGAATGGCCACACAAATACCTCCAACGGGCGCGGCAACACTGAGAAACCCTACAGCCAGACCACTGATAATATTCGTCGCCGAACCGGTCCGCGAAGCCTCAACAATTGCCCGCACCGGTTTGGAAGATGTGTAGTACTCCGTGAGCAGACCTATGGCTATGCCGGCCAGAGCTCCGGAGGTTGAAGCGACCCACACCCAAAAACTGACCGTCGACAAAAAGACGATGAAAACAAAGGAAAGCAGCAAATAGATAGCTGCTGATGTAATTGTTGCCTTTCGCAGGGCCGAGGCTGGATCAGAATCCTTGAGAGCTTCCATCGACTTGATACCGAACATTGAGGAAACAAGTCCCAAAAGCGCGAGAATCAAGGGCAAGGACATCAGGGCAACACGATAAGCCGACATGAGTCCTTCCTGAACTTCAACAGCCACACCCTCACTGGGGCTATAACTGGACAGACTTACCATATCAGTAAGGCCAAGAGTCGCGGCGATAGCAATCGTCGCGATAATTGATCCAACGTATGATTCAAAGATATCGGCGCCCATACCAGCGACATCACCAACGTTGTCACCAACATTATCAGCGATAACTCCGGGATTACGAGGATCATCTTCCGGTATTCCGGCTTCCACTTTTCCGACAAGGTCACTGCCGACATCCGCAGCTTTGGTAAAAATCCCCCCACCAACACGGGAGAACAAGGCGATTGAGGAAGCACCCATGGCAAAGCCTGTAATATGTCGCGCATCCTCCACAGAACCAAGAAAGAAAAACAATACTCCTACTCCTAGAAGACCAAGACTGGCGACAGCCAGCCCCATCACAGCCCCGCCGCTGAAAGCCACATAAAGAGCTTCAGCCTGACCACTTTCCTTGGCGGCAGCTGCCGTACGGACATTGGCCTTTGTCGCAGCCAGCATACCTGCCGCTCCGGCGAGCGCCGAAGAAAAAGCTCCAAGCACAAATGCCAGCGCAGTTGTGAAGCCTAGCGACGAGAACGCTATCAGCAAAGCAACAACGGCAACAAAAATTGTAAGGATACGGTACTCAGCTCTAAGAAAAGTTTGCGCGCCACCGGATATCTCCGCCGCGATTTCCTCCATTCTTTCAGTGCCTGCCGAGCGTTCGCAGAAACTTGCGTAAATTCTATAGGCGTAAATCAAACCGATCACCCCAAATACCGGAGCAAACCAGCTGATTATTGACGTCAGGCCATTCTGCAAGCTTCCAATCCATTCCATAACCGTATTGTCCTTACTGTTAACTGGAGTTGCATCTGTAGTTGTCGCTACGATTGCCGCAGCCACAAAATCTCGATGTCAACGCCGGATAATAATATATAAACGACCGAAATGACTTTTCATGAGAGGTTAACTACATCACCAGACCAGACTTGAATCGGTCCCTCTGGTATAAGTCCAATTAACGAATCCCACTCGGCTATTCAGCCAGAACACCCGCCGCCCCATACCCTCTTAAGTCACACCACCAAATGTACCAATGCAAGTACCAATGGATATACCACTACACCAAGCTACCCAACAGTAACCTGATGCAACCGTTGCTGAGCAACAACAAAGCCATCACACAGCACATCCTCGATACTGTCCGCGGCACGACGAACGGCATCTTGTAACAGTTCCTGTTCTTTTGATCCAGGTTTACCAAGCACCCAGGCCGAGACATCATGGCGGGAGCTTTCAGGAAATTGCTGGCGAGGATGTGAGATACCCAATCGCAAACGGAAAAAAGAATCGGACCCAAGACACTGCACCAGACTTTTGATGCCATTGTGCCCCGCAGACCCACCACCAAGCTTTAAACGCAAGACTGCCGTGTCAAGCGCGAGCTCATCGTGTACAACAAGAAGATTTGTAAGGGGGACTTTAAAAAAAGAAAGGAGGGCGGCAACAGGCCGACCACTGAGATTCATGAAAGACTGCGGCTTTGCCAAATAAACAACATTTCCGCCAATTGAAACTCGCAAAAAAAGCGCTGAATTCTTTTCTTTCCACGAAGCAGATGAGCCGTGCCTGCGGCACAGCTCATCAATCACCCAAAAGCCTGCATTGTGCCGCGTATTCTCATACTCGGCTCCCGGATTACCAAGACCGACGATAACCCAGGGCAAGCTCTCAGGCATTGGCTAAGCTCAGGCGCGCTTGCTCTTGCCGATAACACTGACAACTGTAGTCCGTGCTGAGCCTCTGAGACGAACATTCTCGGGGAAAGTAATATCACCTGTTCCGCGAGATTCACCGTCCTTCATTCCTGTAACATCCAGACTGACAGACGATGGAATGGAATCAGGCTGACATATTACCGAAACTTCGTAAGTGTTCTGCTGCAAAAAAGCCAACCCCTGCTTGACAGTATCAACTTCCCCGGAAAACTGAATCGGCACCTTGACTGTCAACTCACGTCCAGACTCAACACGAACAAAGTCTGCATGCAAAACTTTGCCCTTAATCGGCTCTGTCTGAACATCCTTTAAAACAGCAAGTGAATTGTTTAATGAAGCGTCGTCAGAGACAAGCTTGTAGACGGCTGTGCTGGCCTTTCCATGAACAATCATACTGAAGGCATGACTGTCGATAGCAAAAGACTGGGCCTCAGTCCCGCCACTGTAAACTACAGCCGGAACATAACCGGACTTTCTCAACGTCCTGAGCGCGTTACTACCTTTTGCATCTCTTGCTGCAACTTTTAGTTCTACTGTTTCCACGTTTCCCCCTTAAAAATTGAGAATTCCCTGATATGTTGTAGGGAATCAACTAGTTGAAATTTTATTTCCCGGACATTCAAAGCAGCGGCTTTCCCCGCTGCCTCGACAATCTGGTCGCACAAGTCCGCACTCAATCTTCAAAAAGATTGCTGACAGAGTCTTCCTCGTGGATGCGCTTTATAGCATCACCAATTAAAGGTGCAACCGATAGCTGAACAATCTTCTCGTAATTTGCAATATTTCCGTGAAATATTGAGTCAGTAACAACGATTTCGGTAATGTCCGAGTTCGAAAGCCGCTCAAACGCCCCTCCTGACAGCACAGGGTGAGTGGCGCAGGCTATCACCTTATTGGCGCCCTCATCGAGCAGAGCCTGAGTTGCCTTAATCAGCGTGCCCCCGGTGTCGATCATGTCATCAATCAAAATTGCGGTCTTGTCCTTCACATTACCAACAACATTCATCTCTGCTACCTCATTCGGCACGAGGCGGCGCTTATCGATGATGGCAAGCCCGGCATTCTGAAAACGGGTAGCATAAGCTCTGGCTCGAGCAACGCCACCGGCATCGGGAGACACGATACAAATATCATCTTCGCCAAAACGATCACGCAAATATTTCAACAGTACCGGGCGAGCATACAGATTATCGACTGGCACGTTGAAAAAACCAACAATCTGTCCGGCGTGCAAGTCCATGGTAAGAACCCGATGGGCTCCAGCGGCTACAATCAAATCGGCAACAAGTTTGGATGTGATCGGCACACGCGGCTTGACCTTGCGGTCCTGGCGGGCATAGCCAAAATAAGGCATTACTGCCGTAATACGCTGAGCGCTGGCTCGCTTCAGCGCATCGATAATAATCAGCAACTCCATCAAATGATCATTGCCTGGTGACGAAGTGCTCTGAATAACAAATACATCGTCGCCGCGAATATTGTCGCGAATCTCAACGCTGAGCTCACCATCACTGTAACGGTGAACATCACAGGCCCTAAGCTCTACTCCGGCGGCCTTGGCAGCAGCACGAGCCAAAGCAGGATTGGCTCTGCCGGAAATAATAGATAAACGCTTGCCTCGCATTTGTGTATCCGATTGTTCAGCGCTGAACCAGAGTTCCCGAAACCACTCAGGGAATTCCAGCGATTTCCAGCGTCAATTGAAATAGCCAGCTAAAAAACTAAGCTGTAAGAGAAAAAAATAGTCGCAGAAATCAAGTTGTGAAAACAATTCTACGAAATCCAGGTCAAGCAACGCAATGAACAAGGAAAAAGCTGGGCGGGGAGGATTCGAACCTCCGAATGCCGATACCAAAAACCGGTGCCTTACCGCTTGGCGACCACCCAATAGCTAAAGAAATTTACCCTGTTCAACGTTCCACCACCAACCACTACAGAAATAATTCACCGCCATCATTTCCAGCGATAAAGTTATCCGCAGTAACCGAGCTGCACATGGCAGACAAACCAGCCATGTTGCTGCGCCAGAGCCATCAACTGCTCATCCGCAACAAGTTTTCCTTGCGACAGACCCGCCCAACAGCTCCCGCTACCACACAATACAACCCCCTCAGCCCCACATCGCCGAAGTTCACCGGCGATCATCGAAGCCTCTTCAGACTGCCCATCCGAGACAATGCCAGCGGCAAAAGAATTGCGAAGCCATTTTGACCAGCCCTCCGGTTCGAAGCCTTGAGCACAAACCGCTGAATCTTCGCAAGCGATATTTGCCCGCTTTGTCGCCGTAAACACTTCTGAAATCAAAACAGGTGAAGCGGAAGTCCTATTACTTTGACGGCCAGAATCTGTCAACCTTCCTGAGACTTGAGCAACGTCACTTTCAAACAATTCAAAACCACCACTGAAAGCCCGCACTGCATCGGTGAAATCCCTCTCAAACAACGCCTTGTCAAGCTGCGACTCCTGCTCAGGAGTCAAAAAGTCCGCTCGAAGATTAGCATAGGCCTCGGTGGTAATACTGCCATACGCAGGTTTGATTAGTATGCAACTTCCCTTGGCCAGAGAATCGGCACCTGGCAAAGACACCACCTTTTCACCCCGACCCCAGAAAACACCAAGACCAGGATACAAAAAAAGCATGACATCACTGCCAACTGCTGCCGCAATCCCCCGCACATCGTCTTCCGTTAATAAGCCGGGGAAAAGCCGCTGAAAAACGCGAATCATCCCGGCTGCATTGGCGCTGCCTCCCCCAAGCCCGGCGGAAAACGGCAGGCGTTTACATAAACGAACGACAAATTCGCCCCGAATCGGTGAGTTTTGTCCGGGTCCAGTATTCTTGTGGACACACTCAAGGCAGGCGTCGAGCGCCCGAAGCACCAGATTGTCGGCCCCAGCCAGCTGAGCTGTCAACGGCTTCTTCCCCAGCTCGGACCCAGCCTTCCCTGCAGCCCTAGCTACGGCTTCGAGATGAGTTTGCAGCCGGGCATCAAATTCAATTGTAAATACCCGATTCTCCGACTGCGGTTGATATGTAACCTCAAGCTCATCGCAAAGACTGATAGTACTGTATATGCTGCGCAGAGCGTGATAACCACTGCTCATGCGTCCCAGAACATCAAGCACAAGATTGATTTTACCGGGCGTTTCAAGCTTTATTGTTTTTGCATGCATTAAATCTATCACTTTTATTCACGGGTTTATCCGCATTACAGGTTTTATCCACATTACAGGCCAACCTGGCTCGCAAGTGATTCCAGGCGCAGAAATTTCCCGTTTCGTAAATTTTTGGGATCCTCCAACCATGACAAAATCCAAGGATAAAATTACAGCCTTGATACCCCACCCCTTTACCGAAGGCCGGATAGACAGACTCGGCGATCTGGTTTTTGCCACCACCTACCGTCTTATGCCGGGACTGACAAATGCCATCACCAGACAAATAGCAACCGCAATTATCCATCGCTGGCAAAAAAACCAGACTGGCCCCCATACCCTACTTTTTATTTGTAACGGTAACATCTGTCGCAGCGCCTATGCCCAATGGGCAGCAATTAAACTTCAGGCGGAAAAACTTTTCCCTCAAACTGTCGCCAGTACCAGGCAGTCGGCAGCAGGCGATGGTAGGGTTCAACTTGCCCTTTATTCCGCTGGTCTGTTTACCAGTGATAATAAACCGGCAAATCCACAGGCGATCAGCTCTGCGACGAAACGCGATATCAATCTAGACGAACACCGGACTACTCGGTTTTCCACGATGACAATAAACGATTCTGTTCTGCTCCTACCGATGACTCTCACACAATATCTGCGCATCATCTTCGCTAACCCCCACCGGATTCGCCATACCGTCTGCTTTGGTCTGTTCGCTTTAAATTCGGTCAAAAGGCTTTCTATCGCTGACCCGTATGGCCACACTGACGATACTTTTCAGGAATGTTTCGCCCGAATCGACGAAGGGCTTGAAGCTCTCTCCAGAATGTTGCATTAAACTAATCGCCAAGGCATGATAGCCTTGCAGCAGGGTCAACCAGGATAGCGAAATTTAGCAGGGAAATTTCCCAAAAATTCAGTGGAGGTGGTGATGGAGAAAATAGATTTCCCTAAATGCAACAAGTGCAGCTCCGGCGTGCTCATCCCTCTCTCAGACTACGGTCAGGATGGAGCATCGGTAACCTATAAGGCTTGGGCATGCACAAACCCTGACTGTGGCTTCTCGCTACGCATCGACAAAGGTGAAGTGAGTTACGGACGAAAGGTATTGCCAAAGAGTTAATTCAGCCCAAAAAGTGATTCGGCAAAAGAATTAATTCAACCAAAGAATTAATTCAAACCGCGCCGACATGCTGATTTCTACCTGTCATCTTCAGAAATTCGGACAGATACATCGCCTCTCCAGCGAAGACCTGTCGCCCCTGTCGACACATAAATCGGAGTAAATCTGTAGGTCACTATCTCTCCCGTCAAGTATACAAAATCAACATCAGTAACGACCATGAGCACATTATGGGTGTGTTGAAAAACACACCCATAATGCAGACAGCGCAAGCTGGATGCCTGCGCGTAGCGCAGTAGATGTAGGGCCTGCAAGGTCCTACAAAAGAAAAAATCATATAGGGGAGACTTTTTCGTGTCGAAGATGCGAAAAAGTGGATTGACGGTAGTCAATCCTGGCGAAATGCTAATTTCGCAACACACCCATAATGCAGACAGCGCAAGCTGGATGCCTGCGTGCTGGAAAGAATACCTAGCGCAGTAAATGTAGGGCCATTTTGGCCCTACAAAAGAAAAACTGATAGAGGGGAGACTTTTTCTTATCTCCGATACGAAAAAGTGGATTGACGAAAGTCAATCCTGGCGAAATGCTAATTTCGCAACACTCCCATTATTATCCAGGCTAAAACACCCGGAGACGGTAACTAAATGGAAAACATAGCCACTCCCCTTCGGCATCCAGCCCGATACCCGATGTTGCTTCTTCTGTTATTTTGTTCATCATTCCTCTTCCACCTTCTTCCTGTCTGGAACCTGCCCTTCTCTTCCCGCGGTGAGTCACGGGAAGCCGTTGTTGTGCTCAACATGTTTCAGCAGAACGATTTCATCCTGCCATTAAGAAATGGCATAGATATCCCCTCCAAGCCGCCGCTCTTTCACTGGATCGCCTCAGGATTCTCCCTTCTCAGTGGCAATGTAAGCGAGGGCAGTATTCGCGCTGCATCAGCCTTCTGTGCATCTCTTATCGTAACCATGTTTGCCGCCCTGGCTCTTTGTGAAATGGGAATTGTCGCAGCATTCACTGTCTTCCTGCTAACAACAACAGGTATCGACTGGATTCGCTATTCTTCTTTGGCCCGAGTCGACATGGTCTTTGCCCTGGGTGTGAATATCACCCTGCTCGCCATTCTCTGT
>JAQTWB010000144.1 GCA_028689495.1 bacterium | reverse complement strand
GATAGTCGGGTCCTTTGTTTGTGCCGCGTGCAGTATGGTCAGGCAAGTCAGTGCTCTCACTGCTGATGTCCATTGAAATGTCCCTGCTCCAGGAATGCCTCCGGATGTTTTTCCTCGGACGCAATAGCGCATTTGTTGGAGTCGGGGATGAGTGAATTCCGTGCGATACAATTCTGGCTCTTCGCCCTGGGTAAGCCATATGCTGAGAGTTGTAGCCTTACTCATAATTCCTCTGGGAGTAACTCTTTGCCGGATTGAACAGTTTCTTCCAGTGAGTACAGGCCACTTGAGCGCCAGGCGAACAGTCGATACTCCTCATCGTTCATTATGGCATCGAGGACGGCTGTTCGTTTGTCCGTTTTTTCAAGCAGAGACAGCCAGCCGTGGCGCAGTGCGATAGCTATAGCGCGAATCAGCTTATCATTGTTCACATGTTGTTCACGTATGAGGAACACGCCCTCGGATATCCCCCCACTTTGCAGGAGCTCAAGGGAACGCAGTTGATGGTTAAGGCAACTCAGTTGATAGTGTGGGAAAAAGATAATTCCTCGAAGATCCTTGTCTCCTGATTGCAGTGCGGCAATCACATCTACGGGTTCCATGTTTGAGCGGATTGTTTTGCTCTCTGAAACAAGATTGTGGTGCTTCAATGAATCGAAATAGTACGTTCCTTGTGAAGGTGACTCGCTCAAGAATAAATAGTGGCCGCTTTTCAGGTTTGCAATTCCCAGGTTTTTGGGCGCGACGATTCTTTGGGTTATGCCCGGCGCAAACATCAGCACTCGATAGGGAGTCCGGCTTTTTTGCAAGAAGTGAGCCGCAACAGGGACCGTGGTGGAGATTAAATCCGGGGATTCGCAGCTGCCCTCGAGAAATTGTTTCGTCATTTCTACGGCGTGGGGGAAGTGGTAGCCGTGTCTAAAACACGAGAGCCCCTGTTGTTCGAGTTCTTTGAGGATTGCAATTGTTCCGATAGAAAAGACAGGAGTAGCGATACTGAGCGGTGAGTTAAGCTGTAGAATTTTGCTGGCGTCGGCGAACTTGCCGCCGAACATTTCTGAACCAGACAGCTTCGAATCCAGGGTATGCAGTGTTGAGGAAGAAATCTGCGCAAAAGCCGGATTATTGTTGATGATAGAACATGCTTGTAGAATACCTGGTTTGGAGAATACGGCGGGGTTGTGAAGCACCGCATCAAGTTCTTGACGAAATGTTTCGTGTAGAATTTTCTCCCACGTCTGAATCCCCTCTGTCGATGTGAGTTCGTCTTTTGGAATTTTTCCTTTGGAGGTAGTTTCGGGTTGTTCTGCCTCACCTCTCGCAATGTGCAAGGACATTTGTATTAATGTAGTCGGGTCTGTGATCTGCGAACCTTGTATGAGGATTTTGATCTTCTGAGGGAGCAGGCTTGACGTACGCAATGAAATGCCAACGGGCCCTTCGCGACGCTGTCCAGGATTGGTCCGTTCAATCAGTGATTGAAGCAGGCATGTTCCAGTTCTGTCGATACCAAACATGTCCGTGAGCCATATTGGTTGCTTGCTGACTGCATAGTCAAGTGAAGCGGCGAGAGAGCCCTGCTCTCCGTATAGTGATGCCGGCCATTTATTGTCGTCGCTACAGCGCGCTGCATGCTGAAGGATCAGGATTGTCAAGCCGCGAACTGCCGAAGTCCACTGAAATGTTCCAGCGCCAGTTTCAGCGCCGGCTGTTTTGCCCCGGACTGCAATTGCCGGTTCAATCAGTTTCGGGTGCCTGAACTCGGTTCGAAACAGTTCAGGTGATGTTACCGAAGATATCCAGATATTTAATTCAGCTGCTGACACCATTTTCACCAAGGGACTCAAACGCTATTACCGTCAAAACACGGTTTAAGTATCGGCAAATTGATAGGAATTCTAGAGAAGTTGAATCCTCTGTAGGAATCCTTGAGGAAATAGTTCCACCAGACGGGCAAAATTCTGAAATTGTTTAGGTAACATCTGGAAATTACGTAGTAATGCTTGAGAGCGATGGTTTGTAGAGCCCCCGGGGCAGGAGGTTGAATCCAAGGAGGGAATTCTCGGCGCCCTAAAAGATTATAAATCCAGTATGTTTCTTCTCGAGCGGGAGACCTCTTGTCTACAGCCAGGGATGCGGAGAAGCCTTGTAATGAAGAACACATACACCATAGAAATTCCCCAAAATAATCAGAAGAACGCAGCAGCGTTTGAGGAAATCCTGACCCAACTGCATGAAACGTTGCAGGGGCGTAAGCTATCGCTGGAGATATTTGCCAACAGCCATAATATCGCCTTTGGATTCACAGCAGATCCAGCGGTCTGCGAGGTTGTGCTCAGTCATATATACGGCGTTGTACCTGAAGCAAATGTTTATCAGGTGAACGACCCCTTGACCAAGATGAAGAAGGGACAACCATTTGCCGCGACTGAATTTTCGTTGCGTCGCTCCTCAATATACCCTTTGCGTCACTGGTCTGCTTTTGAGGGAGATTCCTTATCTGGTCTGCTCAGTACTTTTTCCAAGTGTGAAACTGGTGAGCATGCAATTGTGCAGATTGTAATTCGGCCACAGCGGGACAGTCTCCTGCACAATATGACTTTACAGGCAAAAAAGAGGAACGACGCAATTGTTCATTTTTTCAGAGCAAAGTACTGGTTCAAAAGAGGTCTGAGAGCGACTTTAAAGAATGCTGTGGATGTCAAAACAAAGCAGAGGTTATTTCACTCAAATATTCGTATTGCTTGCTACAACACAAAGAAGACCACGCTTAATCCGATGACACGTCTGCGCGCGGCAGTGAGCGCCGCGGCGAACTTTAACACATTAGATTGTAACCAATTCAATTTTCGGTCCAGTGTGACCTTGGCAACATTGGAACGCATTGGGAGAAGGTTGCAGCCCAAACCATTTTTACTTTCAAGCGGTGAGCTTGCCGCCCTGTATCATTTACCAAATGAACTCGAAGTTCCGAATCTTTTACATGTTCTTTCGACTCGTCAGCCACCTCCAAAAACACTTCCAATTGCTGATGACGAACTGAAGCCCTTTGCCGCAACCAACTTTCGTAATCAATGTACAGATTTTGGAATAAAACGTGAAGACCGCAGGCGGCACACATACGTTATTGGAAAATCCGGAACAGGAAAGTCGAAATTGCTTGAACAGTTGATCGCCAATGATATTGCCTCCGGCGAAGGGGTTGGAGTGCTCGATCCCCACGGCGACCTGGTTGACAATATTTTGACGTACATACCAAAGGAGCGAATCAAGGATGTGATCATTCTCGATCCGTCCGACCTAGAATTCCCCCCGGGTTTTAACCCTCTGGAGCAGGTTCCAGAGGAGCAGAGGATGCGGGTTACGGTTGGTATTATCGAGATTTTCAAGAAGCTCTTTCGCAGCAATTGGTCTCCGAGACTGGAGCATGTTTTGCGCTATACCCTGCTGGCATTGCTTGATACGCCAGGAACAACCTTGTTGTCCATTTTGCAAATGTTGTCCGACAAGAACTATCGGCAGGAAGTAGTTTCACAAATTAATGACAGTGTTGTTCGGAACTTTTGGGTATCGGAATTTGCCGGCTGGTCCGAGAAATACGACCAGGAAGCGATAACACCACTAATTAATAAAGTGGGACAATTCGTTGCGACAAACATGATTCGCAACATTGTTGGTCAGACTGAAAACAAGTTTGATTTCCGTAAAATTATGGATGAGAGAAAGATTCTCCTGATGAAAGTTTCTAAGGGAATGCTTGGAGAGGAGAACGCTTCATTGCTTGGGGCGATGGTGGTGACAAAACTGTATCAGGCGGCCATGTCCCGCGCCGATATACCGGAAAAACAGCGCAAGGACTTTTACTTCTATGTTGATGAATTCCATAATTTTGCAACCGATACCTTTGACGAAATACTTTCTGAAGCACGCAAGTACAGATTGAACCTTACCCTGGCAAATCAGTATCTTGGTCAGCTTGACCCAAGAATCAGGAAAACAGTCTTTGGCAATGTGGGGACTCTGATATCATTTCGGATCGGAGGTGAAGACGCTCAATTGATTGCCGGTGAGATGGCGCCGCGCTTTCGTGAGCGTGACCTGATTAATCTCGGAGTAAGGGACTTTGCTATCAAAATGACAGTGAACGGAGAAGTCCACGAAGCATTTTCGGCACGTACACTGACCATAGCATCACCCGAGGACAATTTCGCAGCAGATTGCCTGCGTTATTCTCGCGGACGATATTGTCGACCAAGGGCTCAAGTCGAAGAGGATTTGGATGCTGACAAGACAGGGCCTCGCGTAATATCGCAAGCAATTCAGAAACAGGCGACACCAATGTTTGATGAACCGTTTCTATGATGGAGTTTTCGATGACTGCGCAAGCAGTCTGCGCACAAAACGATTGCCAGAGGGTCAATTAGTGAAGTTCTGAAACGGGTGACAACCTGAAAAGGAACGTGCCCGGCCCAGGCGGTGACGCAAAAAAACAAGATAAAGATCGCCAGACTTCGATTGGACCTGAAAAGGATCAGCCAGCCAGCGAAGGCGCCAGTATAGAGAAAGATGAAGTATGCGGCACTTGCCAGGACAACCGTTTTACTGTGGCTCAATGGATTGAGCCATGGTCGCCAGAAACGTAGCGATTTCTCGCCAAGATACCTAACGAAACGAGTCGGAGACTCGCTGATATCCGAGATAAACATTCGTTTCCATTCATCGCTTCGCGCAGAAAATGCAGTTCCGGGATGTTGCTGATAAATTCTTTGTGTATGAGCGAGTGAGAGGTGCTCGAATGCTTGGGACCTCTTGAGGAAGATTTCGGAGGAATGCGTATCATCGACCAACATCATGGCAGGCGAGTTTGAACGCCAGAGATTGTACATGCCAGCATCATTGACCAGAATGAATTCGCCCGAGCGAGAATAATTGAATACTATCCAAGGTGAAAATGTCACGGCAATTCCCAGCACGAGAAATGCTGCGCTGTGTTTTTTGCTTATTAACGACGACCAAAGCCAGAGAGGGATAAGCAACAGAGCAAACGGTCGCGTCAGAGCGGCGATGGCAAGAAAGGCGCCGGAGAAGAAAAATTTGTTGCCGCTCTGGGCCGAGAGCAACAGCGACAGGGATGTCAGTAGCAGTAGAGTAAAAAGCGGTTCAGTGGAGATCTCTACAGTTTGCCAGATGAAGAAAGGTGATGTCGCATACACCAGTGCAGCGAGTCGGGCCGTTCTCCGTGATAGCTGCATTCCCACGCTGTAAATGATGAGACATGTCAGGGAGTCGGCAATAATTAGCACCAGCTTGGCAGCCATAGGTGTGACATGGCAGCCGCTAGCAAATGCTATCGTCAGCGGAAGCCCCGGTGCGCGAAAAAACGGCAGGCTGCTACGTAGCGGGTAGTCTGCCGTATCACAGAGTGTTTGTGCTGCAGCGATATAGTCGGCGGCATCGCCGAAGGAGAGGTTGTTGAAACCCTGATACCAGGAGGCAGCAAGGCGGAGAATCAGGGCAACGAGTAAGACGATGAGGTAATCTATGCGGTGGGCAAAAGATTGAGGCAGAAGTTTTTTCATCTGCGCCGGGAGGCATGATTATCAGCTGTCGATATTACGGCAACGGGCCAGATCTTTGCTGATTCTTTTGTAGGGGCGCCTCCACAGCCATTAAGTTAGCGAGTGGCTAAAACACCATTTTTTTCGCTAGCTTATGGTAGTTGAGGCTTCGCACTGTGCTCGCCGCGCCTTTTATCATTCTTGGAGGCGAAGCCCTTTGTTGTCTAAC
>JAQTWB010000034.1 GCA_028689495.1 bacterium | reverse complement strand
GCATGGCCGTAAAACAGATTCGTCGTGGACTCAACGTGGAACTTCCCCCGTCATTCTTTCATCCTGGGGGACATCTTTTGACAAACCTTGTCCCGTTCTTTACCCCGCTCCCATTGGGATAAACCTCAGTCCCGTCGCTTACCCAGTTCTCCAATTTTCAGAAACAAATCAGCATACACGTCACGCCAAGCGCCGCGCCGTTATGACGAGCTATTACCGAATTCCCAGCTTCAGCACCCGCTACACTCGTTAAGTGAACTTCAGTTCAATGCAAGACCTACAATTCATGGTTTGTTGCAAACAACGAGGTGAACACGATGTCCCCTATCCAAGTTGTCACCTTTCTAATCAACTTTGAGGTCACGGTAACCTGGAACGAATGTTGAATGTTGATGTTGAATGTTGTTATGGGCTCCCCGGGACGGACGAATTCCGTCGCACAACTGGCAAAGCCAATACTAGCTTTGCGTAAACTTAGATTCTTATCTTAATGGGGATTCGTCCAACTAGGACTCTGATTTTCTTGTTCGAGTCCGTCCCTGCGCAGCGGCAATATGAACAATAGAAATTGGCTCCCCGGGACGGACTCGAACCGCCGACAAGGTGGTTAACAGCCACCTGCTCTACCGACTGAGCTACCGGGGAACGGCAGCGTGCGCAGTCTATTCAGATGTTGTTCTTTGTCAATGGGATTTGGGAATTTTTGTCAGAGCTGGAAAAGGTTTTTTGCGCCGCAAACGACTGATTTCATGATGATAATTAAAACCAACGATCAATGACTGCGCAGCGCTGGTCCAGGAATTTCCGGGCCAAAGTGTTTGATACGATTGCTGTCATCAACAAACACAAGTTTCGGCCGATGAGTCCGCACATCTTTCTCCGGTACATCGACAAAACAGGCGACTATCAACTCGTCACCCGGATGTACCAGGTGAGCCGCCGCTCCGTTCGCACAGACAGAAGGATCGTCTGGCTTTCCGGTAATTGCGTAAGTCTCAAGCCTTGTGCCGCGCGTTACATTCCAGATACTGACAGCCTCATACTCAACAATATCCGCCGCTTCCATCAAATATGGAGGAAGGGTCAAACTGCCTTCGTATTTGACATCCGCCGATGTAGTCACCAGGCGATGAAGCTTGGCTCTGAGCATTTTTCTGTAAGAATCCACCCGGGTTCCTCTTAATTAAAATTCCCCGCATAATTAAAGCAGAATCTATGAAACGAAGACGGTTGTAAAAATATCCCCCCAGTCCTGAACATAGTTTTCCGGGTGAATCCTGCACAATGGAATGTGATTAGTCAATAAATCAGCAATTGATGCCGAGCGGGAAGTTGTGATAGCCCATCTCCTCTGGACCTTAATCCAGAGTAACCCGGTCCCAGCCAAAAACGAATCCAGAGTAACCCGGTCCCAGCCAAAAACGCCGACAAGGTGGCTGTTAACCACCTGCTCTACAGACTGTCGGCGACTGGCTCAATCCGCTGGTTCAATTAGTTTAATAGCTGTTCCGGGCAAATAATATTTGTGTGTTCTTTATGAGTAATAATCTGGAGCGTCTGCTGACGGAGGTCGCACAGGGCAACATTGCCCTGGCTGAGAACTTTTATCGTGAGCTCCTCATGTCCTCCGTTTTTGTCCCCGAATCTGCCCAGACTCAAGACAAAAACGAGTCAAAACCGATATTGGTTGGCCAGACACCGGAAAACGCGCAAAACTGGATACTCGTCCGTGCTGAAAACATTCGCTACCTCCCGGTTTTTACGTGCGAAGAATATGGCACCGATTGGGCATCCCCCAGCCGTCTAAAGTTCAGCTATTGCTCAATCAAGACTCTGCTCTGGTCACTTAACCCCGATACCCACATCTATCTGAACCCGGGACAAGATATAGGCAAAGAGTTTACTCCCTGGGAAATTTCCCAGCTGAAACTTGGCTCAGAAGCCATACCAGAACTGATTGCCGAACTGGCTCCCCTACCCGACTCCGGAATCGAAGTGATCAAAGACCCCAAGCGACACGAAAAGCTTCAACGCTCATTGCGTGGAGTGCTGGATATTTTCCCCGAAATCGATGAAGCATTCCTGCTTGAGCTTGCGCGTGAGGAGAGAGACCCGCAGTTATTACTTGCCCTGGCAATGGATAATACATCAGCCGAGCTAAGTCAGCGTATCGAAACAGCGGTGCGCAATCTAAGAGAAGATAGTTTCAGCGCCAACGATCTACCACTTTCGATCATCTTCGATATCTGGAACTCAGCTTCACCTCACCGGCAATTATTTATTTCAGCAAAACCATTCTACATTCGCCAAATTGAACTGCAAAAAATGTCACTCGCTCAGCGTCTGCTGAAGAAAGTCGATGTGCTGTTACGCTCGGGCGGCTCGTCCTCACCGACAGGTGGAACATGAGCGCCGAGTCATTACTCAACAAAATCGCCACAGGCAAAGACCTCACCGTCACTGAAGCTGACGAAGTTGCGCAGACTCTCGATAGCCTCCGCGAAAATGATGCGCTTCGCAAAAGAGTCGCCATCGACGATCAATATTCGATGCTACTTTGTTTAGGGCAATACGATGCAAAAAAATATAAAGGCGTTATTGCCCACTACCTCGAGTGTCGTGACCCGCAAACGACTTGCCTTGCTTTGAAGCTACTCTGCGAAACCGCAGCAGTGCGAATTGAGATCATCGAGCAACTATTGCACTTCGCCCTTGGAACCAGCTGGGATCACGACCTGGATGTTCAATGTTATGCCCTTGAACAACTTGGGGAATTTATCCGCGACCATAAAAAGGGCCGCACCGATGCTGATGACTTTCTCGTCAGCCAAAGTGCTTCTCTATTGCTCAATATCTTTCAAGACGAGAATGAATCCTATCAGGCAAGAAAATCGGCTTATCTGGCAATGCTACGCTCTGCCGGAAGAAGCTGGGAGGAAATGCCCTCGCAGTATAAACGTATCGACCTCAACAAAGATTCCCAAGACATTTGTCCAAATGTCGTCGCCGAGATCAATACTATCTGTAACTCATAACAACAAAACAACTTACCATTCATCCGTAGCATCGTTACCCGAAAAGCCCTCGTCAGTCTCCAGAGCTTCGTCAATATCGTCCAAAGAAAGAGGAGCTGAAATCACATAGGCACCGCTTGCCCAGGCACCGAGATCAAGTGATTTGCAGCGCTTGCTGCAAAACGGACGCACGCCACTTTCCTCCGACGCCGAAGCCTTGCGACATTGCGGGCAAAGTCGCGGCTTGGACGCTAAACTGGCGCCGGTTAAAGCCGACGAAGATTTGTCGTGTTCATCGTTCAAGGCATCACCACTTGCAGATAAAGGTAAACATGAAATGGAGCGGGAGACGGGACTCGAACCCGCGACGTCAAGCTTGGGAAGCTTGCATTCTACCACTGAATTACTCCCGCATTAAAGACAAGCGGAAACTTATACATTCCCAGCCCTTGCTTAATAGCCTACTCGGGTTATATTTTCCCGCAAATGCAAAGTCAATTGAGGAACTGCATCATGCCACACCAGACACGGAACCTGACAAAAATCGCAAGGACATTGTTATTTATATTGAGTCTGCAGGTGACTTGTTTCTTTGGGGCGACAATCATGGCGGAAGAAACCGCTTCATCGCCAGCAATCAACAATATGTCGTCCCTGGACCCCGTCGAGACACAGAAGGCGGAATCACTCTCGACTCTTATTTCCGACACGGTGATGAGCCCCTACTGCCCGGGCCGCACTCTCTCTGCCTGCCCGAGCTATCAAGCTCGCGAATTGCGAGAGAAGATCCTCGACTGGACTACAAGCGGACAATCAAAAGAAGAAATCGAACAGACTCTGGTAACCCTCTATGGCTTTGAAGTATTAGGTGTTCCTTCTGATAGTCCGACCGGACTTCTCGGATGGTATGCTCCACTGCTATTTGTTGTCACCGGCGGAATCTTGCTCGTCGTCAAAGTTCGACAGATGCTGAAAAACAAGTCTGAACAAAAAATAGCGACTCCACAAAACTTGAGCATACAGATCGCAGAAATCGAACAGCAATTAAAAGAAAGACTGCTCTAAGCAGTTAGAGGAATTTGTATTCACCACGATATTCACACCGTAGAAGGAAACAACATGAAAGCCCAAATTCAAGAAGAACTTAAAGCGGCAATGCGCGCCCAGGACAAATTGAAAGTCACGACCTTGCGCGGACTGATGGCGGCCATCAAACAGATAGAAGTAGACAAACGCATTGAAGTAGACAGCGATACGGTGTTGGCGCTTGTGCAAAAAGAAATCAAGAAACGCCGCGATTCGATTGGCTTTGCCGAACAGGCCGGACGCGCTGATTTGATTGAAGCTGACAAGGCTGAGATCTCTATCCTTGAAACCTTTCTCGGTGCTCAACTCTCGGAAGAAGAGCTGAAAGCGGCAATCACAAAACTCGTCAGCGAAGGCGCTGGCAATATCGGCCAAATCATGGGCGGATTGAAAAAAAGTTACAACGGACAGTTTGAAGGAGCTGTCGCCAGTCGCCTTGCCAAAGAAGTACTCGGCTAACCATGCCCGTCTATAGGGAAGAAATACTTGGCAGGAATCCGAACTAAAACCAGGCTAAAATCAGATTCCAAAAAGCAAAGCTAAATTTGCTACGAGAGAACGTCGCGGGGATAACATTACAAATATGACGTTATAAAAATAACGTTATAAAAATAATGTCGCGTTGCTCCCCGCGTTGTAGCTTATTCATTTCCCTAACCTTTTATCCCCCCTTGAGCATAGTGCTCGAAGCTGTAGGGGTTACTTGGTTGAGCTTCGAGGCATGGTCCCAATACCTGAAAAACTCAACCATTCCACCGATGACAAAAATACTAAGCAGTATAAATGCCACCAGCAAGTGCTGATTATTGGAATTACTGCGCATAACAACCTCCTTGCCTGATTAAGGCAAAACAAAAAACCGAAACGTCCGGATACCCGAATCTGGTTTACTGGAAACAGGACAAAGAAATCAATAAAATTTTTGAATGAAGCCGAATGAATAAATCTAATCGAGAACCCCTTGTCTGGAGAATAGCTCAGCCCGTCTCGCCTGAAAGCGAAACTGGCAAGCTGCATCCCCCAGAATAAAATATCAATCATTAACGCCCTACTCTCGTCCCAGACAATCTTCAAGAACTTCCCAGCCTCGAGCTGTCCGTGTCGCCTCGACTACAATATGATAATCCCGCCAGGTGCGACGTCTTAATTTCAGCAGATAATGTAGACCTATCGTCGTGCCAACTGCCGGTGGCCTGCGATAGCTGGCGAATATGCCATGTGCATACCCATGTCCTGCTGGCCCGATCCATTCCGGTGAGTCTCCAGAGAATTCGATTGCCGAAAGAACCACGCCGCGAATCTTCATGTCTTCCATAATCCACTGCGATAAACTTTCTTCAAACACCGGTAATAAGATAGAATTCGCCGCAGAAGCGGGAACGATAGCCTGATCCAGCAATAACGGCATCTCCGAAATCAGCGGAAGATGCTTTTTCCAATGTTGTTCCGCAAACCAGCGTCCTTTCTGTCCAGCGCGCACATCAAGGCGCAGATAGCTGATGTCTCCATCAACTTCCATCGGCTCAGCCTTAAACCAGGCCCTAAAGCCCTGCGGCGTTTGCATAACACCTTTATCAGCAGCAACCAGCAATGAATCATCGTTTAAATATCGCACCTCACTTAAATTACTGAATTCCGAAAAATCGAGTCCGGATAATCCAAGTCTCCAGTGTGTCCGTGACTGAAGCGACATCTTTACAGCGGCGGGAACAATCAAATTATCCCCGGAAAATATCTCCAATTGCGACGAGCAATGGGGTGAACGCGCAAGACGCGCATTGTGATTTAGAACCTGTAACATAGTACCTCCTTAACAGTAGCTTCGGCAGCAGCCTTTCAGGCTGATACAGAAGCTACTGGCTCAGAAAGTCTGTTACAGACATAAAACCCTGTTTCATTCAGCTTCCAGAGTTTTGCTCTGGAAGATGTTTATCCATCTACCAAAATATCGGTTCTCTAACTTCGCCGAGAGCAATAGCAGATTACTAGGAAAATGACCAGTTTTGTGCTAAGTCGGCATAACTGTATGTAACGGATGACTTGTCAGCCCTGCACATACTTTGTTGCTCTTTTGCCATTCCTGGACCGCTGTAGATGTAGCTTCCTGCTTTTCTTTCGTATTTCAGAGACCTTGTACGAACGAGAAGCAGTGCAGAACAAGGATTTACCTTTCCCTATTTCCCTTCATCCGAGCTGGTGGCTGGATAGCTGTAAATACAGCTCTGCCGCCACCAGCTCACGTTGAGCCGGAAATTTGGAGAGAAGTTATGAGAAAAATATTTGCAGTAATCATGTTGGGTCTTTCATCTGCTGCCTTGGCGGATGGGAGTGTTTATGTTTCATCATCGTTTGCCGAGACCAATGTCCGGCAAACGCAAACGACAAACTACAGCTCCGGCCTGTACGGCGGAGATTGGGTCACTTACTGGGGCTTACAGAGACAGGTGTACGGGTATCCAACAAAGTTCGTTCCAGCCGAGCCTATTGATGTGGCTTGGGATGAACAGGTGATGGAAGAACCGATTATGCCAGAGCCCGTAGCGCAGGTGGCGATTCCGCTACCTAATGTTCCACAGCCCGTTTTTATCTTTGATAAGACGGATCTGGCACAACCTTGGGATTCAACACCCGTGGTTGATTACATGGAACAAAATCAGTCCCATGCTGTAATGGTAGTGGGGCATGCGGATGAATGTGGCACTTCGGAGTATAACGCCCAGTTGGGTCAGGCCCGTGCACTTAAAACACGGGATATCTTGATACAACGGGGTATCTCTCCTGACCGCATTGTCGTAAGTAGCTATGGCGAAGACATGCCTCTTTTCTTCCGCGGGACAGAAAAAAAAGGAGACTGCCGAGCATTAGGAAATCGTCGCGCTGAATTTTTCGCCGTAGGACAACGAGATAGTATCTCAACCCCACCGGCAAATGTCACAGCCGACTTGAAATAAGCGTCACCAACGCTGCTGTGGACTTCACCGTTCACAGCAGCACATCTGCAAATTCGTCAGAGGATTTTCCAAGGTTATCTGCACTGTTTTCTTTACCTTAATCTGCACGGTCAAAGGCGCCGAGCTGGGGCTCGGCACCCCCACTGAGCCACATAAACCGTCACCGCCATTCGAACACAGCAACACGGGAGCTCGGCACCCATCACTGAGCCACTTAAACCGTCACCGACGTCGAACACAGCAAGCTGGGGCAGCAGAGCTCCAGCTCTGCTGCATAAAACACTCTCCATCCAATTCTGTCGCACTGGACCATTGCCAATCCTCGGGCCGACAACAGAGTCCAGCGGTAACAGGATTATTGTGAATATAATTTATCGTTGAACTTAAATGCTCCTCACTGCGAATGTAACGGTCAAAATAATCACTCATCCACAAACCCGATCCAGAAATTCCCAACTTTAATCTTTCATTATTCGCCATGGCCCATCTGCTGGTGAATGACTTCCACGATTTCAGTATAATCCCCAAGGGAGCCCGTGGCCTAATCAGCACATGAGCGTGATTGGGCATAATACACCAGGCTAACAAGTCGTACCGCAAATGGTTATGTAAGCAGAGTGCGCACTTGAGATGGAACGCCAACTCCGGGTTCTGAAGTGCACAACATCCCCTCCCCGCATCCAACCAATTTTGAATCGTTTTTTGTTTTACAATAATTCTTCTCTTCTCGGGCAACAACCTGACCGACTCCTCCAGTTTGGCAAGCTCAACCTGTGCCAAAGAATCGACCAAACGAAACGTTATGAATTGAATAACTTCTGAAGAATCAAAATGCGGTTTACTGTGGTGATAATACCAACCCTTGTGTGGCTGTTTAAAAATATCAATCATGCGCGGAGACTCTCATCGTAAATTGTAATGACATATTAAGTGGTTAAGCGATCGTTCAGGCGCCGAGCTGGAGCTCGGCACCCCCACTGAGCCACATAAATCGTCACCGGCATTCGAACACAGCAACACGGGAGCGCGGCGCCCATCACTTAGCTACATAAATCGTCACCGACGTTCGAACACAGCAACACGGGGCAGTAAAGCTCCAGCTCTGCTGCATAAAAACGCAAGCATTTATCGCCAAAAATAAAATTTAATTGCAGAAAAAAAAGGTAGGGGTTGTGGAGAAATAACCTGAGAATAACCTCATGAAATAACGAAAAAACAAACCCCTAAAAGAAAAAGAGCTGCAAGGCTCTTTGTGATTACTCACAAAGAGACCTTGCGGAACACCATCGACCTTAGTTCAACCACCATTGGCCTGGGGGTGTTGAAGGATCCGGCTCGCAGGTTGTGCAGCCGCCACTGTTGTTGTTCACATTGTGAAAGTTATTCGCGTTGCTATTGGCATTGTGATTGTTGTTCACGTTGCTGTTAGCGTTGTGATTGTTGTTCACGTTGCTGTTAGCGTTGTGATTGTTGTTCACGTTGCTGTTAGCGTTGTGATTGTTATTCACATTGCTGTTGGCATTGTGATTGTTATTCACGTTGCTGTTAGCGTTGTGATTGTTATTCACGTTGCTGTTGGCATTGTGATTCACAGCGTTTGCATCACCACCTGTAGCGGTATTGTTAATCGGACCAACATTACCGCCGGTAGCCGAGACATCACCAACTTGAGATGCGCTATTGCTAGCGTTATTCAAATCGATATCCCCAACATTTCCGCCATTGCCAATGCCACCTTGACCACCAGTTCCGCCCATACCACCAGCTGCAGTGTTGTTGTTGGTAATGGGATCAACATTAGAGGTCGAAGATGAACTCGAGCCTTCGACGTTGATATCACCGACATTGCCGCCAGCGCCACCCAATCCACCTTGACCGCCGTTGGCAGTCAGGTCGTTCTGGTTGGTAAGCTGACCGTTGTTGGTCAGGCTGATATTATCGCCGACCGGATCAGGGATCCCGGTGTAGTTAACATCATTTTTACGATACTGCTGCATTTGCGCCTCATACTGGCGGGTTTGCATTTCCTGGCGGAAACGAGCATCAGTGCCGTTATTAACTTTGGCCCGACTTTGTGACTCATCGCCAAGGTCAAGCTTGAGTTTCGCTGTTGTTGCAGCGTCACCCAACGTTGCGGCAAGATAGCCGTAACGTTCGACCAGTTCCAAGTTCGCCCTGTGAGCCGAAACTTCCGCAGCGTTAACGTTTTCAATGTTAACTCTGCTTCCATAGGCAACCATACCCATACCGTTAGTATAGGCCGAGTATGCCTTCGCACACTCGATTGCAGACAACTCATGGCCAATTTTTTGAGCTTCTTCGGCGCAAACTTGCGCTTTGGAAAACTCAACGACATTGCTGTCAAGTACGTCGTCTTTTAAGGAATGTGTTGCGCATCCGTTCGCAACGATTAAAATGCCGCCAACTACAGCCAGGCGGGCCCAACGATTGAGATATTTGTTCATCTCTACTTCCTCTCTCTTTGAGTTAAAAAACAAAATTAAAACCTGTGCCGTCATCAACCTATAATTGGTCTCGTGCACGCCGGAAGATTTGCCTCCAGTGCGCACGAGAAAACCATTTCTCCACTTTACCCATGAGAATCCCCAAAACGGGGAAGATGAAAAGAACATGTGGCGCAAGATTTATGGCGCGAGTTTTATGGCGCCGAGCTGGAGCTCGGCACCCCCACTACACCACATAAATCGTCACCCAACTTCGGACACAGCAACGTGGGGCAGCAGAGCTCCAGCTCTGCTGCATTCACCCCGCGAGGGTTTGGCGCGGCCAGCCGAAAAAATTCAGCCGAAAAGATTCAGCCGAAAAGATTCAGCCGAAAAGATTCAGGTCAAAAAATCTGCTGCTAATTAAACAAAGCGACAAGTTACCGCTTCCACTATCTCCGCCTGCATAAAGCTTAAAAACGAATCAGTCCCTCACGCTCCTGTTCCAGTTTATTGGACCAAGTGGCGAGCACTTTTTCCATACCTTCCCGCGACTTAAGATCTGCTCCGTTGTCCTTGGCAAACTTTTCCATGGCGATACCGTAAAGCCCGCGCACATTGCTTTCGTAGCTCCCATCGCGCAAAGACGATTCAATGTCAAAACCAAGTGCTTTAAAGGTCTGGTTGGTAGCAATTTGTCCGGCGTGGTCAACACCGGTCATATCGCCGAGCTTTGTCTCAACCAAGCCATTTTGTTCCTGAAATTTGGCCAAGGTCTTTTCCATTTCCGGGCTGTAAATGCCGGGGGTAAAGTCCTTGGGCAGCATGTTGTGATAGGCCATAAGTCCTTGAAGCACGACAACCGCTGAAGCCTCGGCCGATGTCCCGTTTGGCCCACTCGAGGTCACGGAGGCTGTCGCTGGATTCGCCAGATGATTTACTGCCCCGGCGACATCCATGAATCGCTCGCGCAAGGGCTGCTCTACGGCAACATTATTTGGAATCTCGGGCTGGGGCCTGCTGACGGGGGTTTCGACCTGATACTGTGGCGCCGCTGGTTCTTTACCGGGGATGACAAGTTTGTCACCCGGATGAAGCTGATGATCAAGCGATATGCCATTTGCTTTGGCCAGCTCCTTGACCGCCTGCAGGGTGGCCGTACTACCACTTGAGGGGTCGATATCCATCTCCTTCGAAGCAATTTTCCAAAGTGAGTCACCTTTCTTCACCGTGTATTTGCTACTGGTGCTAGGAGTATTGGTGGTAGGAATCGTATTCGATGTTTGAGTGGAAGACTGAATCGTCTCATGGACCGGGGCTGATGACAGAGGCCTGTCAACAACCGCCCTCGTCGGAATAAGCAGCTCGTCACCATCTTTAAGTTGTCCCTTCTTCAAACCGTTGACAAACTCAAGGTTTCTCGCCGCTTCCATCTGGTTCTTGGTCCAAAGACCGGCTTCTTTCAGTTCCGCCTCGTATTTACCGGCGATTGAATACGCCGTCTCTCCCTTGGCCACTGGGTGCGACTTGTGCTCATAAACCATCGCCGCCAGCTCACGCCGATCCTCAGGTGTTTGATGAGAAAGGTCCCATTCACCTTCGGACTGGGCTTGTTTCTTGTTCTGCAGTTTGCTCTGCGACGAATAGTCTGCGGTCTGATGAGTGGCGCCGGCCATGTTAAATGTTCTCCTGCTTACAACTTTCTGGAGTAATTTCAGATACAAATACCGACAGCCTGGACAAACTGGACGAATGGCTCTTCGGTCCTGAGTATTATGCAACAATCTTATGTAATAGTGATGTAATTAATCTTTCTTTGTCGAAAGTAGGCGAAATAGCCATCGCAAGGTATGCTGGTGAGGCATCAATCAATACCAACCTGTTACATTTTAACCTGTTACAAAAACACTCAGATGCACGGCGGGAAAACACTTCAGAAAGAAGTGCTGCCGCCGTGCGTTTATCAGGATTCGACTACCGAAACCCGCTCAAATATGCGCTCCCATACAGATTTCGCAGCAGGAGTGCTCTTGTCGTCATGGACGAATAATCGACGACAACCATCTTCACAACGATGTACCGCAAGATAAACCTGTTCAGTCTCGTAACCAAGCATCAAATGGGAAAGACAGCAGATCTGTATCCGCATATCCTCCTCAGAACCCTGACGAAAAACGTTTTCCAGCCAGGCATGTTCGACATCCGAATAGCCAATCCGGAACATCATCTTCAAAGCCCGAGCCGCCTGGTTCAGAATGGTAATTTCCCTGCTAATCTCGTCGTCACTTTTCATGTCTTATGCCCTCCGGGGGTAGTTGCAATGGCGCAAAAGCAGTCCCCGCTCTTGAGTCATTACAACTGCCCAAAACCTGTTAGCCTCACCGGCCGCAGACAAATACTCCCATAAATCTTGTCGGTCAATTGTTCACAGGAGCTCGCGTGCAATGTTTCCCAATTCGTGATAGCCGTTTGCGGTCTTTTATGGTTTTTTGAGGAGGTTTAATATGCACAAGACAATTTTGCTGGTGGATCACCAGTTGTATTACATGTCCGGAGCGATAGGCGATCTGGAAGCTGCCGGGTTTACTGTCATCCAGACAAACGGAGCTGCTCAAGCTTATGAGATAATGGCACAACGTCATGTCGACCTGCTTCTGATCGACAGTTCTTTCCCCGGCGGCATTAAGGAGGCAGAAAACTTCATCTCCTCCCTGCCGTCCGAAATGCGTTATGCGCGGGTAACAACAAACTATCGTCTCATTCGCCAGGAGCAGTGGGGTGAATTCGTCTGGGATAAGCGGGACATTCCCGACCTTGTCGAGATGACAATCAAGGTTTTTGGCACTCCGTGCCATGTTTAAGTAGGTGTTTTTATGAGTAATTCAATTTTACTGCTCGACGATGGGTGGTATGGGCTGGAGGAAGTAGTCGAAGGACTTGAAGAATTGGGTGCCTCAGTAGTTCATTGCCAGTATGCAAGTGATGCACTGGAACTGCTGACAACTGAAAATTTCTCATTGCTGTTGATAGACGGCAAACTCACCAATGGCTGGGAAGAATCGGAATATTTTATCTCAAAACTGCCACATGGGACGAAATATTTTCGCATGACTTCCGATCCACAATCGTTGTTTCCGGAACAACGTGGCCTCTTCGTCTATGACAAAGGAGACGAGGTCGATGTGCTGTTAAAAAAAGTGCAGGAGGTCTTTTCTTAGGTGATTTTCACGACTGGCAGAATCCATAGGAGCCTGCCAGTCATTTCTCGTTGCCACTCCGCAATTTCTCCTCTCTTCCCTGAACATCCTCCCTGTGATAATCAAGCACTCCCATCGTGGGGTTTTACCGGAGGTTATCATGAACAAAACAATTATTATTCTGGACGATATGTTGCCCTTTCAGGTGATGACAATCGTCGCTCTGGAAAATTTAGGTTATGACGTTTTAACTGCCGAGACCGGAGCTCAGGCAGAAAAGTTACTTCATAGCTATACTGTCGACCTGCTTATTATTGATGACGTGCTTAAGCGCGGCACGAACGAAGCTGAAGACTTTATTAACAGGCTGCCCGAGAAGTTGGCCTACGGACGAATCGCCGAAGACCCAGGCAAACTGCGTTATGATCAGCTAGGGAAATTCGTCTGGGAAAAAGGTGACGATCTTCGGAAGCTGATCGACGAAGTTAAAAAGGTTTTAGACTAAAGTTTTTAAGGCATTTGTACTGGCAGTGACCCCAACAAGGCACTGCCAGCCTATTCATACCCCGCCCTATTCATGCAAAACCGCCTCAGCTTCAACGACCTGACGCATATGCAGGAACAACACCCGCGCCGCAGCAGCAGCCGGAATGGCAATGACCAGACCAAAAAGCCCCATCAGCTGCCCGCCAACGATTAAGGCCAACATCACACCAAGCGGATGAATGCCCACACTGTCACCGACAATTTTTGGTGTGAGCAAAGTGCTCTCAACTGCGTGCACAGCGATAAAAACACCAATAAGCATCCCCAGCTGCAACCATGTCGGCTCAGTCACCAGGGTAATAATCAATGACAATAAAATACCAATCGCCACCCCGAGATAAGGCACGATATTGAGCAGTCCGGCCAACAACCCGACAACGAAGGCATAAGGCAAGCCGATTAACGAAAGACCAACCACATAGAAACCGGCCATGATAAAAGATACGGTAAACTGTCCGCGAAAAAAGCCGTAAACGTGCGAAAGTATCTCCAGTGCAACAAGCTGCACCCGGCGCCTGATTCCTGTGGGAATAAACCCACCAACCACTTTATGAATCGTCTTCAAATCACGGGCGATGTAAAAAACAAAAAACGGCAAAAACGTCAGGTTGAAAATCGTCAGGGTCAGCGAATACCCTTTGAGCACCGTCTCCAGCACGGTTGTCGCAACAGTCTTTAGCTGCTCCACACCAAGCGCGTTGATGTGATTTTTCACTTCAGCATTTAATTGCTGCAGGGCATCGCCGACTGAAATGCCAAGACTCTTCGAAGCAAAGACACCAACTCTTTCACTGGCAATCTGCAGAAAAGCTGGCAGTACGCTTATCAGATGTGCATATTCGCTGACGATAAGCGGAATCGCGACAATGACCAGCAGAATAAAAAACAAGAGCAAAACCAGACCGAAAAAGATAATCGCGAAGCTACGCGAAACTCGTCTCTTCTCCAGCCAGAGCAACAACGGATCGAGCAGCACCGCAATCGCATAGGCCGTGAGTAATAAAGTTGTAATCTCGCGAATTGCCAAACTAAGCCAAATAAAAATACCAATGCAGACAACCCAAAACAAAGGCTTGCGGTTGATATAGAGGTGGCGCAGCAACTTGTCATATACACTTTCCACGCGATCTTCTCGTTCTTCTGTCATATATACTGCTCCCACTTTAGTTTTCCCAACCCGGACATCACCATTTTTTTAAAACGCCGCTATTGTTGACAGCGCCGACGGCGCTGCATTTGTATTTTATACGAGCAGTATATTGGTCTTCTGGTCGCATCCGCTGGCGCGGCTGCTCCAATATAGTCATCGCGCCTCTACCCAACAATTCGGGAAAGTCAAAAAGCGATGACTATCATATTTACCTAAAAGTTACGCTCTCTGCTCCGAGCAGAGACTCTACCTGTTGGCAGAACTCCTCCCCTGCCTCCACACGTATAGATGAGGGAAGGGCAATAACCGTGTCGCTGTGATTTTCACGGCTGACCAGCAATTTCACCACACAACCGGACGCCTTGCCCGGTTTATCAGCCTTATCTTGTCTATCTACCTGGCCCGGCTTCTGCGCGAGAATTATCTTCTTCAATTCTCGCACCTGTTCGCCGGTAGTATTCCCGTGACGGAGACGCACTGTCGCCTCCTTTGCCGATTGTCCGCGACGTTCAAGCAGTGACTCCACTGAATTGACAATCAGCACCAGGCGTTCGTCGCCAACGTCGAGTTTACCGCCAACTATCACTGGCTCTTCACTGCCCAACAAGGTCGCTGAGTTCTGGTAAACATCGGGCCAGACAACTGTCTCGACTGTTCCCAACATATCTTCCAGGAGAAAAGTCGCATAGCGGTCACCCTTCTTTGTGTTCTTCAGCTTGAGAAAGGTCACCACCCCGGCGACAGTCACCAACTGTCCATCGCGCATATTGCGCAAAGCCGAAGTTGAAGAAGCACCGAGCCTCGTCAAATCATTGCGATACTGCTCAAGCGGGTGGCCGGAAAGATAAAAACCAAGCGCCGCTTTTTCGTTAGCCAGCAATTCATTCTTTGGCCATTCCCGCATCAATGGTCGCTGCGGCGTATATTGCTCTTCAACCACGTCTTCAAAACTGTCGAAAAGTCCGATCTGGTTAGAATTCTGCTCTTTCTTCTCACGCGCCGAAAGCTTCAGCACATCCTCAAGCCGCGCCAGCAATTCAGCCCGCGGAAGCTTTGTCCAGTCGAAAGCGCCTGAAAAAATAAAGCCTTCGAGAATCCGCTTGTTCAGCGCTTCCCCTGGCAAACGACGACAAAAATCAAGCAGACTTCGATATGGTCCGCCGGCGCTCCGCTCGCTGATGATATGCTCAACCGCTTTCTCCCCAACGCCCTTGATTGCCGCAAGACCAAAAACAACCTTCTTGCCCCGCACCGAGAAACCAACCTTCCCGGTATTCACGTCAGGAGCAAGCAGGGAAATCTTCTGTTCCCGACATTCATTGATATTTTTTAACGTTTTATCGGTGTCACTCATTTCATGAGTCATCAGCGCCGCCATGAAACATGTCGGATAATGAGCCTTGAGATAAGCAGTCTGAAACGAAATCATTGCATAGGCAACAGAGTGACTCCGGTTAAAACCATAACGGGCGAAAGTCTCCATCTGATCAAAGGTCTCGGTGGCTATCTTTTCCGCTATGCCCTTCTTTCCCGCTCCGTCCATGAAAAGCGAACGCTGCTTGGCCATGGCTTCCGGGTCTTTCTTGCCCATCGCCCGCCTAAGCATATCGGCTTCACCAAGCGAATAACCCGCCATATCACGAGCGATACGCATGATCTGCTCCTGATAAAGGATAATACCAAACGTATCCTTCAGCACAGGCTCCAGCAGCGGATGCAGGTAAACCACTTTCTCGCGACCATTTTTGCGGTTGATATAATGGTCCGCCATACCACTGTCGAGTGGCCCTGGACGATAAAGCGCCAGCATCGCCACGATGTCTTCAAAGTTTGTCGGCTTTAAGCGACAAAGCATCTCGGTCATGCCGGAGGATTCAAGCTGGAACACCCCGGTGGTTTGCCCTGTCGAGAGCATGCGATAGACTTTCTTGTCTGCAAGCGGCAGGTTGTTCAGATCAATTTCAACGCCTTCGGTTTCTTTGATCATCTGCACAGCTCCGTGAAGAACGGTAAGCGTCTTTAAACCAAGGAAGTCGAATTTGACGAGGCCGATCTTCTCAACCCACTTCATCGAAAACTGCGTCACCACCTGCTCATCTTTGTCGAGAATAAGCGGCAGGTAATCCACAAGTGGTCTATCAGCAATCACAAGCCCGGCGGCATGAGTAGACACGTGACGCGAAAGGCCTTCGAGCTTTTGGGCCAGGTCGATAAGTTGTTTCCCTTCGCCATCAGCATATTCCTGAAGCTTCTTTTCCATCTTCAGGGCTTCGGCTATCGGGTAATCAAATCCTTGACGCGGTGCTGGTATCAGCTTAGCGATACGATCGGTCTCGGCATAACTCATACCAAGCACCCGTCCGACGTCTTTAATCGCCGCTTTCGCCTTTAATGTCCCAAACGTCGCAATCTGCGCCACACTCTCCCGGCCATAACGTTCCGACACATACTTGATCACGTTGTCGCGACCGTTGATACAAAAATCGACGTCGATATCAGGCATGCTGATTCGTTCCGGATTCAAAAAACGCTCAAACAGCAGGTTGTAACGAATCGGATCAATTTCCGTGATGTTCAGCACATAAGCGACAAGCGAACCGGCGGCACTACCCCGACCCGGACCAACAGGGATATCATTATTTTTCGCCCAGCGAATAAAGTCCGACACAACAAGAAAATATCCCGGAAATCCCATGTCGCAGATAATTCCGAGTTCCTCTTCCAGCCGCTCCCGATAACTCTCCTTGCGCTTTTCGTTAAAGGCATCACCTCGCTTTTCTGAAAGCGCAAAAAAGCGCTCCAGACTTTCCCGAGACTCGCGCATGAAAAATTCGTTTACATCCTCCCCTTGCGGAGGCTCGAAACGAGGCATGTGATAAGTCTTGAAATCAAATTGCAGATCGCAGCGCGCGGCTATATCCTGGGTAATGGCGCACGCTTCGGCAAACCCAGGCAACTCCGCCAGCATCTCGCTCTCCGACTTTAGATGCAAAGAAACGCCCTCGCTATCGTGTTTCAAACGATCGGTATCAGAAAGAAGCTTACCGGTGCCGATGCACATAAGCACTTCCTGAGCGAAATGATCGCCTGCGTCGAGATAATGACAATCATTGGTCGCGACCATCGGCAGCCCGAGTTTAGCGGAGACATGACGAGCAATTTCGTTTAATCGCTGCTGCTCTTCAATACGGTGCGGCTGCACTTCAAGATAAAACCTGTCGCCAAAAACCTGGTGATATTTTTTTGCGATTTCAAGAGCCTGGTCATCCCGGGAATTTTTTGCGGCAACACCAAACTCCCCCGATAAACAGCCACTGAGGCAGATAATGCCCTTGTTAAACTGCGCAAGAATTTCATGATCAATACGTGGTCGAAAATAGAAGCCTTCGATATAAGCAAGAGATACAAGACGACAGAGATTGCGGTAACCTTCGCTGTTCATTGCCAACAAGGTCAGGTGATGGGTCGACGCCCCCCCTTGCGATGAACGCTTGCGCTCAAAACGGCTGCCACTTGTCAGGTAAACCTCACAACCGACTATCGGCTTCAAGCCAACTTCCTTCGCCGCCGAATAAAACTCAATCACCCCGTGCATGTTGCCATGATCGGTCATGCCAATTGAGGTCTGCCCCATTTCCCGAGCTCGGGCCAACAGTGGTTTAATTTTATTCGCCCCGTCCAGAACGCTGTATTGGGTGTGAAGATGGAGATGCGTAAAACCCGACATTACTTCCTCGTCTTTTTGTCATTTCATGAAACGTATTTGGAGATAATACGACAATCAAAGCGGAACAAACACCCGTTTAAAGGAATTACACAGAAAAAGTTCCTGTGTAATTAACCTCGGCGGATATCTAATCAGGAGAATCCTATATGAAAAATGTCAGATTGAGCCTTTCGTTACTGGCTTTTAGCCTTATACCGTCACTGACCTTCGCTGCCTCCAGTGATGGACTGGTCGAAAAACTGCGCAGCAGCAGCAATATCAGCGCCGAAGATGCAAAAACCCAAATTGATAATGTCTTTAACGCAGTCGAAGCTGAACTGACCGAAGGGCGTCAAGTCGGTATCCGCGGTTTCGGCACATTCCACGTCACTGAAAGACTGGCCAGAAAGGGCCGCAACCCCAAGACCGGTGAGGCAATCGACATCCCCGCACGAAAATACCCGAGATTCCGATCTTCAGATGTGCTGAAGAAAAACATCAACGGGTAAACCGAATCCTTATACCGTGTCACTTTTCACCACCCCGCCCTTCGGGCACCCCTCCTTCGGAGGGTGGCAGGCGAAGCCTGACGGGGTGGTCTCTCCCTCTCAATGCACTTTCCACCACCTCGCCCTTCGGGTACCCCTCCAAAGCTTGCTATTACCCACAAGTCTGCAGGAACGAAAATAGTGGCTTCAGTGGGGCAGCAGAGCTCCAGCTCTGCTGCAATTCATATCTCCCGCCAAGCTGCAAATCTGCCGCGAATTGGCGCAGAGCTGGAGCTCTGCACCCCCGGAATTGCCGTCTGCATGCTGGGAGTGATTTTAAATACGCCCACTTTGCAAGAACTTTACCTCTGTTCGATCTCCAATCGCAACAAGGTAATCTGGTCGGGAACTTGTGGGTAACAGCAAGCTCCACAGAGGGGAATTTATTTCTCGTCTGCTCTCAAATCAGATGGGAATTTTATATGCAATTTCCGGGCTAGTGACTCGAGCACTTACCGCCGCAGCATGATCCCGAGGAGGCCGTAGCTGAAGAAGAAGATGAAGAAGAGCTGCCTGAATCCGACGACGATACCGCGGAAGTTGACGAAGATTTTGAAGACGAAGATGAAGATGAGCTGCCCGAAGCATAGTCCGTTTTGTACCATCCGGACCCCTTCAAATGAAAATTGGACGCAGTAATAATACGCTTGACTTCTTCCTTGTGACACTCGGGACAGACAGAAATCGCGTCCTCGGTAATTTTCTGTGTAGCCTCAAACTTGTGTCCACAGGCGAAACATTCGTATGAATAGGTAGGCATTTTACTCTCTCAAATTAGCTATTTTAACATCGTGTATGATTGAAAATTCTTTTGACCAAAACTCTCATAGAGAGATCCTGTCATCTCCCGTTCGAGATTACCGCGTTTGTTTAAGCACTTGGACACCTATCGTCAAGCTGAAGAGCCAAGAGAACTGCTTCCACTGTTGCCCCCCCCAGCAGCAAACACTTGTTTCGCCCCTGTAACCCACTCTTGATATTAATATTTGTCTTCGGAATACGAAAAAATCGACTAACCTCAACAATCAGCTCGTCGTTGGCCTGCCCATCGACCGGAGCAGCCGAGACTCCCCAGCGAAGCTCATGTTTTTTATCATCCCAGGAAGGCCCGCGCTTCTTTGAACGCGGGACAATACGCAGCCTCAATTCCACCCCTGATTCCACCTGCCGACAGAATACCACCTGCACAAACTGGCTACTCCGACACATCACAAAGAATCGACAATACTTGAACCACTGCTGGCAAAAAGCTGGCCGTATTTAATAAGAGAGCCGGCGAGAAAGACCTGCAAAAAATAAATGCCGATAATCGCCACAATGATCGAAAGGTCAAACATGCCAATTGGACGCACCTTGGCCCGAATCCGGGCAAGTATCGGTTCGGTCGAGCTGTAAAGAAACTGCATTATCGGATTTCTTGGATCGGGGCTAAACCACGATGCGATAGCACGGATAAAGAAAAGAATGAAAAACACCTGAAGCACCATATTCAGCACTCCACCAATCGCTTGAAGAAACTGTCCGAGTAAAATCATTTTCCTACCATCTTAAATTCTATCTACGAGTATCAACGATAACATCCATACAGCTGGGCGCATTCTTTATACGACAATAGCCAGCATGATTTTTGCAGCGGAGCTGGAGCTCCACTGCCCCATTACGTCAATAAATATCGCGTAGCAATATTCACATGCGCCATTTACATGCGCGACATTTCCGAACTTCTCCAGGTTGCTGCTTCAACTGCCCGCATCAGCGCCGCACGCACACCGGAATCTTCCAATGCCTGCAAACCGTAGATTGTCGTTCCTCCCGGAGAAGCAACCTTCTCCCTTAATGCGCCGGGGCACTCTCCCGACTGTAACAGCAACCCTGCAGCCCCGCGCATAGTTTGCGCCGCAAGCTTGGTCGCCATCGCCCGACTTAAGCCATGCTTGACTGCCCCATCAGCAAGGGCCTCGATCATCAAAAACACATAAGCCGGACCACTCCCGGAAAGAGCTGTAACTACATCAAACAGGTCTTCCGAGGGCAGACGAACTGTTTCGCCCACCGTTGAAAAAACCTTTTCGGCAATATCACCGGCAGCATGATCTTCAGAATATACCGCACTTACTCCTTCAAACACGGCACAAGGCAAATTGGGCATAACGCGCACTGCCTGTCCTTTCCCCTGAAACAGATCGCTAATCGCATCAAGCGGCACACCGGCAGCAATTGAAACAATGATTCGCTTCTCTGACTTTGGCAACACCGCGGCGATATTCAGCGAAACTTCGGGCAAGACCTGCGGTTTTACGGCAAGCACAATCAAATCATAACCCGAAAGCTCGCGCGCCTCATCAAGCACCCTAACCCCGGAATCAGCGGCTACCATCTGTGCTTTTTCACGAGACGACTCAAGTATTGCCAGCTTATCTGCCGGACAGCCAGCACGAAGCAGTCCACGAACAATCGCTCCGCCCATATTACCAGCGCCAATCACCGCAATGCTCTGTTCGAACGCCTTTCCTTCGCTTTTATCCTGCACTTCATCCCCCACAATTTGCAATTTCATCTTACTGAAGAGCTCAACACGCGCCAAGATGGCGCGTCTACTATTCAACATGCGCCAAAATGGCGCGTCTATTATTGGTCCGTCGTCGCATCCGCTGGCGCGGTTGCCCCGATATCATCATCGCGGACCAAATATCCCTGCTCCAACCCTGACGATTGTTGCCCCCTGCTCCACCGCAACTTCGTAATCGTGAGACACGCCCATCGAAAGTTGGGCAAGCGGCGCCTCAAAACGCCCGGCCAGACTGTCGCGTAACTGCACCATATCGATAAACTCGCGGGCCCGCATTTCATAAGGAGCATCAGGCGGCACGTAACGGCCAAAGGACATCAACCCTTCGACATGAAGCCCCGGCAGACGCAATAATTCTTCAAGTAAACGTGGCGCATCTTCAACCCGCACTCCTGACTTGGTCTCCTCTCCAGAAATATTAACCTGCATCAGCACCGACTGAATCACCCCGAAGCGCTCCGCCTGACGATTAACGGCATCGGCGATAGAAAAACGATCAATCGAATGAAGCATGCGACAAGCGCCAACCACCGTCTTGACCTTATTACCCTGAAGGCGCCCAACAAAATCAAACTGCAGCGGAGTAGTCGTTGATGACAACTCCGGCCGAGCCTTTACATCAGCCAGACGGGTAACAAGTTCCTGAGCGTAGCTTTCCGCAAAAAGAGTCTGCCCGGCATTCCACGCCTCAAGAACCGCTGAAAATGGCTGATGTTTGGAAACAGCAAGCAACTGCACGCGCCCAGCAGTTCTACCACTACGCAGAAGAGCGGCAGCAATCTTCCCGCGAACTTGATCGAGACGCGTCTTCATCGCAATTTCCTCTTACGGACAACTCTTACGAATCACACCGGCGAATCAGTCTGCCGAATCAGTCTAGCGAACTACCGGATCAGTCCTGACTACCAGCTTCAAGAAGTCCGGCATGCCAGACGCCCAACTCCTGAAGGTCAGCAAGGACCTCTGCCATCGGCAAACCAACAACATTGGTATATGAACCGTTTACATACTCAACAAATAAACCGCCAATGCCCTGTATTCCGTAACCACCAGCCTTATCAAGCGGCTCACCTGTTGCCAGATAACTGTCAATCTCGTTCTCGGTCAACGCCCTGATCTTTACTGTTGTCTCAACAATTCGCCCAACACTATAACTGGCTCTGGCGCAGGTAATACAATAAGCAGTTACGACAAGATGTTCACAACCCTGGAGTCGAGAAAGCATCATTCTGGCTTCTTCGGGATTTTCCGGCTTACCAAATATCTGCTCACTTCCATCTTCGTTCTGCAACACCACAATAGTGTCAGCGGCAAGAACAACCGCGTCTTCGTGCATCGAAGAAATATAGGCCGCCTTCTCTTCAGCCATCCGACGGACAAAAGCTTCAATTTCCTCACCCGGGAACGGCGTCTCATCAATATCCGCCGGCAAAACATCAAAAAATAATCCGGCAACTGTCAGCGCCGAGCGCCGACGAGGCGAGGCTGACGCCAGAATCAACCTGGTTTTTTCACTACTCACATCTTTCTCCTGCGATTTCCTTTCCAACTGCGGCAACAACCGGTCGCAGACTCTGCATCAACTCGCGAAACTCTTCTGGTCTAAGCGACTGGGCGCCGTCACTAAGTGCAACATCGGGATTATTGTGAACTTCTATCATCAACCCATCCGCACCGGCGGCAACCGCCGCAAGAGCCATCGGCTTCACATAACGGCGCACCCCTGTGCCGTGGCTTGGATCAACGACAATCGGCAGATGCGTCCTGTCACGAACAACCGGAACAGCATTCAAATCAAGCGTATTCCTCGTCGCGGTTTCAAAGGTGCGTATCCCCCGTTCACAAAGCACAACCTCGCTATTTCCGCCGGCAAGGATATATTCCGCCGAAGACAACCACTCATCAATAGTCGCCGCCATTCCACGCTTCAACACCACCGGGTGCCGCGTCTTGCCAATCTCTTTTAACAAACTAAAATTCTGCATATTACGAGCCCCGACCTGAATAACATCAGCGTAACGAAGCACGACATCAAGATCGTGAACATCGAGCAACTCGGTGACAATCGGCAAACCTGTTTCATCGCCCGCCAAACGAAGGAGCCTCAGTCCTTCAACACCAAGACCCTGAAAAGCATAAGCCGATGAACGCGGCTTGAACGCCCCACCCCGCAGAGCGGTTGCCCCGGCGGCACGAACCGCCTTGGCTGTCTCGACGATCTGTTCTTCATTTTCAACTGAACATGGACCAGCAATAACCTGCACCACTCCAGCACCAAGACGACAGTTATCGCCAAAAGCGACAACCGAGGGCTCAGCCTGCAACTGCCTGGCCGCAAGCTTATATGGAGAAAGTATCGGCATCACACTGGATACACCAGCTATTGTCTCCAACACATGAAGCCCGGATTTCTCCCGCTCGTCGCCAAGACAACCGATAACCTGGCGCTCAACCCCATGCATGACATGAGCCCTAAAACCCAGTTCTTCGATTCGTCGGACAACTTCGGCAAGCTCATCCGCGCTCGCCCCCGCCTGCATTACAACTATCAAGGTTACCTCCTGCTGTGTAAGCCAATTCTCTTGCCCGGTCGCGAGACCACTCCGGCAAGGACTCCCATCCCCGCCAGCATCGCCAGCACAGATGAGCCACCATAACTCATCCAGGGAAGAGTCAGTCCTACCACCGGCAATACCCCGGTGGCCATGCCGATATTAACCACAACATGCCAGAAAACCATAGCAGCCATTCCTACACAAACAAAGGAGGTGAAACGATCCTCACTTTGCGCGGCCAGATTAAGGATCCGGGTTACTAATAGTGCATAAAGTGCGATCAGCACAGAAGTGCCGACAAAGCCCCATTCTTCCGAGAATACCGAGAAAATAAAGTCAGTTGTCTGCTCTGGCAGAAACCTGAGCTGGGTTTGGGTCCCCTGCATGTATCCCTTGCCATAAAGCCCACCTGAGCCCACCGCGATTTTTGACTGAATCGCGTGGTATCCCGTTCCCAAAGGGTCACGCTCCGGAGAAAGGAAGTTAAAAACGCGCTGCTGCTGATAATCGTGCAAACTGTGCCAGGCCGGATAAGCAGCAACTGCCACAAGACCGAGCACGAAAAGTATCGTCTTCTTTCTCACCCCGGCCACAAGCACCATCACCCCGGCTATCAACACATGACAAAGACCTGTGCCGAGATCCGGCTGCAGGACAATCAACCCAAGCGGCAAAAGCACGACAAGAGCCGGCTTCCAAAGCTGCCACAAATTATACCCATCTTTGGCCCCTTTAAAATCAGCCAAAACGCGCGCCAGAGCCAGCACCATCAGAACCTTCGTGAACTCACTGGGCTGCACGGTGAAACCGCCTATGGCGATCCAGCGGCGGGCTCCTCCAGCGACCTTACCGACAGCGAGAACCATAAGCAGTGTGGCAATCCCTCCGGCGTAAGCCGGATAAGCCGCCCGACGCCAGAAATCTGCCGGAATAAAAAGACATGCGCCAAAAAACAAAAATCCAAGCACAAAATAATAAAGCTGCTTGACAAAGCGCGGACTGGTCGCAGTCTCAACGTCATAACCCGCGCTATAAAGCACCGTCCCCCCAATCAACGAGAGCAACAGCACGTAAAATGGAATGCGTAGTTCAATGCGAGAGTGCAAAAGTCAAATCTCCTTAGTTGCTGCGAGCTACCGGCCCGACTCAATGCTGAGCAGTTGTCGGATCGATCGGCTCAAGCACAATCCGTTGATAATCAGCAGGCAGTCGTCCTGTTTTGATAAAATATTCTTCCAATACGGCGCGAGCCCGCGGAGCCGCGGCAACGCCCCCGCCTACTCCAGCATTCTCAACAAAAGCGACAACGACAATCTCCGGAGCCTCCACTGGAGCGTATGAGACAAACCAGGCGTGATCACGTAATGCATGAGTTGTATTACCTGTCTCCAGCGAACTCACCTGAGCAGTCCCTGTTTTCCCACCTATGTTTATCCCTTCAATTTTGGCCCGCTTACCCGTTCCGCGGGGATGGCCGACAATTGATGCCGCAAGCTCACGCACCGCATCGAGATACACCGGGTCAATTGTCACGGTTCGCTTCAGTTCCGCCGGATATGAAGTGACCTCTCCGGTCAACTGGTCAACGCTCCCTGAAACAAGGCGCGGAACCAGCAGACGGCCTCCGTTTACCAAAGCCGACAGTGCCACTGCTTGTTGCAGTGGTGTCACGATCAGATACCCCTGCCCAACACTGACTGGTAAAGTATCCCCGGGGTACCAACGTTCGCCAACTGTACGTCTTTTCCACTCACGGGATGGCATAACTCCAGCTCTTTCTCCTGGCAGATTAATCCCGGTTGTCTGGCCAAAACCAAATTCACTTCCAACTGTAGAAATTTCATCAATTTCCATCAGATTACCCAAACGAAAGAAATAGGCATTGCAGGATAGGGTCAGGGCATCCTGAAGAGAGATTGTCCCGTGACCACCTTTTTTATGGCAGTGGTACTGCCGACCGGCAAAATAGAAATATCCCGGGCATGGCATCGTCGAAGTGCTATTAATAAGACCGCGCGCCATTCCACCTACAGACATATAAAGCTTGAACGTCGAGCCCGGCGGATAAGCCGCGGAGATCGAACGATTACTCATCGGCA
>JAQTWB010000143.1 GCA_028689495.1 bacterium | reverse complement strand
GCCATGATAAACATCCCCAGTGAATCAGCCTCAAGCTCCATATCTCTGGTGTAAGGATAAATCAGCATCCCGCTGGCGACCTCCTGGGTCACCGTCCCTGTCAGGTTACCGACAATTTGCGAAGCCTGGTAACTGCTGGTGGCCCCGGCGGCGGCCATGGCAGCAGCCATCGCACCAACCTGAACAAGCAATTTTCTGGCCTCCTCATTTGGATCGGGATCTGTATGTCGCGCCAGTACGTGAGCAATTTCGTGGGAAAGAACAGTCGCAAGCTCAGCCTCGCTGCTTGTATAATCAAGCATTCCTGTCCAGACAAAAACATGATTACCGCGAGTCGCTGCGGCATTCTTCAAGTTGTTGTCGCGTAAAATAAAAACATGCCACGGATCTTTATCCGCTCCGGCTGCCGCTGTAAGCTTTTCAACAATACCAACTACTTCATTATAACGGGGATGGTTGTAATCAAGCTCATACTGTTCAGTCAGAGCCTGTAACACCTGGTGCCCATACTGCTCTTCATCGGGCTTGAGTGGTCTCGCCTCAGGAATCTCACCTGTCCTGAGCGCCATTCTCGCGGGCGCGCATGACGACAGCGCAAAAACGAGGCAAAGCAGACCAACCGTCGCTTTAGATAAGTAATTGAAAATCTCAGAGGTTTTTGACATAAACAATGCAATTTGAAATTATTGGCGGCCAAAACAACAAGGTACTACGAATCATAAACTACGTATCATAACGTCCTGAACTGCTCAGGACCTTAGTAACATGAGGCCCATGAGTAGCAAAAGCGCCATCACCATCCCCTCATCGGCCGAGCTGGAGTCGCAGACTTCACAGCATCACGACGGACTTGCGTGCAGCATCCAGGATAACGGACGCAAGTTGCTGCTGCAATTATTCAGCCGTTCGGTGCTCAAACAAGAAAAACTTCGACAAATCAAGCTATCGCTGCCCGAGATAAATACGCAAAAATGCCTCGACCTCGGTGCCGACAACGGAGTTATCAGCTACCTGCTCAGAGCAGATGGCGGAACCTGGTGGAGCGCAGACCTTACACCATCGGTTGTCGCGGCGATCAGGCGAATGGTGGACAGCAATGTCGCATTGGTCACCGGGCCACTTCCCTACGAAGACTCCTTCTTCGATGTTGTCGTGGTAATCGACATGCTGGAACATGTCGAAGATGATCGGTATTTTATCAACGAACTGAGCCGAATCCTCAAACCAGGGGGACTGTTAATCATCAATGCACCCAATCTCAAGCGGTATTCACTCTTAAGAATATTCCGCAATGTGATTGGACAAACCGATGAGGCACACGGACACCTTCGTCCAGGATATGACGAATCTGCTCTTCGCAATCTGACAAAAAACAGCTTCAAGATGAGCGGCAGCAGAACCTATTCCGGATTCTTTAGTGAAACGATCGATACACTAATTGTCTATGCTTACAGCCTCATCGCCGGTAAGAAGCCACATTCCGAAACCACCAGTAAAAAAGACAACTGTGAAGAAGCCAGTAAGGGGCTGGTAATTACCGAAAACGAACTACGGAAGTTTGAAAAGAACTTCCGCCTCTATTCAAAAATTTATCCGTTTGTGAAAATGGTCTCCAGGCTCGACAAGTTTCTCTACCCTTTCTCTGGATACATGAGAATCTCAACCTTCGTTAAAAATTGATAGCTGCACAAACTACACGACAATTAAATCTACCATGAGTAACGATAAGCCAAATAAACTTGACTACTTCGCAATCATAATGCTGATGCTGGCCGGTGCGACAATTCGCCTTATCCTGGCCAGTAAAAACAGTCTCTGGCTTGACGAACAAACAAGTTTATTCATCGCTTCCGGCAGCTTCGGCGATATTATCAGCGGCAAAGGCTTCGACAGCCACACTCCACCATTCTATTACCTGGTGCTTCATTTGTGGCTGAGAGCTCTGGCTCCGCTAGCGACTTCACCGTTATTCGACAACGCGCCACTTTTTATCGGAAGTCTCCCTACCGAGCTTGGGCTGAGACTGCTTAGCGTACTGATTGATACCGCCAATATCGCCCTTGTCTTCCTTTGTGCAGACCGGATTGCAAACAAGCGAATTTCCAGGCTGACAACCATACTTTACGCCTGTTCATCCTACGCCATTTACTTTGCTGCCGAGGCACGAATGTATCCGCTGCTCGCGTTACAGTGCCTGATAACTCTATATATTGCTCTTGAAGCCCGTAAACAGTTGCCTGGCCCCTGGAAGCTCATCCTGCTTTTACTCGTCGGAATCACAGGAATGTATACGCACTATTATTACGCACTCTTCCTTGCCGCGTTAAGTATTGGCCTGATGCTGGATGCACGATTTGCCAGACAGCTTTTCTGGCGCTGGAGCGGAACACTTTTTATTATTGCAGTAGCATTCCTCCCCTGGCTAAAGGTTGTTACGACCTTGATTGGTAGTGGTGGTCAGTCTTTTCGCAAATTCCTCTTCTCGGTACCACCTTACACACTCTTTCGATATTCTGCAGGATATGGCGTATTTCCGCTTCGCTGGGAGGATAAATACAACCTGAGTGTTTCTTTCACAAACCATGCAACTGAAATACTGCTGTTTGTTATTCCGTTTTCCATTTTATCCCTGGCCGGGATTTATCGAATTTTACGCTATTCGCATTATCGTTACACCATACTCAGCTGCCTTCTTCTTCCAGGCCTAATCGCCCTTGCTATCAGCAGCAAAATTCCGATGCTCAGCGAACGTTACCTTATCGTCTCCTTCCCACTGTTCCTGCTTGGCGTCGCCACCGGCACGGAACAAACAAGAACATTCCTAACCAAGGGTTTCCTCTCAAAAGGAGCCGTTATTGCCCTCTCGCTCATCGCCACATCAATGAATTTCATCAATCCACTCGCCGGGTTTACGCAATGGCGAGAAGCCACCACAATGTTAGCCAGCCGAGCTGACCTGACAAAAGACAAGGTTATTGTCGAACCTGAACACGCCCGGGGAGTTGTCCTTTACTACCTGGAACGCGATCACAACCTGATACTTCCCAGAAAAAATGACAGCAAGACAAATCTCAATTCATCAACCTATTGGCTGATAGAGCGTTTGTCATCAACCGCCACAGATAAGCCTCCAGTTGTCAATGGTAGAAGTGCAGAGCAGTCTTTTACTTTTCCGAAAGAAAACGGTCTGCGACTCAGCCGCTATGAACAACAAGGGCGCTCTGGCAATAACGGGCTGATACTGCGATAAAACCTCATGACCAGACAAGCCATTCAGCCAGCAATTCATAACTTGAACCTTGATGCCGAAGTTACGATAGTTATCCCGACTTTCAATGAAAGGGGAAATATTGCCCAGCTATGCCATGACATAGACCATATAATGGCAAGTTCTAACTATTCGCACGAAATTATTATCGTCGACGACAATTCCCCGGACGACACCGCAGAAGAGGTCCAACACCTTCAATCTCTCTATCCCATCAAACTAATCAGGCGAACTCAGGAACGCGGACTTTCCAGTGCCGTTGTCTGCGGGATTATAGCGGCTACCGGGAAAATTGTTGTGGTTATGGATGCTGACCTCAGTCACCCGGCAAAATACATACCCCAGCTTATTGAACCAATCCACAAAGGCGAAGTTCAGCTTACACTTGCCACACGTTTTGCCGGTAATGGTGGAACGCAAAACTGGCCTCTGCGCCGACGCATTGTCAGCTCAACAGCTAGAAGGATCGCCGGAGCAGTAACAAATGTCAGCGACCCAACAAGTGGCTTTTTTGCTATCAAACGCGACCTGGCTGTATCGACTCCAACCAGGACACTTGGTTGGAAAATTGCTTTGGAATATATTGCTCGCAGTCGTGTGCCAGTTACCGAGATCCCTTTTGTTTTTTACGATCGCAAAACTGGGCAAAGCAAATTAAGCACCCGACACGCTGCAGAGTTCGTCTTACAAGTGGCTCTACTTTTGCTCAATCGAATTCTATACGCTATCAAGATAACATCCGAGACCAAATGAAAATTGCAACCTGGAACGTAAACTCGATTCGTGCACGCGAAGCACAGTTAACATCCTTCCTTGAAAAACATAATCCGGATGTCGTTTGCCTTCAGGAAATAAAATGTGAGGAATCAAGCTTTCCAAGACAAATTTTGCTGGATTTGGGATACCACTCCGCTGTTTCGGGTCAAAAAACTTATAACGGCGTCGCGATTCTCTCACGTGAAAAGCCGGAAGAAGTGACTATCGGCATGAATAAAGACGTAGAAAATTTCGATGACCCGCAAGCCCGGGTTATTGCGGCAACTATTTCCGGTATTCGGGTAGTTTCAGCCTACGTGCCAAATGGACAGGAGCCTGGCTGTGAAAAATTCAACTATAAGCTAAGCTGGCTGAAAGCCTTTCGCGAATATCTAAAACAATGTCTGCGCAAAAACGACCTTGTAGTCGCTGGTGGTGATTATAACATCGCGCCCGAAGATATTGACGTCCACGATCCAAAAAAATGGCAGAACAAAATTCTCTGCACGGCAGAAGAACGATTGCAATTTGCCAGTCTTCTGGAACTGGGACTCGTGGACACCTATCGCGAACTTTACCCTGACAACCAGCAGTTCAGTTGGTGGGATTACCGGGCCGGGAATTTTCAAAAAAATGCCGGGTTAAGAATTGACTTTCTCCTGGCGACACCCGAACTTTTCTCCCTCTGCGATGACTGCAGTATCTCAATGACCGAGCGAAGTGGTGAAAAACCTAGCGATCATGCCCCGGTAATCGCCGAGTTCGCAGTTTAACCCGGATGTTGCATATTTTCTTTTCACCAAATTTCTTGTCCTCCAGAACAATCGGTTCTCACCACAAATATCTGGTGGCATCAGCTACAACATCAACTCAACCGGGCGGACACAAGGCCCGCGCCCTACGGTAACAACAACAATTCGAATGTCGCTGTTAATTGGACACCCGGCATTCCTCTACCAAAGCTTATTGAGAACTTTCGTGATGATACCTTCATTAAGGTCCGCGCTGTTACGCATGCGATCCATCGTAACCAAATCGACCACTCCGGTTTTGTTGAACCCAGCTTTCCCTTGAAACTCTTTTACAGCGTCTTCAATTTCTTTATTTGAATATCCAGATGTCGGCTTGGGCGGCAGAAGATCATTCGCCGTTACCGAATCGATGACCATTTTGCGATTTACCCCCATGTGAGCCGTACTCGAATTGCGATTCCAAATTTCACCATTTATAGTCATCGGCTCGATCGAACGATTATCCGTAATCACAGTTCCTGATGAGGGTTTCTGAGAATCTACGACTTTTTCGCTCTTCTCCTGAACATTTTCAGTAACGATGGCGGATTCATGTTTTACATTGACAGTTTTACCAAGAGCCATCCCTGGTGTGACAACTGTCGAAGATTGCGTTACCACACCCAGTGAAGTTTTCACCTCGACATCGGTCTTCCCCCTGATAACAGGGACATCATTATCCTGCTTGGCTCCGGATTGAAGTTCACCAGGTTGAGCCTGACCTTGCGAAATTGAATTCGCTTGTTTGCCGACAACCGAACTATGGTCAACAGATTTATTCGCCCCCTCGGGGTTGGACTCGGCCTTCTTATTTACTATCTCAGTCTGGTCCTCTTTCAAACTTCTCCACGTATTGCGACCAACAATACCATCCGGTTTGAGTTGATTTTCTTCCTGGTACTTCCGCACAGCAGCAGCTACCTCTTTATCAGAGTGCGCCACCCCTTCCTTGAGATATCCATTTTTTTCCAGCTTATGAGCCACCGCGTCACGGACACCCGAATTTACATTCCCCTGCCC
>JAQTWB010000142.1 GCA_028689495.1 bacterium | reverse complement strand
AAGCCGAGCGGTTTCATGAAGTCCTCGAGCAGAACTTCGCCTGGGTGAATAGGAGACAAACTTTTATCCATCATATGTTCTCTCATCCGTGGTAATCCACAGTTTCAACCTGCCAGAACCAACCTCCAGCCCAGAAACAAACCCAACAACGCGGCGCGCACCCACAAGTAAAGTGCACGATGTGTTGGGTCGTACTCGCGCCTCTCACTCAAGAGTGCGAATTTCAGTCATCAAATGAATGCCTTCGATAATTTGCTTGACCCGACGCTCTTCTAATATACCAATAAATTCACCCAATTGTGACTTGTCGACTGTAAAAATTCGAGATACCAAAACCACGCTTTGTTTTGGCAGATTGGCTTCGCCCTTCTCAAGAAGCACATTGCCAGGGACCCGGGCGCGTTTGACATTGGATGTCAGCGCGCAGACGATCACGGTATTGATTCTGCTGGCATTGAAAACGTTATTTTGTACGACAACGTGAGGGTGGCTAAAACCTGGCTCTGAACCTGTTGGCTCCTCTAGCTCGATCCAGTATACATCGCCTTGGTTTATCACCACTCGTCCCTCACCATTTCACGGTGATGCTTACGCATTTTGGAGAGACGAACACTCTCATTGGCATCTTGATCGCCAGAATAAACCTTGTTGATTTCCTGCAATAAAGCCTGGTTTTGATGAAGTTTGACAAAAGTTTCGATCGCCAGCCCATACAATTCGCTTCGGGACACATTCAATTCTTGCGCCAGGCTTTCAGCTTGCTCGAAGAGGGATTTGCGGATGGAAATGGCGGTTTTTATTGTATTGGCCATTGGTTATACCTTTCAGTATGACGTAGTATAACCAGGCGTATGAAGAAAGTCAATCGTCATTTGTGCCAGGAACGGTCGGGCGGCTGGCGTTAGCTGCGGTGAGGGGGAGAGGGTGAACAAAAGCCTGAGAGCAGATGAGGGTCCGGCGAAGAAAAAGGGTCATCAATTGCCCAGAATCCCCGCCGTCCACTTCAGGTTGTGATAGCCAGCTATCAAACCTTGGACATGGCTCATTATTCAAAAATCTCCTTCCAAGTCCATCTGTCGATAGTAACCTTCTGACTATCATGATCAATTCCTTTTAACTCAAATCCGGTCGCGTCAGCTTTGATTTTCAATTTGTCCATATAAAGTGGCTCAGAAAGAGGATTGTAATCAGTGAAAATCTTACGCAGTAATCGAGGAAGGTAAGGGGTAATTTCGGTTTCGTTAGTGGTGATTATAAGGGCGCCAGGAGATTGCTGCAACGGGAATCGGCGATCATCCCAGAAATCAAGGTCACGAGTGAGCAAATACCGCTTCATTTTTCTTGATTGCTGATAATGGAAGCGATCCTCCTGTTGTCTGCTCAGCCTCGGGTTCTCAGCGATCCAAAGCACGTCGAAATCTGATTCGCGAAGGTGTTCGACCAGTTCCCGCTCTATATTGTTGTCGGCATAGAAGCGCCATTTATATTTTGTATTCTTTGCCAAATTCATACTCCTTCAGCAAACATCTTGCTTGAAGATAAGAGACCATGACTCTTGAGGTTGGCAAACGCCTGGCTTTAGGGGCTGGTGGGTGGTTAGAGATTCCCCATCTAAACGTGAATTCTAATAACTTGAAAATGCTCAAACAATGCGGCGCGTGCCCGCCGTCTGCTGCACGCTGTGTTGGGCTGTGTTTGTTCACTTATGCGTGGGCGGTAAAGAAAACTTCATACGTTTTGCTATTTCTTTAATTGCACCTGGCCCATTTGGAGCGACACCTTTCATTACGACTTTTTCTTTGAAGCCAAAACGTTCTGTAATTACCGTTAAGCCTGGGGCATTCTCGTCTCCCCATCTTTCAACAAATTTCCAGTTTTTATCTTTGGCAGGGTTAACTACATCTGGAAGGGCATTTAACACATCCTGAATAAGTTCCGGACGTAAGGCAGGACAAAATCTATACTGATATAAAGACTTTTGTAATTCGTGGCGGATACGCTCTTTGTCAAATTTCCATTCGCCTTTGTTATTCAACCATTGCCCCCAACAAAACCATGGAGCGTTTTCCACAAACGGCAAGTTTGCCTGGATACAGCCCCAGGCATTGAATTGCCATTCATTTTCGTAACCAAAACAATAAAATTCTGGCTTGAAACTTGCTTTTTTCTTTTCGTAGCACCAGTCAAACGCAAAAGCTGAATCCCAAGTGACCTTCTCGCCATTTACGTAAACTGTTCGTTTTCGCCAGCCTTTTAAGTGTTCTAACAATTCCGCAAGAGCCTCCATTTCATTTGGCTGAACAGTGACTCGATAAATAGCCTTTTTATCCTGCCCATATTGTTTGAAGGTGGCGAACTTTTGGGCAGTGGCGACTGCGAAGTCATAAGATTGTGCTGTCGAAAATGGAAACTCAACCGTGATTCCATTTTTCGTCGGAGGTTCTATTTGGGTAAGAATTTCTGGTTCCGGCTCTGCTTTCTTTGCTTCCGGTTTAGTTTTACCTGTTGAGCGGAGGGGTGTACCGCACTCCTGACAAAACTTGGAATTGCTTTCATTGGAGTATTGACAGTTGGGGCAAACAACAGGTTTTTGCAGGTCATATCCGCAACTCGGACAAAATCGAAAATCGTTGCTTAATTCAGTTTTACATGAGGGACAAATATCTTGTGACATAGTGTGCCTCTTTTTATTACCCATATAACCATTCCAGGCTACGACCAATTAACAATTCAGTCATTTCCCTGTTATGTGTATTTTTCATGGACACCACTTCTGTAACAAACCCATGCCGCTCGGCTATCTCTTTGACAGCATCTATGTTGTCGTATGTCATTAGAAATTCGCCTTGCATTGTTTCGGCAATGGTGAATAACTTCTCATGGTCAATTTCGAAATAGGTATAAAGGCGAGTTCCCGCTTTTTTCCCTGCCACAGTATAAGGAGGGTCAATGAAATAAACAACATCCGTGCTCATGGCATTTTGCTCTAGTATTTGCAATCCATCACCTTCGATAAAAGTAATTCGTTCACGCACTTCACCAATTCTTAATATTCGTTTGCGTAGCGTTTGAGGATACCAGCGAGATTTTAACCCTTTGCCATTTTCACCATTTTTTATTTTGCCAGCCCCGCGCGCCAGTATTCCTCCACGATTGACACGATTTCGCAAAATTGTTTGAAAGGCTTTCTCTTCGATAGATGTATACGTGCTTGACAACACAAAATCCACATTGTCGGTGGTTATTTCAAAATTAGCAATTCGATCTGCTAGCCAGTGATAATCGCCATAAATAATAGCTTTCCATACCGCTGCCACTTGCTCATCTACTTCTACAAGTGTCACATGCTGAGCTAGTCGCTCGACAGCAACAGTTAAACCTATAATTGCGCCCCCGGCAAATGGTTCAATAAAATCTGTGGGACGTTTCTGTTGCCCAATTAACCACTGAATGACAAAAGGGACTAGCCAAGTTTTTCCGCCTGGATAACGAAAAGGGCTGTATTGATTTACTGATGCGACATTAACCGCCCGCTTGGTGTCTAGGCTACCAAATAACCTTAACTGAAAATCACGAATCTCCATCATCTTCTCACTGCTCAACAAATTCTGTCAGGGTAGGAGCATCTGGCGGATAACCGTTCTCAAGCTTCTCATCAAGTTTTTGTTGCAAGTGTTCGATAAAACCTTCTAATGGACCCGCTTCAGCAATTGTAATTGTTTCAAGCGCTGGAAGAAAAGCCGTAAACACGGCTTGATGTTTGGTTAAGTTGTACCGATTTGTGGACTGGTCAAAGACAAGGTCGTATACTAACCATACCAAGTCTGCTTTGTCTGGTTGAGTCTGCGGTAGTTCGGGAAGGGTTGCAAAGAAATTTTTATCTACCGCGACTGCTATTTTCTTCCCCCACTTATTGAGAATGCCACCCTTGTAGATAAGTTGAGGTGCTAAGCGTTTTCGGGATGACGACAAGTAATCTGGACGAGGATAACATGGCCCTTCCCATTTCATGCTGTGCCACTTTTGAGGGTCTTTCATGTAGTACTCAAAAGCATTGCGGATATTTCCAGAGATATAAACCGCTTGCACCTCCAGTGCACCAAAGTCAATTACGCGCCCTTGTTCGTTATATGCCACCAACACTACGTCAACATTTCCTGCCGAACGTCCATGCTTGTCAGGCAGACGCACTTCCGTTAGAGATGTCCATGCAATGTTCTTGTCAAAGAAGAACGCGGCTGCGTCATCAGCAATTAACCAATCTTGTCTAAACCGAATAGGGCAAGTTATAGCAATGCTTGAGTCATCGTAGATACTACAGACTCCCAGAGGATCCTTTGCTTTATCCTTTGTGCAATTGGGCACTTTATTGTTATAGGGACATAGCCGTTTTGCCCTATGGCGGTTGGCTTCTGGAGATAAATTATTTGTCGGAAAGCCAAAAACTTCTGTGAGGGTATGCTGGGTCATGGTAGGATCCTTGCTATGATTTTACCGCAACATAAGCCCTTTAGCCGAGACGAGCCAGCCAATGGTATGGCTCAGCGGCGGGTGGAGGGGCGAGACTTGTAGAGTTCACCAAACCAATTGTCGCGCAGCATACCTTCGGGCGGGCGCAGCCCCGCCCGTCCACTGCAGCCGGTGTTGGGTGGCACTCTCTAGGCTCATTCTTGGGGTTGAAGTGAGGCAGGAAGTGTGCGTTTCATCTCAGACGGTGTGTTCTTGAAGTACGGCGTAACGGGAACATTTCCTGCCTTGAAGATAGCCGTTGCAATTGCGTTGACATCCGAAACATCGATAAGGTATTGAGGCAAGCCTTCTGTACCGGGGAGATCAATCGGTATTGGAGTGCCAAGTCCGATTTTCAGTACAAAACCCTTATCGACAATTGAGTCGGGGTAACGAAGTAACTCAATATCGTTCAGTTGAATAATGGTAGTATCGTAGCGCGCTAGTTCTGCTGTTGAAGCCAGTGCCTTGAACTCATGCCATAAAAGCTTCAAGTTGTGACCAAGTCCTTTGAGATCATCCGACGTCTTGCTTTTTGCGAGAAAGCCTTTGAGCAGCATTTCAATCGCGTGATGATAGAGTGTTGCGGCTATAGGGAGATACATCCGATCCGCGCAATAGGCGGCTAAGGCGAAGTACTGACATCCGATTACATAGAATGCATCAGACATCTTCTCTTCGCGAGTAGGAGTACGCATAAATCACCTCCAATGCGCAGTCTATCCTTCACATAACATACACAATTGCTGTATATCTTAATATATACATACTTAACAATATTATACACTTCGTTTGGAATGCTTCCAACGAATAAGTGACTGCGTGTTCAGGTACGCAACAGATTGCGCTCGAAGAATTGCGCTTATCAGACAGAGAAGCCGTCCATCGCTATCGAAGGCCGCGGCTGAACGGGCGCGTTATCGGATGGACGAGTGCGCATCCGGGTGGAGATTGATTTGCCTGCAAACCCCAAGAGAATAAAAAAAACGGCAGGAGCTGGCGCCGCCTGCCGTTGTTCATCGAGGCTAATCCAATTAATGGGTCAGGATTTGGGAAAGGAAGAGCTTGGTGCGGTCTTCCTGAGGGTGGGTGAAGATTTCCTCGGTGGTGCCGCTCTCCACGATCTGGCCCCTGTCGAAGAAGTACATGCGGTGGGCGACGGCTTTGGCGAAGCCCATCTCGTGGGTGACGACGAGCATGGTCATGCCGGAGCGCGCCAGCTCGATCATGGCGTCGAGGACTTCCTTGATCATCTCCGGGTCGAGGGCGGAGGTCGGCTCGTCGAAGAGCATGATCTTAGGCTGCATGGCGAGGGCGCGGGCGATGGCGACACG